>CALHAX010000117.1 GCA_937931785.1 uncultured Hyphomicrobiaceae bacterium | reverse complement strand
GTGTTCAGGGTGCTGGCGGATGCGGATGCTGCACCGGCTGTGAGGGTTGCGAGGGCGAGGGTTGCTGCGATGAGGGTCTTGCGAAACATGGTCTTTATCCTTTGTATCTCTGTTGGGTTGGCCGCTTGGGCTGCCAGGTCTGTGTTGGTTTATGTCTGTGTTTGTCTGTGAGATGAGAGATACGGCAGAGCGCATTTTCGCGTTGTGACGGGGATCACGCACACGTGTTTTCTTGTGTTTCAGCTTGCGAAAATCATTTGTCGTTGCTTTGAGCGGGCTCGTAGCGTGCACCGCACCAGGTATCTCCCAACTTGAACCGGCGCAGCCCGCGTGCAACTCAAGAAGTCAGACAGGCTCTGGGAGCCGCCACAACCAGCAACATTAGAGACACTTTTCCCATGACCGTTGACATAGCGTCCCTGATCCGGGCCATTCCGGACTATCCAAAACCCGGCATCATGTTCCGGGATGTGACCACTCTGATGGGCGATGCGGCCGGACTTCGCGAAACCATTCACCAGATGGCCGAGCCCTACCACAACATCGGGATCGAGGCGGTTGCCGGCATCGAGGCGCGGGGCTTCATACTCGGCGGCGCGATTGCGGACAGGCTTGGCACAGGGTTCGTTCCAATCCGCAAGAAAGGAAAATTACCCTACAAGGCGATCGGGCAGGACTACGAGCTGGAGTATGGAACCGACATCATCGAAATGCATGAGGATGCGGTGCACCCGGGTGAGAAGGTGCTCCTGATCGACGATCTGATCGCAACCGGGGGGACAGCGGCAGCGGCCGTCAAACTTCTGCGCCGACTGGAGGCGGAGATTATCGGCGCAGCGTTCGTGGTGGATCTGCCCTTCCTTCAAGGCGCCGCAAAATTGCGTGCAGACGGCATTGCCTGCCATACTCTTGTAGAGTTTGAGGGGGAATAATCATGGCATCAACGGAAACGCTCCTGGCGTTTGTTCTCGCAATGTCTGTCTTTGCGTTCTTTCCAGGGCCCGCAATTCTGTATACGGCGGCGCAGACGCTGGCGCGTGGCCGTCGCGCGGGTCTCATGGCAGCGGTTGGTCTGCATGTTGGCGGATATGTGCACGTTATTGCCGCAGCGCTCGGTGTTTCGGCCATGCTGACGCACGTACCCGTTGCCTACGCCGTCCTCAAACTCACCGGTGCGCTCTATCTGATCTGGCTCGGTATTGGTCTGATACGACGTAGCGGTTCAACGGAGACCATACCTGAAATTCAAGATAAGACGGCGCGACGTGCTTTTATAGAGAGTATTATTGTCGAGGTTTTCAATCCGAAGGCCGCATTGTTTTTCCTCGCCTTCCTGCCCCAGTTTGCAGACCCTGCGGCATCGCTTCCGGTTGCTTTGCAGTTGTTCATTCTCGGTTTTGTGACGCTTGTAGCCTTCACTGCAGCAGATCTGATAACCGTGGTGATGGCGGCAACGATTGCTGAGCGCACCACGGGGCGCAGATATATTCAACGTGCATTTGGATGGTTGGGCGGCGGCATCCTTGTTGTGCTCGGCGCACGACTTGCCCTGGAGGCACGTTCATGAAAATTGATGGCAAACCACATCGAACGATCTGGGTTGGCGCGGATGGGTGGTCTGTCGAGATCATTGATCAGACGAAACTTCCGCATGCGTTTGAAATCGCCACGCTTAAAACCCCGCAAGACGCGGCCCATGCCATCAAAGCGATGCTTGTGCGTGGCGCACCATTGATCGGTGCAACCGCGGCCTATGGCATCTGCCTGGCGATGCGTGAGGATCCGTCGGATCAAAACCTGATCACGATCGCGCGGATGCTGGGCGAACAACGCCCGACTGCAATCAACTTGCAATGGGCACTGCAAAAGATGACTGGCGTTCTTGAGAGCACCGCGCCGGATCAACGTGTTGACGCCGCCTATGCCCATGCAGAACGCCTCTGCGACGAGGATGTCGAGACCAATCATGAAATTGGTGCCCATGCCCTGACGTTGATCGAGAACATCGCGGAACAAAAAGAAGGGGGGGCAGTCAACATTCTCACGCACTGCAATGCCGGATGGCTTGCCTGTGTTGATTGGGGCACCGCAACGTCGCCGATTTATCAGGCGCACGACAAGGGACTCCCGGTTCATGTCTGGGTCGACGAAACGCGTCCGCGCAACCAGGGCGCTGCACTGACATGCTGGGAACTTGGCGCGCATGGCGTGCCGAACACACTCATTGTCGACAACGCCGGTGGGCATCTGATGCAGCGTGGCGATGTGGATCTGTGCTTTGTCGGGTCTGACAGAACCGTTGCCAATGGCGATGTGTGCAACAAGATCGGCACCTATCTGAAAGCACTGGCTGCCTACGACAACGGCATTCCATTCTACGTTACGCTGCCATACTCCACGATCGACTGGTCACTGAACGATGGATTTTCGATCCCGATCGAAGAACGCTCACAAGCCGAAGTGACGGCTATGTCTGGGCGCCTGCCGGACGGGTCCGTGGCAACGTTCGACATTGCAGCACCAGACACCTGCGCCGCTAATCCGGCGTTTGACGTGACGCCCGGACGCCTTGTGACGGCGCTCATCACGGAGCGCGGGTTATGTGAGGCAACCACCGAAGGATTGCTTGGTTTGTATCCGGAACGCAACGGCACGGCTGTCTCTCCATGACGTCACGAAGCGAGCGTTCGACACGCAAGGCCGTTCTCGACACAGCGCGCGCTGTGTCGTCCAGTGGACTTTCGCCAGGGTTGTCAGGAAATGTCTCTATGCGCTGGCAAGATGGGATGTTGATTACGCCATCTGCCATGCCATACGCAGACATGACGCCTGCAGATATCGTGCGCACCGATGCATGCGGAGAGCCTGTCGATCCTGTGCAAAAACCATCCAGTGAGTGGCGCTTCCACCTGGCCGCGCTGAAAACACGTCCTGACTGTGATGCAATCGTTCACACGCACTCACTCAACGCCACAGCGTTGGCCTGTGCTGGCAAACCGATCCCGGCCTTTCACTACATGGTGGCCATTGCGGGAGGAGTTGATATTCCGGTCGTCCCCTATGCGTTGTTCGGAACTGAAACTCTTGCGCGCCATGTGGCGAAGGGATTGAAGAGCCGAAACGCCTGCTTGCTCGCCAATCATGGTCAGGTGGCCATTGGGAAATCGCTCACAGAGGCGTTCGAGTTGGCTCAAGAGGTCGAAACGCTCGCTGCACAATACATCGCGGCGCGTCAGGCAGGGGCTCTGAAGATTTTGAGTGATCGTGCGATGCGGGATGTGCTCGACCGATTTGCCGACTATCGCACGCCAAGAACTCAGACAAAGAAAAAGGCGGCCGAGTGAGGCCGCCTTGTCAATTTGGATTGTATGAGGCAAACAAAACCGGACAGACTCTAGTTGGTTAGGCCCGGCCACTTCTTGTTGCCAGCTTTGATGTAGTAGCTCTGTTTGTTTTCCCACGTCCGCTTGATGCTGCGATTGTAGTTCAAATAGAGTTTTTCATTGACGATTTTCCAATGTCGCGGATCGCCTTTGGCTGTGGTTCCATTGGCAACTGCATAGGCACAATATCCGCCGTACTTTGGCGCAAATTTCTGTGGCGAAGCGAGAAAGGCATCACGATTTTCCGCAGAGGAAAACCGCCATTTGACATTATCCCATTCTGCCTCAAACTCTTTTTTGCCCCGCACTGCCTTGCTCTCGGTAAAGTAGGAAACAGGATCATACCCACCAATTGCCGTACCACGGACAAGACCGGTGTAGTATCGCGCCTTGCCAGCAAGAGCAGATGGCACGACCGCCAATGCAGCCCCGCTCGCCAGGAGCCCGACCATCGCGGCGCGACGTGTCAACCTTGCATTTTTCATCTCTCACGCCTCCAGAAGCTTATCGATCCGAATTGTTATAAATATTATCAACGCAAAAACCTTGCTGTGACCATACAAATAAATGTCAGATTGCCGCTGAACTGAAGATGAATGCTATGGAAAACAAGACACAAGGTTGTGAACATTTTTGCATGGCAAGGCTTTGTTCAACCATCGCATTTACCCTTTTGTTTGCCTCGTATTTGACCTCTGCGCCTGGAAAGTTGATTACTTCACAATGATTGAAGATGACTCGTCAGGTTCTGTTTTCTGGCTTCGCTGCGCGCGAGCCATCGCGGTTGTGCTTGCATTGCTTGGCATTTCTTCAAATGCCAACGCGGCGGCGGCCAAAGCGAAACAATTTATTTCGCCAGACATTCTGGTGCTTGGCGACTCCCAGCTATCGTTTGGCTCAGGCAAGCTGATGCTCGACTTTTTCACGAACTTCGATCGCCATTGCGAACGCCACGTTGATGACAAGGCGACGTTGGCTCGCATCTCGAAAATGCGCACAACGATGCTCGGAACACGCTCGACATCCTTGCAATCGTGGGTGACGACACATGGCCGAGCATGGAACAGCATGTGCGTGAAGGACAAGACATGGGGCGTGAATTCAAGCGTGTGGGGTCATAACAGCACCCCGAAGCGGCTGTACTACCAGATTGGTGAGGGACAGAAATACCAGTTTTGCAAGCGCGGAAAAACTCCGCTACAGGCGATGCTTCGTGATGACTACTACACGCCTGAGCTCGTCTTCTTTTATCTGATCGGCAATGGGGCCAAGCGACTGGTAGAGGACTCGGACGCGGCGGCAAGTGATGTCAAACGACTGGTCAGGCAATTGCCGATGCACCAGAAATGCGTCTTCATGACAACCACCCCAATTCACACCCCGCGACGCAACAAGATGCGGACTCAGGCAGAGATCAATCTGCGCAAGGCATTCGCCGCACATGGTAATCGGTGCACTTTTGTCTCTGCGTTCAAACCGAAGGCTGTTGCCGGCATTCAGGGCAAGGCGAAGTATTTTCGCCGCAAGAAGTCTGGCAGGGTGAAGGATCCGTTCCATCCCAACGAAGCGGCCACGAAACTGTTTCTTGATCTCAACAAGTCCGATGTCTGCAAGGCGGTTGCTTCAGAACTGACACCGATGGTTGTGTCGGATATGCCCACGAAAAAGCGTCCAGCGAGCCCACAGGTGCCCGAAAAAATTACAAAGGACGAGGTTGAGGCTGCTGCGCCACGTTCATCTGGTCAGGCTGTCTTTACACATGCCGCAGAGTTTCACGGCGCGATTTCAACAGCAGGCCTCGTTACGCAAAGGAAGTAGCGATTCAATTCCGGTGGCGTTCCGTGGTTCAGTTCGCAAATCGGAAGTGCATGACATCGCCGTCGGCCACAACATAGTCCTTGCCTTCAAGACGCATCTTCCCGGCATCCTTGCACGCGTTCTCACCACCAAGCGTTACAAACGCATCGTAGTCGATGGTTTCAGCACGAATGAAACCTTTCTCGAAATCCGTGTGGATGACGCCGGCGGCCTTCGGGGCTGACGTGCCCTCACGAATGGTCCAGGCGCGGGCTTCCTTGGGACCGACGGTAAAATATGTGATCAGGTCGAGAAGGTCGTAGCCTGCGCGGATCAACCGGTTCAAGCCGGGCTCTTCCAGGCCGAGCTCAGAAAGAAACTCACCTTGTTCGTCATCATCAAGGCTAGCGAGTTCTGCTTCGATCTTGGCTGAAATCACGACGGAACCTGCGCCTTCCTTCGCAGCCTGTTCGGCGACCTTGTCGGAGAAGGCATTGCCGGTTCCGGCGGAGGTTTCGTCTACATTGCAGACGTAGAGAACGGGTTTGGCGGTGAGCAACTGGAGCTGCTGGAACAGACCACGTTCCTCCTTGGCGACCTCGGTCTGGCGCGCCGGTTTTCCCTCTTCAAGAACCACAAGAACGCGATCAATGAGGGCGAGCGTTGCTTTGGCTTCCTTGCCGGATGCGTCTGCTGCCTTGGCTTTTTTCTCTAGCGTTGGCTTGCGCTTTTCGAGGCTCTCAAGATCCGCCAGCATCAGTTCGGTTTCAACGGTTTCGGCGTCGGCGATCGGATCGATACGCCCCTCGACGTGAGTGATGTCATCATCTTCGAAGCAGCGAACGACATAGGCGACAGCGTCTACTTCGCGAATGTTTCCGAGGAACTGATTACCGAGCCCTTCGCCCTTGGATGCGCCCTTCACCAAACCGGCGATGTCGACGAACGTCAGGCGCGTTGGCAAGATCTGCTTGGATTGCGCAATCGCTGCCAATTTGTCGAGGCGCACGTCTGGCACCGGTACATCACCGACATTCGGCTCGATGGTGCAAAACGGATAGTTCGCCGCTTCTGCTGCAGCAGTTTTGGTCAACGCATTGAACAGCGTGGACTTGCCGACGTTCGGCAGACCAACAATCCCGCACTTGAATCCCATTTTTCTCTCTCAATCCTTGTCGTCAGGGGTATCGCTGCGTTTGACGAACCCCTTGAGTTTGTCTGCCATCGGACCTTCAAGACCGGAAAATTTTCCTGCAAAATCCCATTTACCAAGCTTGCGTTCCAGTTTGACCTTTGGTGATGCGGCTTCGATTGGCTTTTCCGCAGCAGGTTGTTTTGCTGCTGCAGGTTTTTTTTCCTGCGGACGGTTGCGGGCCACTTCGGTCATGAAACGTGCGGCGTCACCTTTCGCGAGATGCCCGGATGCACGCGCCATCTCGTCCAGTAACGGTTCAAGCCACTTGTGGTCCGACTTTGCGAAATCGCCCAGAACATGGTGATGTACCTTGTCCTTGTGTCCCGGATGCCCGATCCCAATTCGCACCCGTACGAAGTCAGCACCAATCTGTTGGGTCGTGGACCGCAACCCGTTGTGTCCTGCTGCGCCGCCCCCCGTCTTGACCTTGAGTTTTCCAGGCGCAAGATCAAGTTCGTCGTGGAATACGACGACATCGGAAGGCTCAAGTTTGAAAAACTGCATGGCCTGGCCAATCGAGCGTCCAGACTCGTTCATATAGGTTTGTGGCTTGATCAGAAGTGTCTTTTCGCCATCGAGCGCACCTTCGGAAACCTCGGCCTGAAACTTCTTGCGCCAAGGACCAAAATCATGACGCCGTGCAATTTCTTCAACCGCCATGAAGCCGACATTATGCCGATGCCCGGCATACTGATTGCCTGGATTGCCGAGGCCGATGAAGAGTTTCACGTGAGGGCCTCCCGACGATGAGGTAAGCAAAGGAGGCATGCCCCCTTCGCTCAAGCAGTGTCGTCGTAATCTGCGATTGACCGAAGAGGTGCTGTGAACCTCTTCGGTCTCTTGCAGATTAGTCTTCTTTCTTTTCGTCGCCTTCAGTCGGAACACCGTCCGCTTCGACGGCTTCAGCATCTGTCGCTTCCGGCTCTTCGGCAATCGCACCTGTGATCGTGGCGATCGTGAAGTCACGGTCTGTGATGGTTGGCGTGACTTTCTCAGGCAGCTTCACGTTCGAAATGTGGATCGAATCACCGATTTCAAGGCCCGTTAGATCAACTTCGAATTCTTCCGGAATCGATGTTGCCGGACAGTTCACTTCGACTGTGTGACGAACGACGTTCAAAGAGCCACCGCGTTTAAGGCCGGGGCATTCATCTTCGTTTATGAAGTTCACAGACACTTCGACAGTTACTTCAGCGCCTTTCGCGAGGCGCAGAAAATCGACATGCAGGATCGTGTCGCGCACGGGATCGAGCTGAACGTCCTTCGGGATCACCTGGTTCGGTTTCCCGTTGAGGGTTACGCTGTAGACCGTCGACAGGAAGTTACCTGTCTGGTGCTGCTTCGACACGTCACGATAATTCAGGGTGATCGCTTCCGGCGCCTGTTTGTCGCCGTAAATTACACCGGGTACGCGTCCGTCACGACGGATGGCACGTGCGGCCCCCTTGCCGACACGTTCGCGGACCTCGGCATTCAGTTCAAGAACGTCAGCCATAGTCTCTGTCTCCAAAACAAGAAAAAGGGCCGCCGCGCCTTCGCGGAGCCCCGATTTTGCCGCTCAAGTGCCTCCAAGGGTGTCAGGATGAGCTGCTGGGGCGCTATATACGCCCATCGGAATTCGGTTGCAACGCCTGTGATGGTGCGATTTGAGGGCTGAAGACCATGATTTCACTGAAAAAATCAAAAAATCGCCTGCATCTTCCAAGGAAGTGATCGGGAGGCGCGTCCTATAGACGTATCATGATGGATGACCAGAGCGACCAGTGGCTGATTGAACGTGCGGCGTCCGGCGAAGGCGCTGCGTTCGCGCGCCTGTTGGAACGGCACTACGATTTCATTTTCCGGGTGGCTTACAAGTGGTGCGGAGCCGAGGCAGACGCCGAGGACGTGGCGCAGGATGTTTGCGTGAAGCTTGGGCAGGCGATCCATAGCTACAAAGGCGATGCGGCATTCACGAGTTGGCTCTACCGTGTGACGTTGAACGCAGTGCGGGATTTTCAGCGGGCGCGGACGACCCGGATCGAGCGTACCGCCGCCATGGCGCTGGTGACACCGGATGCGATCGAGCCGGATCAGGAGACGAATCTGGTGCATGAGCAGCTCTGGCAGGCGGTACGGAAGCTGCCCGAGAAACAGCGCGACGCCATGCTGTTGGTCTTTGCCGAGGACCTGTCGCATGGCGCCGCCGCGAAGATCATGGATTGTGCGGAAAGCACTGTGTCGTGGCACATCCACGAAGCGAAGAAAAAACTGAAGGAGCTCCTCTGAGGTACTGTTATGGACGATAATGACCTCAAAATTCTGAAGGGCGTCGAAGCGCCACTGCCACGCCCGGCTGTGCGTGATGCCGCATTGCGCGCAGGATTGCAGGCGTTCGAGGCGACGAAAGATGAAAAAGTGTCTGCGGCGACCCAAGGATCGATGAACCCGTTGCGTCTCATCTCCAATGCCCTCACTCATGCATTGGATTGGACCATGAAACATCAAGCCTTTGTCGGTGTCGCCGTTGTTTGCGCGATTGCTGTACCTGTTGCCTTCAACGTCGTGCGCGAACAGACAACGCCGCCACTACAGAACGTGACGGGAGTTCTGAACACGTTCAGCACGTCAGGCTCTGCGCCGGCGAAGAAACGCGAAAACACGACTGGCGGAATACTCGATTTTGCCACGCCAATGGATGGTGATGCCAAACCTGCGGGCCAGGACGTTTCAACCGCGCTGGTCACAGATGCCCTGAAACAACGTGCCGCAAGGCGGACAGCAAAGCTCGCAACGATTGAACGCCTGGATGGGATCAATCGCCCGAAGACCTATCGAAGGGGCAAGAGACGTGAGGAAAAACGTGTTGCAACTGGTATTTTTCACGACCAGAAACCGCTGATCATCCCGGAACAGAACCGTGATCAGTTCGCAGACTTTGAGAGCAATCCGGTCAAGCAAGTGTCGCAGGATCCGGTATCCACGTTCTCAATCGATGTGGACACGTCGTCCTACGCCTTTGCCCGCAAGTTGATCCAGCAAGGCCGGTTACCGCAGCGTAATGCCGTGCGCACCGAGGAGATGGTCAATTATTTCAACTACAATTATCCGCGCCCTGAAAACGCAGCCGTGCCATTCCGCGCGACAGCAGGTGTGTATCCGACCCCCTGGAACCCTGACACCAAGCTGATTCACATAGGGATCAAGGGGTATGACATCGTACAGGAGCAAAAACCACGTTCGAACCTGGTATTCCTGCTGGACGTGTCTGGCTCAATGAATGCGCCAGACAAACTGCCGCTACTGAAAAGCGCGTTTCGTCTGTTGGTCGACAAGCTGGAGCCGGAAGATACGGTTTCGATTGTCACCTATGCCGGGCGCGCAGGAACGGTTCTCGAACCAACGAAAGTCACGGACAAACGCAAAATCCTTGGCGCACTGGACAACCTTCGCTCCGGTGGTTCGACAGCGGGTGGGCAAGGTATCCGCCAAGCGTACGCGTTGGCAGAGAAAAACTTCGACAAGGACGGGGTAAACCGCGTCATCCTAGCGACAGATGGCGATTTTAACGTCGGGATCGTCGATCGCGAACAATTGAAGGACTACATCGCTCACAAGCGCAAGACAGGTGTGTTTCTTTCCATCCTCGGTTTCGGTGCCGGCAACTACAATGATGCGCTGATGCAGACGCTGGCGCAGAACGGCAATGGCAACGCCGCCTATATCGACAGCCTTCGCGAAGCGCAGAAGGTGTTGGTCGAGGAAGCCGGTTCGACGCTGTTCCCGATTGCCAAGGATGTAAAAATCCAGATCGAGTTCAACCCCACCGTGGTGTCTGAATATCGCCTGATCGGTTATGAAACCCGTGCCCTGAAGAACGAGGATTTCAACAATGACAAGGTGGATGCTGGCGATATTGGTTCCGGACACACGGTAACAGCGATCTACGAGATCACTCCAGTCGGTGCGAAACGGCAGAGCGTCGACCCGCTGCGATATCAATCAGCGAAAGCAGAAGAACGCGTTGCGCCAGCAGTCGCAGGCGGCAATATCTCAGAATATGCCTTCCTGAAGCTACGCTACAAGCTGCCAAAGGAAGACACCTCGAAACTGGTCAGCTTGCCCGTCACGAAAGACCTTGAAGTTGCCAGCATCGCGCAAGCATCGACCGAGATCCGTTTTGCTGCAAGCGTCGCGGCTTTTGCCGAAAAACTCCGCGGATCGAACCAACTCGGGGACTTCAGCTACGAGCAGATCGCCGATCTCGCAACAAGCGCACGTGACGATGATCGCTTCGGTTACAGGAGTGAATTTGTCAGCCTCGTTCGTTTGGCGAAGGCGCTGGCACGGTAGGCGGGATCCACAATCAATCGGGCGGGGTATAATCCTCCCCTGTCCGCGATTGTGAATGAAAACGATTGCGTTATAAAAGTTTCAACGCTCATTGATAACTCTAAATTTAACAAATTCTGCAATGCTCAGACCATCTCGTTGTGTTGGAGTATCTGGTTATGGGCATTGGCAAGTTGTTTTTGTTTGGCTTTGGCGGATTGTCACTTCTCGGTGCGGTTGTTAGCCCATTCATCGAAATGAACATCACGCCTGAGGACAGATTGGCGGCCGGGAAATCGTTCCTTGTCAGTCAATGCGCTCAAGTTACCCGAAACCGATACATCAACGGGAGACTGGGACGCGGCCCCGCGTACTGCGAATGCCTGGTTGCAAACGTTGAAGACGAATTGAAGACCGGCGACGAATTCAGATATGTTGCCAAGTTGCACAGTGGCGTTGGAAAGGAACGAACGTTTTTCCAGGAAGCACGGATTACCGCAAGCGTCACATCAGTACGGAAGGAATTTATTCCTAAAATCGGCTCTGCCCGCGTCGCCGAAATCAATCAATCTTTCTTCCCAACGGTTCGAAGCTGTACCCGATCCATGTAGCGCCCGGTCATTTCCCCAGAATTGTTACTGCCGTCCCGGCGAAAGCGTGTCTTCCTGAACCTGACACGATTCATAGCGCGTCTGGTTCAAATGGAATCATGATGCGACGGTCCAGGTCGTTCCACTGACATCGCGGCGTCTCTATTTAAGTCTAACACACCTTAGTGGAACAAACTTGAGACGCTTTCTTCTTTTGCTGTTCGCCGTATCGCCTCACCTATGAGGGGGGCAATAGAGAGGACGCGAATGTTCTTGGCATTTCGCACCTCGTCTGTTGGCTGAATGCTGTCGGTGATGATCAGTGGATTCAGCTTCGACGCTGCGATCCGTTTCACGGCACCGCCAGACAGCACACCATGCGTGATGTAACTCGTGACTTCCGTTGCGCCCTGCTCGAGAAGCGCCTCCGCTGCGTTGCAGAGGGTGCCGCCGCTGTCGACAATGTCATCCACGAGAATACAGCGTGTGCCATCAACATCACCAATGACATTCATGACTTCGCTTTCACCGGCTTTCTCGCGACGTTTGTCGACAATCGCAAGCGAAGCGCCAATGCGTTTGGCGAGTCCGCGCGCCCGAACAACGCCGCCGACATCCGGTGATACGACGGTCAAGTTATCGAGTTCGAAATTTTCCTTGATGTCGCGACCGATGACTGGTGCTGCAAAAAGGTTATCAGTTGGAATATCGAAGAAACCCTGGATTTGCGCCGCATGCAGATCAAGCGTCAAAACCCGGTCGGCACCGGCGCGTTCGATCATGTTGGCAACAACCTTCGCCGAGATTGGCGTGCGCGGTCCCGGCTTGCGATCCTGACGCGCGTACCCGTAGTACGGCAACACCGCCGTGATCCTGCCCGCCGAAGCCCGTTTCAACGCATCGATCAGGATCAGAAGTTCCATCAAGTGATCATTTGCGGGGAAAGACGTGGACTGAATGATGAAAATATCCTCGCCGCGTACGTTTTCCTGCACCTCGACGAAGACTTCCTGGTCGGCGAAGCGCCGGACCACGCATTTCGTGAGTGACATATTGAGACAGGTCGCAATCGCTTCCGCGAGTGGACGATTACTGTTTCCCGCAACCAGCTTCATAGAGCCGCTCCCTCGCGCGCGGTGGTCGGCGCTGTCAGCCGTCTGCACATAATGACAGATTCGTGACGGGCCTGGACGCGCGCGTCATAACAAGACGGCCCGGCACTGTAAACTGTGGGTCGCCCGCGCGTGATGGAATGTGTTGATGGGGCTTCGATTGGCCCAAAAGCAACAATGGCGTTTCCATAAAAAGGAAACGCCATTTGCAGTTCAGTCTGTGGAGTATGTTTTTCAGGCGACGCCTTGGCATCGCCGTGGAGCATCCTCAGTTTACCTTGATTGTCTTGGGTAGAAGTTTGGCAACCCCTTGGCCCGCAGCTGAAGCCGCAGCATCTGCAGTCTTGCCCCATTTGCCGTTCAGAGAGCCTTGAGGGATTTTATTCTTCTGCGCGACCGTTCCAACCTTCTGACCTTTCGGATCAAGAACGAGCCACTTGATTTCGATATCCTGTTTGCCACCTACAGCCTGCCCCATCGCGACATTCCCTTTGACCGTATAAGTTTGCAGGGAAGGTTTGGTTGTCAGAGCGATGCCGCGTGACGAGAGATTGCGCTTCAGCGCTGCAGCCAAAGCCTGTTGCCCATCACCCGGCGCACCAACTACAGGGGGGACCATTGCCAGTACCTGAAGTGGTTTTCCTCCAACGCTCGCTGTTGTGACAGAGGCCTGGTTGAGAGCGCTGCCAGTTGTCGGCGCTGTGGCGGATGCCGTCAAAGGAACCGGTGAAACACCAGCGTTCGGAACAGCAGGGCCGCCGATGCCAGAGGCCGCCGCGCCGCCAGGATTGATCGGTGGTACCCATGCTGCGAGCTGAGTTGCGGTCTTGTTGGCAATGCCGTCAATCACAGCGGGGCTGACGTTCGCCCATGGATCAGAACTCGCCTTGCCTTTCACGAACTCTTCGCCGGTGATGCGATGCGCGCGCTTCCCGGATGGGTCTGTAACGTCCCAGATGTAGGAAAGTTTTGTCCCAGCCTGATCCGGCGCCGCAACGACATAGCCGCGCACCGTATAGTCTGATTTTCCTCCACCCTTGATCACTGGCACGTTCTGTCTCTCGACAGCGTTGGTGATGCTGGTGGACAGTTGTTGTGAAACGTTGGCTGGCGCACCAATAAGAGGAGCAAACGCAACATTTCTCTTTGTTGGCCGGGCTGGCACAGTTGCGGCTACCGGCGCACTAGGCGTGCCCACGCCTGATCCCAGACTGTCCAGAATATTGGATGACGTTCCACATCCTGCCGTCGCAAGAGCAAGGGCTCCAACGACTGCCAATAGTTTAGAACGTGCATAGAAGCTACGTTCACGAATTAAATTTTGTACGTCTGTCATCACAGACATCCCCCAGTAACAAACCCCGCTACAACTCTCATGCGAACGACGTCGTCTGAATTACATCATAAAATCAACGAGTAAACCAGAGTTTAGACGCATAGCGCGCATTACTCACGCAACTTCGTACTGAACTCTGCGTAAAGCCGAATCGCTGGAGACACCAGCGGTGACACATGCGGTTGGGGAAATGCGCATATTAACCTGTCAACAAACGCATCCGTGCCGTGGAAAACCTACGGAAGAAGAATGGCGGATATTTGGCGACCGTAATCGGGTTCTTCCATATGGGTTGCGCGGCGGTAGCTGAAAAACCGGCCCTTCTCAAGGTAGGTGCAGCGTCTCAACACGTCGACTGAAGCCAGATTCAGGATGTTCAGGCGGGCTTCAATGAAGCCCGGTAGATCAAAATGCTCACGGTTCCTGCCGTCAGGTATGTTGAAAAAACTGGCGTATATCGGATCCAAATTCACCACAGTGTCGCGGAATTCCGATCCAACTTCGTAGGAAGCCCCGGAAATACACGGTCCGAGCACTGCATGTATGGATTCGCGCTGAGCGCCTGCTTCTTCCATGGCAACAACCGTGGATTCGAGCACGCCAGACACTGCGCCCTTCCATCCGGCGTGGGCAGCAGCGATGACTCCGTTTGCTTGATCGGCAAAGAGGACCGGGCCACAGTCCGCTGAGAGCACCCCTATGGCGATGCCACGCTCGGTTGTGACGATCCCGTCAGCCTCCGGGAGCTCTGTGCGATTGGTTCCGATACGGATGATGTTGGTGCCGTGCACCTGATAGGGAGAAATCAGCGGGATGTCTGTATCCGGCTCACCAGTCAGAGCTTCGGCAACACGCTGGCGGTTGTGCCCGACCGTCGAGCGGTCGTCGTCAGACCCAAGACCGCAATTCAGTGTTGCGTAAATCCCGTCCGACATACCGCCGTTGCGGGTGAAGAAACCGTGGCTGATGCCCGGCAATGCCGACAGAGTGTCGCTGGTCAGAAATTCTGCTGTGATATCGATTGTTTCGGTCATGCGGTTCGCCCGGCAGCTTAGTCGATGGAAGACCTACGCGGGCACGATGCCCTCATTCGGTCTTGGCATCAACGGGACATCAACGAAGGCGCGGGGAACGGAATAAGAGGGGGCAACGCTGCGCTGCGTGCGCCCAATACACGGAAATGATTACCCATCCCCGGTTCAGCGACCAGACGGTGGGCTGCGGTTTCAATCGCATTGACCTGCCTGGCTTCCTTGCTGGCAAGCAAACGTTCGAGACGTGCGTCGAAACCGAGGCCCGCGAGAAATGCAGCCTGGGTGAGCAATCCGTCCGTTTGCAGGCCAGCCTCGGCACAGATACTCGCCAGCTCAATAAAATCGACGTGGGCCGTCAAATCCTGTTCGCCGGGCGCATTCAAAACATCTGCATATTCATGAGCACGCATAGCCTGCAAGGTATCACCAAGGGTCGGGCCTTCGTAGCCGTAATCGATCGCCAACAGTACTGTTGGACGAGAGGCTGCCAATGTCGCCAGCGTTGTTTGCAGGGACGGATCTCCCTCGCGATAGGCCGGTCCGCGTGTCTCGAAAATATCACCGTTCTTCGCGTGCGGGAGATCGTGCTGGATCTGCGATGACGGCCCATCGACAAATGCGAGCTGATTGTTTTCATCAAGATCGACGGCACGTTCTCGCCACTCAGCATCGCGACGGACAAACTGTGTGACGGGAAGTGCGTCGAAAAACTCGTTGGCCAGAATGATTGTTGGCATTGGCTCGGTCGATGTAACAACGTCCTGCAACGAGGCGAGCCAACGCACATCATTCGGCACGTCCGCCAACGTTTTGCGCTGGACACTTCGAAGATGCGGGCTGATTTCGACCAGGGTGGAATTTGCGCGCGCTTCCAACCCCGGAACCACGCGCAGTGCCCGCAACACGTCGCCCATCATCGTGCCCCGCCCCGGCCCGAGCTCTACCAGCTGGAACGTGTCGGGCTCTCCCATCTGCTGCCATGTGGCTGCAACCCATATTCCGATCAACTCGCCAAAGATCTGGTTGATTTCCGGTGACGTGACAAAGTCGCCCTGCGCCCCGATCGCTTCTGCCCGGCGATAATACCCGTGCTCTGGATGCGCGAGACAATGCTCCATGTACTGAGCGCCCATCATTGGGCCGTTGGCACGAATGGCACGCACCAGTTCATCCATAAGCGTTGCGTCACTCACTTGCGGTCAAGCAGCGCCGTCTCACCGCGAAACCGCGCCGACTTCATCAACAGGAGCCCGATGATGAGCATTGGAATGGAATAAACCATGCCGCTCGTCAGGTAGGGACTGAACGTGAAATATTGCGTCGGATCGTACTCTCGGAAGAATTCGACAAAAATGCGTGCAACCGCGTATCCGACCAGGAACAACCCGGCGATGTAACCCGGCCAACGCAGCGCTCGCAGATTGTGCGTGCAGTAGCGTAATACGAGGAAAAGGACGATGCCTTCGAGAAATGCCTCGTAAAGCTGGCTTGGATGTCGAGGTTCTGGTCCACCATCCGGTGGTGGAAAGACCATTGCCCAGGGCACATCACTCACCCGCCCCACGACTTCAGCGTTGATGAAGTTCGCGAGACGACCAAAGAAGAGTCCGATCGGTGTAACTGCAGCGACCAGATCGCCAACGGTTAATGGATTAACGCCGCGGGTCCATGCGAACACGAAAATGGCGATGGCCACACCAATTACCCCGCCATGGAACGCCATGCCGCCTTGCCATAACTTGAAGGCATCGAGTGGGTTTTGCAGGAAGTAACCGGGCTCATAGAGAAATACGAACCCCAGCCGTCCGCCAATGACGACGCTGAGGGTCATCCAGAGCAGAAGATTGTCAGCTTCTTCCGCATCAAGCGGCGGTGCTCCGTCCCACAGGCGTACGTCTGCCAGAAGGCGTTTCAAGGCCAGCCAACCCAACAACAACCCTGTCATGTAAGCGAGGCCATACCAGCGCAGCGCGATTGGACCTATCTGCAAGGCGATCGGGTCGATCTGCGGATAAGGTAGCACCGCCGCAAACGATGCGATGTGGGCCGTCAACGTCCCAATCAATAGCATGGACTGGTTCCTCAAGAGCGTGTCTGCACGTCTGGCGCTTGAATTGTGCGAGGCATGCAGTGATGCGCACGTTCTTTTCACGCCGGGGGGGAAAGTCAAGCTTGCGTGCGACCTGCGATGGTGCGTCTCGTTGCAGGCTGGGCCTTGTTCATTCATATCTACGTGATCTGCCACAACTCAATCTGGACTGTTGTCATGCCCCAGACGTCCAATCGCCTGCTCGACGAGTTTGCCAAGCTTATGACGGATGCTGCCGGTGTCGCCGATGGCGCCCGTCGTGAAGTGGAAACCGTAATGCGAAGCCAGGGCGAGCGTATGCTCCGGGATATGGACGTGGTGCAACGTGAAGAGTTCGAAGCGGTGAAGGCTATGGCACAACGTGCCAGGGAAGAAAATGATCGCCTGGCAGAACGGATCTCAGCACTTGAGGCTCATTTGAACCTCTCTTCAAACACGTGAGTTCAGAGCCGCGCTCCAATTGGACAGGTTGCACTTGCACACCGTCAAACAGGTGTTTCTGCGTGTAAAACAAACGGTTGTGCAACCCACATACTGTGACTCATTTGACTCTCTCCCCATGTAATCAGACGTAGCAGATTCCGGTCTGCCCGTTTTGGCGTGGACAACCCGGAGCCGCCATTGCGACTCATGACTCGCTACGATTACGTCCTCACATCAGGTTGAGCTACCGCGCAGTGCAATCGCATGATGATCGCGCAGAACGGGTGGCCACACTGCGTAGTTCTTGGGTTGACGGCAAAGACCAATCGATCAGTCCGAAAGACAGGATTGAACGGAACAATAATCGAGGACCGCATGGCCACCGCTGATCTGAGTTACTTGCTTACCGAACAGAACCCCGTCGACCTCATGGAACAGATTGCCAATGGGCAAGACTGGTCGTTCGACCGCTCCGGCGAAGATGAGCTCACGCTGTCTGTTGCCGGAAACTGGGCCGACTATCAGATTTCACTCAACTGGCGTACAGATCTCGAAACACTCCACATTGCCTGCGCTTTTGATTTCAAAGTGCCTGATGCCCGTATGAGCGAAGTTTATCGTCTCCTTGCGCAGATCAACGAGCAACTGTGGCTCGGACACTTCGATTTATGGACGCACGAAGGCCTGATCATGTACCGACATGGCCTGATGCTGAACGAGACCGCGGCGTCATCGGCACAATGCGAAGCGCTGTTACACGCTGCTCTGGAAGCTTGCGAACGTTACTATCAGGCGTTCCAGTTTGTTGTCTGGGCCGGACGCGATGCCAAGGAAGCACTTGCAAGCACGATGTTTGAGACTGAAGGGCACGCGTAAGGCGACATATTTTCGTCCAGAATAGTCCACACCTCTAAAATATCGTCACATTGCGATTGTGACTTGACGTGCAGGTTTGAAATCGCTTGCTGATCCGACGTGTTTCCAATCAAAATGGAAATGTTCAGGAGAGCGTGTCAGATGATTGAGAATCTTCAAGGGACGTTATTGCTGGTTGGCGCTGGAAAAATGGGTGGCGCCATGCTGTCCGGATGGCTGGAAGACGGGCTGGAACCCGGACAGGTTCTGGTACAGGATCCGGCCCCCCCGCCTGAAATGTCAACCCTGCTTTCGAATTACGCCATCGCACCAGCGTCGTCATTCGAAACCCTGTCCGAACCTCCTGAAGTTATCATCCTTGCGGTAAAGCCACAGGTTATGGACAACGTTCTACCGTCGATTACCCGGCATGTTGGCCTCGATACACTCATTGTGTCCGTTGCAGCAGGGCGCACGGTTGCCAGTCTGCGCAAGACCATTCCTGAAGATGCTGCAGTCGTAAGGGCGATGCCAAACACGCCTGCGGCTGTGGGACGTGGCATTACTGGTGCGTTTGCCACACCGGAAGTCACGGTGAAGCAACGTGAACTGTGCACCGCGCTGCTTGCTGCTGTCGGAAAAGTTGCCTGGGTTTACGAGGAACCACTGATTGATGCGGTAACCGGTGTATCCGGATCAGGTCCGGCTTATATCTTCCATCTTGTGGAAGCGTTGGCTGCTGCGGGAGTAAAACAGGGACTGGATGCTGAACTTGCAATGGAATTGGCCCGCACCACCGTTACGGGTGCCGGCGAGTTGCTTCATCGCTCTGAACTTGAGGCAGCAACGCTGCGAGAGAACGTCACCTCGCCCGGGGGCACAACTGCGGCTGCGCTCGAAGTGCTCATGAATGACGAATACGGATTCCCGCCATTGCTGTCGGCTGCCGTGGCTGCTGCTCGAAAACGGGCGCAGGATCTTTCGGGGTAATCAGTGACAGGGTCAGAGGGCTTCAACGTCAGGCCAATTCAGCGAGGACGCACCTCAGGAGGCCATCTGGGTATTTTTCTCCCAGATGATGCATTGCGCGTTTGATGTCCTGATTCTCCAGAGTTTCACAGACTTCGAATGCACCATGGATTTCGTCAATCATAGCGTCATCAAGGCCGAGGGCACCTGCCGCATCAACTTCGCCGCGCTCAATTGCCGTGGCAAGGCACGTGTAAATCACATCAATACCGCAATCGAGATTTTGCGCGATCTGGGAGGCATCGGCCCCGCCTTGCGCCAACGACATGATGTTGGCGTCACTCGGTTTCCCACGACTGCGAGGTGAAGTTGCCTTTGTCATCGTGCCGCCCTCCGCCACGCCACCAATCGTTTCCAGGAATGCTGCTCCGTAACGCTTGATCTTGGCGTCACCCAGCCCGGAAATCCCATGTAGTTCGGCTGCTGTGCGCGGGCGTTGCTCTGCCATTTCCTTTAACGATTTGTCGTGACAGATCACATATGGAGGCACCTTTTGGGACTTCGATAGCTTCAGGCGGAGATCACGAAGAGCCTCGTAAACCGGCACGTCATCCGACGTCACCGTAGTTGATGTGGTGCGTAACCCCTTGGTTTTTGATCCCTTGACCTTTTGCGCTTCGCGCATCTGGAACGTGGTCTCACCGCGCAGCAAGTCGCGGCATTTATCTGTCATTCGGATCGCATTGAAACGCTCCGCATCGGAAAAAATGTAGCCCTGCACGCTGAGTTGACGGAACAGGCCTTTCCACTCGGTCGCCGGAACATCCGTGCCAATCCCGAAGACAGACAGACGATCGTGTTCATTACGGTGGATTCGCTCGTCTTCGGTCCCACGCAAAACATCGATCACATAGGCGGCGCCGAAGCGTTGCCCCGTCCGATAAACGGCCGATAGCGCCTTGCGCGCCAGATCAGTACCGTCAATGGTTTTGGGTGGGTTCAGGCAATTGTCACAGTTGCCGCAGGGTTTTTCAGGAAACTCACCGAAGTACCGTAGCAAAGCGTGGCGACGGCAGGTGGTCAGTTCGCACAGCCCAAGCAAGGCTTCCAGCTTCTTGCGCTCGACGAACTTCTGGTCGTCACCTGCTTCGGACTGCTCGATCCATTGCCGCTGCGTAACGACGTCCTGCATGGAGAATGACATCCAGGCATTGGAGGGTTCGCCGTCACGCCCGGCGCGCCCTGTCTCCTGATAATAGGCCTCAATGGACTTTGGCAGATTGAGATGGCCAACGAAACGGACATCCGGTTTGTCGATGCCCATGCCGAACGCAATCGTGGCAACGATGATCATGCCATCTTCGCGCAGAAAGCGTTGCTGATGGTTCTGGCGCTTCTGCGGTGGCAGGCCGGCGTGATAAGGCAACGCCTTTCGCCCCTTCTTGCTCAACCAGTCGGCGACATCCTCAACCTTCTTGCGTGACAAGCAGTAGATAATGCCTGCATCATTCGGGTGTTCGGCTTCCAGGAACTTCCAGAGACGTTCGCGCGAACCACCGCCATCCGCAATCGTATACCGGATGTTCGGACGATCGAAGCTGGAGACGAATTTTTGGGCGCCGGTCAGCGAAAGCTGCTGAACGATTTCTTCGCGCGTGCGCTCGTCTGCCGTTGCGGTCAGTGCGATGCGGGGGACATGCGGAAAACGCTCTGCAAGAATGGAAAGCTGGCGATACTCCGGGCGGAAATCGTGCCCCCATTGGGACACGCAGTGCGCTTCGTCAATTGCAAAGAGCGCAATATCAGCGTGATCGAGAAGCCCAAGTAGACGTTCCGATGTGAGCCTTTCCGGTGCGACATAGAGCATTTCCAGCTCGCCACGAAAAAGCTGATCTTCGACTTCTCGCTGGGCCCAAGGCTCGAGCGTTGAATTCAGATAGGCCGCATTCACACCCAATTGCCCGAGCGCGTCGACCTGATCTTGCATCAACGCGATCAACGGCGAGATGACGATCCCGGTGCCGCGCCGTGCGATGGCCGGTACCTGATAGCAGAGTGACTTGCCACCCCCGGTCGGCATGAGCGCCAGAACATCTTCGCCCTTCAGCACCGCATCGATGATGCCGGCCTGCTCAAGACGGAAGTCGGAATAACCGAACGTCGTTTCGAGAATTTTCTGCGCTTCGGCGAGTGTGGGAGGGCCCTTTCTGCTATCCAGAGGATCGGACTGCATCACCTGCGCCTGTGCCACTTGAGTCCCCTTTCGCGATCGCGGACGGGATGCGCCGCAACAAGACACACTTCAACCAGATTCTGGCGTCTCGGGGAACGCGGGGGGCTTGCGACTCCACGCAAAAATATGCGCTACAGGCGTATTGTGTACTCTCTGAACCACACATGACGAAAAAAGATCGCCGCGTTGAAGCCTGGCGACCAAAGTGACCAAACGAATACGCGACATCTCGTGTGTCTGTCAGGTTTCGAAGGGGTGATCGTCTCGCCAGCGCGTCTGTGTTAACGTTATGGCGACATGGCGCCTGGGGGGTGGATTAGTTAACGATTGGTTACAATTGGCGTCACCTTCAGTGCATATCCGCAACATTCAGATCCAGTTCATATTGCCAATGCTACAAGTGATGACATGCTGATCGGGTGCGCATGACTTCAGGCGCCGGAAACCGATCGAGAGACGAACCGGGAGAGAGACCGAGATGAAATCCGCAATGAAACGTTTGAGCACCGCTGCCGTGATCTTGAGTGTATGGGGCGCAGCAACAGCTTCTGCGGGACTTCTCGACAACTGCAATGTCTACGCTCAGGCATCCGCAAAGCAAGAGCAGGAAAACAAGCTGCGCAAGTGCAATCTCACAGGTAAATTCTGGACCACAGACCTCAAGAAACACATCACCTACTGCAAGGCAGTTGCACCACAAAAATGGAAGGCGTCGCTTGCCGAACGTCAGTCAAAACTGGATGCCTGTAAGTAGCCTGAATGCAGTCAACAAGACCGACGCGGTCAAAACAAAAATTCCAAGGCGCCGCGCACATCGTACGGCGCTTTTTTCGTTCTGGTGTGCGGTGGCTCATCGCAATGAACGCAGTCAGCTTAAAGAATTCTTTAACCAAAGCAGTCCAGTTTCCTGATTGCGGTTATGTTACCTGGTGGTGAAGCGCAGGCGTACACCTGAAAGGACCGTGCAATTCAAGTCACAGTTGCGTTTCGGTTCAAAGGATAAGTGCGATGCTGGCCACTCAGCCATCTGCGATTTTGCGCGCGTTGCGCGCAAAGAAATTTAAAACATCATTCTCGGTGCTTGTCGCATCGATTGTCATTTCTGGATCTACGGTTCAAGCCGCGGAAACTCTTAAACAAGCGCTTGCATCGGCTTATCGGTCGAACCCGGCACTTTTGGCGGATCGCAAGGGCGTCGAAGCAACGGATGAAACGGTCTCTCAGGCCAGAGCCGGCTTTCGTCCTCAGGTTGTCTTGTCGGCTGATGCCGGTCATCAGGATCTGAGCACAGAACAAACCGCTCTTGGCGGCGGCGGTATTACTGGTGGCTCACTCTCGGACGGATCTACCAAGCCGCACGGGTATACAATCCAGATTTCGCAGAACGTCTTTCAGGGTTTTCAAACGGTCAACGCTTTGCGTCAGGCCGAAGCCAACGTCCTTGCAGCACGGGAAAATCTCCGTAACACTGAGCAGACAATATTATTGAATGGTGTCACGGCCTATCTAGATGTGTTGCGTGATCGAGCATTGGTTCGACTTCAGGAAAATAATGTTCGCGTTCTGTCACGCGAAAAAAGGGCAACAGAGGAACGCTTCAGGGCTGGCGACGTATCGCGCACGGATGTGGCGCAGGCAGAAGCGCGCCGGGCAGGTTCTGTTTCTGCACTTGACCTTGCCAAATCCAACTTGCGCACCAGTGAGGCCTCGTATCAACAGGTCGTGGGGCATATGCCCGGAGTCTTACGCGAACCAGGCTTACCGACCCGCAATATCCCTGTGTCTCTACCGAGTGGCATTTCCCAGGCTCAGCAAGAAAACCCTCTGGTTGTTCAGGCCGCATTTCTTGAACTGGCAGCCCAGCGCAACGTGGATCAATTGACCGGGCAACTTCTCCCCACAGTCAATCTTGAGGCGGATTACACCGACCGGTACGATACTTCCGCCTTCACTTCGCGCGCCGCGACTGCGAGTTTCGTAGCACGACTTAACGTTCCGCTCTATCAAGGCGGCGGTGTCTACTCGCAGATCCGTCAGGCTCGACGCACCCGAGAGCAATTGGCCCAGCAGATCGAAAACCAGCGTCGCATCGCGCGTCAGAACGTGATTGCAGCCTGGTCTTCAAGACGTGCAGCGTTTGCTCAACTCAAATCTGACCGTATTCAGGTGCGTGCGAACCGAACCGCTTTGGCTGGTGTGCGTGCTGAAGAAAATGTCGGACAACGTTCAATTCTTGATGTGCTGGACGCGGAACAAGAATTGCTCAACGCTGAGGTTGCTCTCGTTGGAACCAAACGAAACCTGGGTGTCGCAACCTATAACTTGCTGAACGCGATCGGACGGCTGACTGCTGAAGATCTTGAACTTCACACCAGTATTCACGATCCGGAAACACACTATGGGTTGGTGCGACGCAAGGCATGGGGAACGCGCACTGTTCGTGACGAAACATACAGCGGTTACGTCGTTGGAGACTACAAGGACGAAGAGCGTAAGAGCCGCCATCTTGGCGAGGATGTGATTCGCATAGCCTATGAAGCTCAGGGCTGGGCGGTGACTGAAATACGCCGCGAAGACAACTTCGGTTCCTGGAACGGTGAAGTGGTCGAGTTCGAAGACGGAACATCATACAAATAGACGTTGGGATGTTATCTCGATCAACGGTTTGGTTCTGCTGCAGCAGGTGCCTTGCCCCCCTCTGGATAAAGGCATAACGGCTGCGAATATCGCATTCCCTGAGCGATGATCTGTTCTGTGTGCTTTTGAACGGAGCGTGTCTTCTGTGCGTAAGTTATATGCGAAACAGACGCTTGCTCACAGCGGTGCTCTGTTTGCTTGCGTCGTCGATACACCGGTACAGTCATTGCTGCGCCATTTGGCGTCTGAACCATTATCGTAGCCGGGGAGCTTGCATCAGGCTCAGACGCACCATCGGCATACGTTGAGGATAGGACACGCTGGCGCGGCCGAAGCGAACCGGATAGATCGAAATGCTCTGATGTATTCTGGAAGGTCATGCCATCATTGCCCCAATAACTGCGCATCATACCGAAAGCGCTTGCAGAACGCCTCGGACCGTTGCGTCATACACACGCAAAGTTGCAGTGCCGGTAATAGGGCTGGCAGAATTTAATTCAAATTGTTCGAAGTTTTGCAGTGGCACGTATGCAGAAATATTTTCCCTGCGTGCGACGCAACCCGGGGTGGTAAATCAACAAAGCGGTGCGCGTTCAGGCCTGCTCGGCGATCGTCTTGAGATTGCCGAGACCCTCTTCATATTTGTTGCCGATCCACGTATCCATCATCAACCCCATCCAGCGCATCATGGGATTGTTTCCTGCATCCGTCTCGAAGTTCCAGGTAACACGCGTGCCATTACCTTCCGCCTTTAGCTGGAAATCAGCCTTTGCAGTGCCCATGTCGCCAAAATCGAGATCCATGGCCACACGGCGGTTGGCCACACTTTCCACGATCTTCTGCGTTCCCGAGCCGACATCGCGATGCGTGCTTGACCACGTCACCTGCTGGCCGACGCCCTGTTCCGGACCTGTGTAGGCGTAGGTCGTTTTCGGATCGATCTTCGCCCACGGCGACCATGCCCCGTTTTTCCTGAGATCATTGATATGCGGGAAGATCTTTTCAGCCGGGGCATTAACCACAACGCTGCGCGACACCTCTATCTCACGCGGTAATGCAAACGCCACAACAGCAAGAATGCCAACAAGCGCAATGAGACCGATAAGAAGTTTTCCGATGAACCGCATGACGTGTCTCCCTTGGGGTGGAGTGGTGTCCCGCTGTGCAGCCAAGGCTAGGCCCGACGTGTGTCGGTGGCAAGGGGGTTGGGTCTAGGGTGAGTAGAAGCTAAAAAAGCCGCCCCGGTTTCCCGGGGCGGCCTTCATTCGTAGCGATAGCGTCGAGCGCTGATGTGAGAGCGGAACCCGCTGCTTACATCATGCCGCCCATTCCGCCCATTCCGCCCATGTCAGGCATGCCGCCTGGAGCACCACCGGCGCCTGGTTTCGCAGGAGCTTCGGCAACGCCTGCTTCCGTCGTGATCATCAGGGATGCGATGGAAGCTGCATCCTGAAGTGCTGTGCGCACGACTTTGGCCGGGTCGATAATGCCCATTTCGAACATGTCGACATATTCGTCGTTTTGAGCGTCGTAGCCGTAGGATGCTTTCGCTTTTTCCATGACTTTGCCCACAACGATCGAACCTTCGACGCCTGCGTTTTCTGCAATCTGGCGGATTGGAGCCTGAAGCGCACGACGAACGATGTTGATGCCCGCTTCCTGATCGGCATTTTCGCCAACGGTCTTGATTGCGTTGACTGCTTTCAGCAGAGCAACACCACCACCAGAGACGATGCCTTCTTCAACAGCCGCGCGTGTTGCGTTCAGTGCGTCGTCGACACGGTCCTTACGTTCTTTCACTTCGACTTCCGTTGCGCCACCGACGCGGAGAACAGCAACACCACCAGCCAGTTTCGCGAGACGCTCCTGGAGCTTTTCACGATCGTAGTCGGATGTTGTGTCTTCGATCTGCGCCTTGATTTGCTGGACGCGGGCTTCGATGTCTTTCTTGGCGCCGGCGCCATCGACAACGGTTGTCTCGTCTTTCGTGATCGAAACGCGCTTGGCTGTTCCGAGCATGTCGAGAGACACGTTTTCGAGTTTGATGCCGAGGTCTTCGGAGACAACTTCACCGCCAGTGAGAACTGCAAGATCCTGCAACATCGCTTTGCGGCGATCGCCGAAGCCTGGTGCTTTCACTGCAGCGATTTTCAGTCCGCCGCGCAGTTTGTTGACGACCAACGTTGCGAGCGCCTCGCCTTCTACATCTTCTGCAATGATCAGCAGCGGACGCGAGGACTGCACGACAGCTTCGAGGATCGGCAGCATGGACTGCAGGTTCGAGAGCTTCTTCTCGTGGATCAGGATGAACGGATCGTCGAGTTCCGTGATCATCTTGTCTGCGTTCGTGATGAAGTATGGTGAGAGGTATCCACGATCGAACTGCATGCCTTCGACAACGTCGAGGTCTGTTTCGAGCGACTTGGCTTCTTCAACCGTGATGACGCCCTCGTTGCCAACGCGTTGCATGGCTTCGGCAATCAGGCCACCGATGAGCTTGTCACCGTTCGAGGAGATTGTGCCGACCTGGGCAATCTCTTCGGAAGATTTGACCTTCTTCGATGCGGACGTGATTGCTTTGACAACATCTGTTACCGCAGCGTCGATACCGCGCTTCAGATCCATCGGGTTCATGCCCGCGGCAACCGATTTCAGACCTTCACGAACGATGGACTGGGCAAGAACCGTCGCTGTTGTCGTGCCGTCACCAGCGACATCGTTGGTTTTGGACGCAACTTCGCGGACCATCTGTGCGCCCATGTTTTCGAACTTGTCTTCGAGTTCAATTTCCTTGGCGACAGTGACACCGTCTTTCGTTGTGCGGGGTGCGCCGAACGACTTGTCGATAATGACGTTGCGGCCTTTAGGGCCGAGGGTCACCTTGACAGCGTTGGCAAGAATATCGACGCCGCGCAGCATCTTGTCGCGCACGTCGGAGGAAAATTTGACGTCTTTAGCCATAACAGAGGGCTCCTGAGTTTGACGTTTGAACCTGGGGGGTAGCGTGTGGCTGAGCGATCAACCGCTTCGCATCGGGCAACAAAAAAGCCGGCGTGAACACCAGCCAATCGTGCCTTATGCAAGCACACCCATGATGTCGGACTCTTTCATGATCAGCAGCTCTTCGCCGTCGATCTTGACTTCAGTGCCGGACCATTTGCCGAACAGCACCTTGTCACCCGCCTTGACATCAAGTGCGACGAGCTTGCCGTCTTCCTTGGAACCAGGACCTGCAGCGACAATTTCGCCCTGCTGCGGCTTTTCAGTTGCTGAATCCGGAATGATGATACCGCCAGCGGTTTTCGTGTCTTCTTCAGTGCGA
>CALHAX010000116.1 GCA_937931785.1 uncultured Hyphomicrobiaceae bacterium | reverse complement strand
CGGCGATGTTGGTGTGCGCGATGCGGACGGTTTTCTCACCCTCATGGATCGCTCCAAGGATCTCATCATTTCTGGGGGCGCCAATATCTATCCGCGCGAAGTCGAGGAAATCCTTTTGAAACACGCAGACGTTTCCGAAGTTTCTGTCGTCGGGGCACCGCACCCGGATTGGGGCGAAGAAGTTGTTGCGTTCGTCGTCACGCACAATGCGTGCGCCATCCCGGAGGACGAGCTCGACGCGCTTTGTCGTGATCATATCGCACGCTTCAAACGCCCGAAGCGCTACGTGTCGCTCAGCGAACTCCCCAAAAGCTCCTATGGGAAGATTCTGAAGCGGGAGTTGCGCAAAATTTGCTGTTGAATGCGTGGGAGCCGGTTATGCAATTTGACCGATGAGAGTGAAGTAGTTTTCGAATGTTTCGAAAATATTGACGGCAATATCACTCATGCGAGAACTTTTGTTTTCTGCTGTCGAGGTGATCGATTTTCATATGGAAAATAATGTCCGATGGTTTGCAAGATTCTCGACGAATTGGAGGGGTTGTATCCTGACTTGTTTGGGAAGTGATTTCGCCGTTTGTTTGAAAACTATAAGGATGACTTATGAAATACTTCTCATAGGTAATGTGTGTTGTGCACGTCAAATGTGATCTCGTCGCAACAGCAAGAAGCCTAAGTCGTGGCTATACAACAAATTTCCTTCATTTATAAAAAAATGGGAACAAGAGTATATTTAATTAGAGAGGCGCGGATGTGGGCGCTACTCTTAAGCATCGCATTGGAATCGAGCAGTGATCGCCACAGATGAGTTTGGGCGCACAACGAACTCGCTCGCTCTTTTTCACGAACCTTGAACCTGTTGATAATCGGGAGTGTAATATGCCATTGGATCGAAGAAATAGATGGTTTGCAGCGCTTGTTGTTGCAGGCAGCATCGTCGCAACATCAGCAAGTGCGGCCGATTTCGGGGACGGAAGCCTGAAAGACAGCGTAGTGGTAGGTGATCGTTGGCAGGGTATGTATGTAGGCATCCACGCAGGGTTTGGCGTCGGGGATACGGAAGGACAAATTTCACAGCCCCCGCTGCCTGCACCAATTGCTGCATTTCTGTCCTCGTCATATGATGTGAACGGCGGAATTTACGGGGGGCAGCTGGGCTACAATTATCAGAATGGGTCGATGGTCGCTGGAATTCAGGGAGCCATATCATTTTCTGATATCGATGGTGAGTCTGGATGCGTTATTCCCGCATTGCTGAACTGCAGTCGTGATCTCGACTGGCTTGCAACGATTACGGGCCGCCTGGGCTATGCCACCGATCGATCGCTCTTTTATGTCCACGGCGGTTTGGCATTTGCTGACGTGAATACGAGCATTGACTTGACGTTCGGACCAAACCTGGCGTCAGGCAGTGATACCCATGTCGGTTGGACCGCTGGACTTGGTCTCGAGCATGCAATGTCCGACACCTTGAGTGTCTTCGTGGAGTATGCGCGGACCGATCTCGGTAATGGCGATCACGCACTTGTTGCGCCCATTGTCTCGAAAGTCGATTTGGAGTTCGATTCGATACGATTTGGTGCCAACTTTAAATTCAACGCCTTCTGAGTAATGCGCTGAAGTTGATAGGCCGTTTGAATTTGCATTGTTTTGGCGACGTGTGGGCTCCATGTCCATGCGTCGCCAGATGGTCTTGATTGATCTCCGTTTTCGAGCGAGGAAGCCAATGGGCAAGTTTCTCATCGGAACAATCTTCGGACTTGTTCTGTCCGTCGCTTATGTCTGGTACGATGCAAAACTTCCCGACTGGCTTGAATTGCCCGACACGCTGCAACGCAGCCTGAAAGCTGCGGCAGCCGATGACACGCTGTTCGATCTTGATGCACCACTTGAGATGCGTCGACGGGCCCTTGAGATTTATCTCGCAAATCAGGCATCACGTGCTGCAACGATTGATGCAGATCTCGGCCATCCAATCCTGAGTGAGTTGGTCCGCCGTCGGGTTAGACGCCAGGCGCAGATCAAGCGCGGATTGTGGTCAGCGTACGATCAGGCGCTTGGCAAGCCTGCGCTGCGCGAGACACTTGTCACCAAATATGGAGATGTTGACGACGAAACCTTGAAGCAACGAATGCTGCTCGCAGCCGTTCGCGAAGAGCCTTTTTTACATAGCTGGATATTGCGTTATCGCAGCGCGCCAACAGAGAAAAATGTGCGCGCTTTGCTCGTTGAAATCAGTCAACTCGAACCACTGCGCCGGATTGAATGAGTGGATTCCGTTGTCACCACCCGTCCCATCCGTGGGGCCGCAGAAATTTAGTTTACACGGCAGGAATCCAGCACGCTGCCACCTTCAATCAGATCGATCCGTTGGCCCTTCCCGCGAAGCTCGTGATAGCCATTCGTGTAAAGAAAGCCTGATCCGGAAGGGCGTGCTGCAACTCTGATTTTTGGTCCGCTGTCGTGTGTGTAGAGGGCGTAGCTCTCGCCGTTCTCCTCGATGAATGTCACGTCGAGTGGAATGCCTTCATTGCAATTGTATGAAACGGCGCGTCGCTGGGGTGCAACGGAACCGCCGCCCGTAGTGTTGTTGCCACTCAGGGAACGCCTGAAGTTGTTGCAGGTATCGAACGTGCCCTGGAACGGAACGGCTTCCGAGCAGATGATGCCGCCCCACTGAAAGCCTTTGCGACCGCCTCGAAAGCGAATCTCGAACCACGGATAGCCATTGAAGTTGACGCCCGTATTTCGGATGACGGTAATCCTCTCGAACTCGCCCAAAGAACCGATCTTGCGGAAGTTCGTGCCTGGGCCCGTTCGAACACTACCGCCGCCTGTGGCAGCCCGAACCGGGAACACACCGCCGTCACCGCCACCGTTGCCGGGGTTGGTCGTTTGTGCGGTTCGCGCCCGAAGGAACCGGTTGTTCACCCAACCCTGAATTTTGCGCCCACGATAATCCGACCCGCGGATGTAGGTCCATCTGCCATCAACGGCCTCAACGTTGAAACCGCAGGCTTTTCGTCCCAGCCACCCTTTGCGTCGGCTGCTACGACGGGGACGGGTTCGAACGGCAAGGCGGTCACCACGTCGTACGTTCGTGACGCAGGCGAGGTCTGTGCCCGTGTAACCGCCCACACCGCCGCTGCCGGGATTGGACGTCTGCGCACTGCGCGCCCGCAGGAATCGGTTGTTCACGAATCCCTGAATGTTGCGACCGCGATAATCGGCTCCGCGAATATACGTCCAGTTGCCGTCAACGGATTCGATGTTGAAGCCACATGCTTTGCGGCTGAGCCAGCCTATTCTGGGGCTGCTCGCACTGGGCCGCATTCGCACCGAAAGCCGATCACCGCGGTCCACACCTGTGACGCAGGCCGGTTGCGATCCCGTGTAGCGCGCTTCGGCTGGGGAGGCGGACAAAAACAATGCGCCCACGACAAGAAGGCCAAACAGATTCAGAACCGAAAATCTGGGCATCAAGCAAACTCCCCACGTCATCCAAAAAAACTCTTCAATTCATAACAAGTAAAACGATAGCGCGATTTGTCAAACCAGGATGGGAAGCGCAGTGAGCGAACATCGGTCATCTATCGGCCAATGACTCGTGCCATGACAATCACCACGATGGCACCGATCGTCGAAACGGCAATCTGGTTGCCCCACAGCCCGAGGTCGAAGGGGAGGCTCAGAAGGCCTGCGTTCACCAGTGCCCCACCGAGGAACGCTCCGACAATGCCGACGAACAGGTTTCGGATCAGGCCACCGCCTCCAATCAGCTTGCCAGCGAGCCAGCCCGCAATAATCCCGTTCACGGCCATGATGATCCACGGCATATAAGGTTGCCACTGTTCCATTGTCGTCTCCCACAAGTCTGTCGTGTCATGTTGGGACACGCGCCGCTATGATATCAGATCTTAGCCTGTAGAACTGCCGTCAAACTGCGTCTACGGTCTTAACCACACGCGTTCGTAGTTGTGCACTTCTTGCATGGGAGCCAATGGCCCTATAGCCAAACGCTCCGCCATCGCTTACACACCCGCCCGATATGCCAAAACGCACAGACATCAAGTCGATTCTCATTGTCGGCGCTGGCCCGATCGTTATCGGCCAGGCCTGCGAATTCGACTATTCCGGAACCCAGGCGTGCAAAGCGCTGAAGGAAGACGGCTATCGCATCATTCTGGTCAATTCGAACCCGGCCACGATCATGACCGATCCGGACCTGGCTGATGCAACTTACATTGAACCCATCACGCCCGAGATCGTCGCGAAAATCATCGCGGAAGAACGCCCGGACGCGATTTTGCCAACCATGGGCGGGCAGACAGCACTGAACACGGTGTTATCGCTCAACAAGGACGGCATCCTCGACACGTTTGATGTCGAGATGATCGGGGCCAAGGCCCACGTGATCGACAAGGCCGAGGACCGCGAGCTGTTCCGCGAGGCGATGACCAAGATCGGTCTTGAAACGCCGCGCGCCAAGCTTGTGCACAATCTCGGCGAGGCAATGGAAGCGCTTGAGCTGGTCGGATTGCCGGCCATGTGTCGGCCATCCTTCACCATGGGCGGCAAGGGCGGCGGCATTGCCTACAACCGCGAAGAATATCTGCAGATCATCGAAGGTGGACTTGACGCCTCGCCCACCACGGAAGTGCTTGTCGAAGAGAGTATCCTCGGTTGGAAAGAGTACGAGATGGAAGTCGTCCGCGACACGGATGACAACTGCATCATCATCTGCTCCATCGAGAATGTGGATCCGATGGGCGTTCACACGGGCGACTCGATCACCGTTGCTCCGGCTCTGACGCTCACCGACAAGGAATACCAGGTGATGCGGAACGCATCGCTTGCTGTTCTGCGCGAGATCGGTGTCGAAACAGGCGGCTCGAACGTCCAGTTTGCGGTGAACCCTGCAGACGGTCGTCTGATCGTCATCGAGATGAATCCAAGGGTATCGCGCTCGTCTGCGCTGGCCTCGAAAGCCACGGGCTTCCCGATTGCCAAGGTCGCGGCACGTCTTGCGGTCGGTTACACGCTGGACGAGTTGGAAAACGACATCACGGGGGGGGCCACACCGGCTTCGTTCGAACCCACCATCGATTATGTTGTCACGAAAATTCCACGCTTCGCTTTCGAGAAATTCCCCGGAGCATCCGACAATCTCACCACATCGATGAAATCGGTTGGTGAGGCGATGTCCATTGGGCGAACGTTCAACGAGTCGTTGCAAAAAGCATTGCGTTCGATGGAAACCGGGCTGACAGGCCTGAACGACGTCTGGTTCGAGGGGCTGGGCGAAGGTGATGACAAGAACGTCATCCGCGCTGAACTCGGCACACCGACCCCGGAACGATTGTTGAAAGTTGCGCAGGCCTTACGGTTGGGCGTTAGCAAAGAAGAGGTTCACGAATACTGCAAAATCGATCCGTGGTTTATCGAACGACTGCAGGAAATCGTCGATCTGGAGAAAAAAGTCCGCAAGGTTGGCTTGCCGCAAACCGAACAGCAGATGCGTCGTCTCAAGGCCAACGGTTTTTCTGACGCCCGCCTTTCTGAACTCTCGGGCCTCGAGGAGGCGGACGTACGCGCGCATCGCGAGTGTCTTGATGTGCGCCCGGTTTACAAACGCATTGATACCTGCGCGGCGGAATTTGCTTCACCAACCGCGTACATGTACTCGACCTACGAAACGGGCCTGTTTGCCCAAACGCAACCAGCCTGTGAGGCGTTACCCAGCGCGCGTGAAAAAATTATCATCCTCGGTGGTGGACCAAACCGGATCGGCCAGGGGATCGAGTTCGACTACTGCTGTTGTCATGCAGCATATGCGCTGTCCGATGCCGGATACGAGACGATCATGGTCAATTGTAACCCGGAAACGGTTTCGACTGATTACGACACATCGGATCGACTGTATTTCGAGCCCCTCACAGGTGAGGACGTGCTCAACATCATCGGCAAGGAAAAATCGAAAGGGACGCTGAAAGGTGTCATCGTTCAGTTCGGTGGGCAGACGCCCCTTAAACTGGCCAACATGCTGGAACAGGCGGGCGTGCCCATCCTCGGGACGTCGCCAGACGCCATCGATCTTGCTGAAGACCGTGATCGCTTCAAGGCGCTGGTCGATGAACTCAAGCTACGCCAGCCACCGAACGGCATTGCCCGCTCCGGTGAGGAGGCGAAGGTTATTGCGAACACGATTGGCTATCCGGTCGTAATCCGCCCGTCTTACGTGCTGGGTGGCCGCGCCATGGAGATCGTCCATGACGACCGTCAGCTTGATACCTACATCCGTGATGCCGTGGTGGTGTCTGATGGAAGCCCGGTTCTGATCGACGGCTATTTGCGCGATGCAATCGAGGTGGACGTAGACGTGCTGTGTGATGGCACAGACGTGTTCATCTGCGGCGTGATGGAGCACATTGAGGAAGCAGGCGTTCATTCTGGTGATAGCGCATGCTCAATGCCGCCGTATTCGCTCGGACCAACCATTGTCGAACAACTCGAAACACAGGCGATTGCACTTGCCAAGGCGCTAAACGTGGTTGGCCTGATGAACGTCCAGTTCGCGATCAAGGACGGTCTGGTTTATCTCATCGAGGTCAATCCGCGTGCCAGCCGCACCGTGCCGTTTGTTGCGAAGGTGATCGGCCGTCCGATTGCAGGCCTTGCGTCACGCATCATGGCGGGTGAAACCTTGGCGTCGCTCAATCTCACCCGCGATCCCATCAAGCATTTTGCGGTCAAGGAAGCCGTCCACCCGTTCGCACGCTTCCCCGGTGTCGATCCAATCCTCGGCCCGGAGATGCGTTCCACCGGCGAAGTCATGGGGATCGATCGTGAATTCACAGTGGCCTTCGCCAAGAGTCAGATTGGCGCCGGCACGACAATCCCGACCGAAGGAACCGTCTTTGTGTCGGTCAAGGAGAGCGACAAGGACCGCTTGATCAACCCGCTCCGCAAATTGTCGGAGATGGGCTTCAAGATCGTCGCAACGCGCGGCACAAAGCGCCATCTCGAAGCGCACGGCATCGAATGCGAGAAGGTCAACAAGGTGCTGGAAGGCCGCCCTCATGTCGTGGACGCCATGAAGAATGGCGAGATTCAGCTCGTGTTCAACACCACTGAGGGGGCCAAGGCCATCTCTGACAGTAAGGACATCCGTCGCACGGCCTTGCTTAACCACATTCCTTGCTATACAACCCTCGCCGGTGTTTTGGCGGTAACCGATGCCATCCGGGCCATGCGCGCGGATATTCTCAAAGTGGCACCGCTTCAAAGCTACGTCGGCTACCGTCAGTAAGCCGTCTTGTTTCATTCCATCGCTAGCCGATGAACCGACAGGTGTCCGGTGTGTTGCCGGATGCAGCATCGAGGCATTTTATCAAACGCCTCGCATACGACAGATCGAAGGAGATCAGGCCATGGACAAGGTTCCAATGACCGTTGAAGGTCACCGGTTTCTTGAAGACGAAGTGCAACGTCTGAAGACGGTCGAGCGCCCGGCCATTGTGGCGGCGATCGCCGAAGCACGCTCGCATGGCGATCTGTCCGAGAACGCCGAATACCATGCCGCCAAGGAGCAGCAGGGGCACAACGAGGCCAAGATCGCCGAAATTGAGGACAAACTGTCCCGTGCTGACGTGATTGATGTGTCCACGCTGTCAGGCGACACCGTAACGTTTGGTGCGACGGTGAAACTTGTCGATGAGGATACCGATGAGGAAGTGTCCTACAAAATCGTCGGTGAGTTCGAGGCGAACGTGAAGGAAGGCAAAGTATCGATCACGTCACCCCTCGCCCGTGCGCTTATTGGCAAGGAAGTTGGCGAGTCGATTGAGGTGATCACGCCGAAGGGGACGCGTGCCTACGAAATTCTTGGCATCAAGTTCAAGTAGGTTGGGCATAGTTCAGCGCGTTTGAATCACATGGACTCATGGCGCAACGCTCCAGTTCGCTCCATTGGCATCCTGGTGTCTCCAATGCGTAGAAGTGGCCGTAAGTAGCAAAACTCTGGGGAAGTTCGTCATCTCAAGATTTTTCAACATCGTCTGCGATATCGTCCAGGGATAATTTGGTTGAGCCTGGGCGGGAACTGATTCGTTCCTTCAGGCTCTGCGCACCAGTCTTCAGGCGTGAAAAGTCCGGTTTGTTTTCAAGTATTCCGGACCAGCGATCCTTGATGCCTGAGTTCTTGCCTGCCTCGTTCGCTCCACCGGCCGAGAGGCTGGTCGTACCCGATAACGGCCTTTCGCTGCTCGATGTGTCATGTTCAACGCCTGCTGTCTTGCCACGCGTTCGACCGGACAATGCAGCGGCCAGGTTGGCCTTCAGGCCACGTCGGCGGTCTGTGCCGGAACGCCGCTCCCCCTTAGAGCTGCGTCGCTCTTCTCGATCGCTATCAGCCACACGGGCTGTATCTCCGGCCCGTGAGCGTGACAGAACCTCGCCGTCCCTGGCCCGCGTTGAAGTTGCACCACCTGTGGCCCCGTGAGCCGTCGCATAGCGTGCTGCGGCAGCTTGCTCGCGTTCATTGGCCATTTGCCGTGACAAACGCTCTTCCTGGATGAGGGATTGAACTGAACCGCCAAACCCGATCCGAAACAGATGGAATGTCAGCAATGCCGGGATCGTCAGCAGAAGTGCACCAAGGAACAGTGCAGGCTGCTCTGCCACGCCAATGGCACGTTCGAGCCGGAACGCAATTGCATCAGATGCCGACACAATGTCGTAAAGCATGTCTTCATTCGGTGTGAAACTGGTTTGGTTTGCACCGAGAACTGTTGCCGTGAAAACGGCGATCGCAAGGAGAAATGGAACTGTGAAACGCATGGCGGGGTCGAGATCCTGGTTCCGGTCGATCTGCAGCGTTTCCGGCCTGAATGGAAACAACGCGATGCCGGTGAGCTTCATCGGGCAGACGCGTCATCATTCCATCAAACCCTGACGCGCATGAGGCCGCCCGAATTTTCCCTTATATCAAAGCACCTTAGCGGTCATTGATGCAAGTGTCAGGCAACCCCCACAAGGTTACCAGCATTTCGTAAAGCGTATGTTTAGCATCACAAAAGCTCGAGCAGTATCATGCACACTGCACGAAGTGTTCCAGTCTTGTGTTCAGTCCTGCAAGCGCGGTTTGTGCTGGGCGGATCTGATTCAAGTGGAATCATGACGTGACGATCCAGGTATCCCCACTGGCATCCCGGTGTCTTGATTTAAGGCAGGCACTCTAATCGGAGCGTTGTCCGAAAGGCCAGGCCCACCGCCGAACGGTACGTGTCTTGTTGGAGACATTCATCACCAGACCCCGTTCGGTGGCGCGATTTTTCAATTCGCCCAGTTCCGTATCGTCGCGCGCAACCATGGAAAATCCGGCAGCTTGCGCAGCAACTTGAAGAGACTCGATACCCATCACACGTTCCCCTAGGCAACCGCCAAACACAAAACGGGTATTCAGTACTCCGATCGCCTGTGGATAACATGACGTGGCCAACTGGTGACTGTCAAACATTTAATGGTTAATTATACCAGTTTTCAGAAAATTTTGCCTGATTTCTGGCATGAAAGAGTTGCGTGCGCCGTTGTGGATTGTTCCCGGTGCGGTTGCGGCCGATGTGAATAATACTTTTTTGAAGTCATGTTCCAGGCTCTGGTTTTGACACCTCGCCAAAGTTTGAATTGGCGAACACGACAGATGCGTTCAGAATTGACCAAACATCATTGTGGGGGAAATCAAGTGCTGATCAAGCGTTCGAAGGGCTGGGAAATTCCGGAATGCAACGCAACGCCGGAGGCTGTGTTTCTTAACCGTCGCGCACTTCTCTCAGGCGCTGCCGGGCTGGCCGGAAGCATTGCGGCACCATCATTTTTTGGGCGTGGTGCAGCGCTCGCTGCGGCGGACGGTACGGCTGGGCTTTATCCCGCCAAACTGAACGACACGTATCCGGCAGGACGCACGATCACGCCGGAAGAAATCAACGCGCGTTACAACAATTTCTATGAATTCGGATCATCCAAGCAGGTTTCCAGCGCTGCCGAAAAACTTGAGACAGACCCCTGGACGGTCAAGATCGACGGTATGGTGGAAGCGGAACAGACAGTCGACTTCGCCGAGTTGATAAAGAAATTTCAGCTTGAGGAACGAGTCTATCGCCATCGTTGTGTCGAAGCCTGGTCGATGACCGTACCGTGGACCGGATTCCCGATGTCGGAACTTGTCAAATTCGCCAAGCCGCTGTCTGGCGCAAAATTCATCCGCATCGAAACGTTCAATAATCCGGACGTTGCGCGTGGCCAGCGTGCAGCCTGGTACCCGTGGCCCTACGTCGAGGGCTTGACCATGGCCGAAGCCATGAACGACCTCGCGTTCATGGTGACAGGTGCATATGGCAAACCGATTGCCAACCAGTTCGGCGCACCCATCCGCCTGCACATGCCCTGGAAGTACGGCTTCAAATCAATCAAGTCGATCGTCCGGATCAGCTTTACTGACAAGCAGCCCGTTAGCTTCTGGGAGCAGATCGCACCC
>CALHAX010000115.1 GCA_937931785.1 uncultured Hyphomicrobiaceae bacterium | reverse complement strand
AAGCGCATGCTCCTCCCCACGAAAGGGAATAACCGCGCCATCCGCAAACGGCACAGTTTGCGGAAGTTCATCCAGGTGTTGCTTGATCCAGTCCACATGTTTGGAGACAAATGAATCCGCATCGCTGTAGTGGCAATCGTGCGGCATCGTCAAAATAACGCCACCACGGCTCTGGCTCACGCGCAGCGTCATACGTCGCGCACGCGGATGTCGTTTCAATTGAACAGGCACTGGCAATCCCGCAATAGCCAGTTCCTCGACGGCCGATTCGCCGTACGCGTAGGTTCGCCGCATGAAGCCCCCTTGCATGCTCTGGAACGGATGATAATTCAAATAGAGAAACGCAACGAGAAACAACTGCAATTCACGCGTGCTGCCGTAACGTCAAGTTCAGGTTTACCTGCAACTCAGGCAACACCAAGGCGGTCCATATGGACGACCGTAGAATGTGAACTACACGATGTTGATCAACGCCGGGAGCGCCTGCCCGGTTTTGCCGCTGATTTTTTACGCGGACGTTGCACAGGCGCACCGCTGTCTGGCACGTTCATAAAGTCTGGCACTTTGCCGGCTTCAAGCGCTGCTAGCGTGCGTTGCGTATCACGACGCATTTGCTGTGCACATTTCAAAGCCCCCGCCGGCAAGCCACCAGAGTCGATGTCTTCCAGAATGATACGTGATTTTTGCACACGTGCGGGCGGTTCGTGCCTGGCGATGAATTTGCAAAGTTTCGGGAGGATCGTCTGACGGAAACGTGATCCGTTGAAAATTCCATAGTGCCCGACATGCGGCGCTTCGAAGTGGACTTTCTTTGACGACGGCAATCCACTGCACAGATCAAGTGCTGCAGAGCACTGCCCCGTTCCTGTGATGTCGTCCTTCTCGCCCTCAACAGTCATGACAGGCACGTTCTTGATCGCAGCCGGACGAACTGGCACACCGCGATGCATCATTTTACCTTTCGGCAGGTGATGTTCAACGAAAACGTTCTCGATGGTCTGAAGATAAAATTCAGACGTCAGATCCATCACCGCGAGGTATTCGTCGTAAAAATCGATATGTTTCTCGGCAGAGTCGCCATCGCCTTCAACGAGGTGCTGAAACAGATCCTTGTGAGCCTTCACATGCCGATCGAGGTTCATGGTCATGAAACCGGTCAATTGCAGAAAACCTGGATAGACCGTTCGGCCAAAACCGAGATGTGGCCATGGGACCCGCGAGATCACATTGTTCGCGAACCACTCGGTTCCCTTGTCCTCGGCGAGCCGATTGACTTCTGTAGGATTGATCCGCGTATCGATGGGCCCACCCATCATGGTCAAACTGTTCGGTGCATGCGGATGTCCGGCTTCTTCCATGAGTGCAACCGCAGCCATGGCCGGCACCGAAGGTTGACAAACCGCAACGACATGCACGTCGCCACCAAGTGCGCTCAACATGGCCCGAACCACATCGACATAATCATCAAGATCGAACTGCCCGTAGGCAACCGGCACCTGACGCGCATCGCGCCAATCCGTGATGTAGACTTCGTGGTCCGGAAGGAACGCCTCGACTGTCCCACGGAGCAAAGTCGCAAAGTGACCGGACATCGGTGAAAGCAGTAGAACGCGTGGCTGAGTCGTCGTCTGTTTGTCTGGAAGATCCTTGGTAAACCGGATCATTTCACAGAATGGATGCTCCCAGACAACATCTTCGCGCACGCAAACAGACGCACCGTCCACTTCGATATCGGTGATCCCGAATTCAGGTTTCGTATAACGGCGCGTCGTGCGTTCAAAAACTTCACAGGCCGCGGACGCGCCACGTCCAACAGCCGTATTCGCCATGGGATTCATAGGATGATTCAGCATCATTCGTGCAGAACCAGCAGCAAGACGCGCAGGCTTCACAGCCGCGTGGCCCAGTTCGAACCAGTGATAGAGCATATATGACCTTCCCCCGTATCGCTGCGCTTCCGTGTCCTCCCCGACACTTAAGTGTCCCCTTCAGATTCTTGATGATCTGAATTTGGAACCTTGACGCAACGACATGTGCATCAACGGACGCCCCCGTCCGATTCGGTTAACACCGATGACACACAAGGTAAGCCCGAACCACACAGGAGTCCAGAACATCGCAGAACGTAAGTTTATGAACTGGAAAGCAAATTATCCACGTGACAGTGCGGGTCTCATCCGATCCGCAAGCGCATCCCCCTGAATGGCCGGGGGGTAATGCGCGATGTACTGCCCTTCAGGCGACATGAGATACAGATAAGCCGAATGATCAACGGTATACCCGCCTTCACTGTTCGGATCGGCAACCTTGTTGTGGTAGATACGGTAGGCCTTGGCGATTTTAGCGACCTGATCGACACTACCGGTTAACCCCGTCAGTCGAGGATCAAAATCCTCAAGGTAGGATTTCAGGATCTCGGGCGTGTCTCGTTCCGGATCGACAGAGACAAAAACCGGTTGCACTTTATCGGCCAGTGGACCGAGTTTTTCCATGGCCTCACTTGCTACCTGAAGTGTGGCAGGGCAGATGTCGGGGCAGTGCGTGAAACCAAAAAACACCAGGGAATGACGTCCTAGAAAATCCTTCTCTGTAACCGTTTTTCCCTTTTGATTTACCATGGTGAACGCACCACCAATCAATGCCTTGCCGGTGGATTTGAGTGTCTGCGACGACGATGAGCGTTCAATGGTATTCATCACATAAGCGCCACCAGCTCCAACCAGAAACGCAGAAACAATGACAGCCATCAGTTTGGGCGACATGACAAAACTCCGAGGATCAACCGTCGCGACGAACTGGCGTCGCATTTCCCGTCGTCGCATAAGCGCGCCCAAAATTCACGTGACCATCTCGTGAAGATCGTGCGTCATAACATCTCCCACGGTTGCCAGCTCAGTATATTCCAGGATCTTGTACGCCCATGACCGTTCCCGCCTTCCCCAGATCAGATACGCAACTGAGCCGTCCACGCCTGCAAACTATCATCGGGTTGCGCTGGATCGCGGTGCTCGGACAGCTTCTTGCAATCATCGTCATCTACGGTCTGCTTTCAATATCCCTGCCCCTCACCGCGTGCCTGGCTCTCATTGCCTTGTCAGCACTTTTGAATTTCTGGCTCTCGATCCGGTTTCCAACACGGTTCCGTTTGTCAGATACGTTCGCCGCAGCGCTGTTGACCTACGACCTGTTGCAGTTGTCGGCCCTTCTGTACCTCACAGGTGGCCTCGAGAATCCATTCGCATTCCTCATGATCGCACCGGTAACAGTATCGGCCGCAACCTTGCCAGCGCGCCACACACTGCTTTTGGGCGGGCTCGCACTCCTCCTCGCGTCTGCACTCCTGTTTCTGCATCAACCTTTGCCATGGTGGTCGGGCGAAACGTTCAAGCTTCCTCTTGAATACAGCGTTGGTCTGTGGGCGTCCGTCGTGTGTGGTATGGCCTTCATTGGCCTTTACACACGACGTTTGGCGCGAGAAGCACGCGACATGTCCGACGCTTTGGCGGCCACAGAGCACGTTCTGGCACGCGAACAGCAACTCCACGCCCTTGACGGACTAGCCGCCGCCGCCGCCCATGAACTCGGCACCCCCCTCGCGACCATTGCCGTTGTCGCAACCGAACTTGAGCGCGCCCTTCCCGCAGATGGCCCGAATGCGGAAGACCTGGCACTCCTCAAGTCGCAAACCCGCCGATGTCGAGAAATTTTGACCTCGCTGACCAGCATGGGCGACACGGAAGACCCCCTCCACGCCCATTTCCCCTTGTCCCAGTTGATCGATGAAGCGGTTGAGCCCTATCGCGTGTTCGACAAGAATTTCACCATCGAAACAGAACCAATGACGGATGCAACCGGCACTGCAAGAGCGGAACCTGTCGCCCGCCGGTCTCCAGGCGTACTGCACGGCCTCAGCAATCTGGTCGAAAACGCAGCCGATTATGCCGAAGATACGATTACAGTTACCGCCGAATGGAATGATCAAACCGTCTCGATCGTGATTGCTGACGACGGTCCGGGTTTCACTCAGAGCATGCTGGAAGCCCTTGGCGAACCCTATCTGACATCTCGACCACTCTCAGGTCGCTTGCGCAAGAACAAGCAGACCGATGATCATGCGGGTCTGGGACTTGGGTTCTTTATCGCAAGCACACTGCTGGAGCGCTCAGGAGCCGAGGTCACCATTGCAAATCGCTTTGCGCCTGCAAACGGTGCTGTTGTTCAGGTAATCTGGGACCGCACCGTTTTCGAGGCCACGGGACAGGACTTCGAGGATTACGCTCTCTAACCCTTCAGGCTGAAAAGTTTTGTTGACCCTAACTCACGCAAAAACCTATTTCGTGCAAAGGGTTGATCGACGGGCTTCTTTTTGCCGTATATTGTAAAGGAAACAGAAGACGCCCATATATGAAGCTACCATGCAGGTGCCAGGGGCGGCAGCGCGAGAAGGACCGTGCGCAATGATGGACATGACCCAGCCAGGCGAACAGGACACCACACAGTCCAACATGCAGCCTGTTGAACTGCCGGAAGACGCAACTCTGGTCATCGTCGATGACGATCAACCATTCGTCGCACGCCTCAGCCGCGCGATGGAAAACCGTGGTTTTCAGGTGCGCATGGCATCGAGTGTCGCCGACGGACTTGCCGAAATTCGATCAGATCCACCAGCATTTGCAGTTGTCGACATGCGTCTTGGCGACGGAAACGGCCTGGACATTCTTGAAGAGCTGAGCCGTGTTCGCCCGGATGCACGCGCCATCATGTTGACTGGATATGGCAACTTCGCCACGGCGGTATCTGCGGTAAAACTGGGGGCTGTCGACTACCTGTCGAAACCAGCCGACGCAGACGATGTGTGCAAGGCACTCCTCGCACCACCAAACCAGAAAGCAGCACCTCCGGAGAATCCACTATCCGCGGATCGCGTTCGATGGGAACACATCCAGCGCGTCTATGAGTTGTGCAACCGCAATGTGTCCGAGACAGCACGTCGTCTGAATATGCACCGTCGGACGTTGCAACGTATCCTCGCCAAACGCGCACCGCGTTAGTTTTTGCTGCCGTCACATCGACATGTCAGGATCCATAATCCTGTGCAAGCGTCGAGCGGCCTGACACGCAAACCGGTTGGTCACGGCCTTGCGCCGGGCTGCGGACAGACGATCCTCCGCACCTTCACGAACGATTTCGGCTCCGTAGCGATCTGCGATCATGTAACCGGTATTCGACGGGAGCACATCAAGGGGAAAGTCGGCATCCACGGCAAACAGGAACCGGTCGCTGTAGTCGAAGTATTCAGGCCATTTGCTATCTGAATTATAGTCCACAAGAGACGACTTGATTTCCACAATCCAGATGTCTCCCTTTTCAGAAAGAGCTGCCACATCGGCACGTCGACCGTTCGCAAGCGTAAATTCAGTGAATGGCGAGAGCCCCAGTTCGAACAGCATACGACAAACGCCGCGCTGTATCTCCAGAGCACGTGCCGATTGTCGACCGTCCACGAGCGGGTCACGCGATACGCCGACAAGACTTCCCACGCGTTGGAGACTTGTTTCATTGTCCGTCATCGGAAAATCACGACTACAAACCTGACACTGCACTGCTTCAACAGCGAAACTTTACTATTGCTTCAGAAAATCGCCCAGCAAACCGCCAAGCGGGTTCTTATTTTTGCCGCCATCACCTGACTGGCCACCGCCCAGAACACTATCCAACAAATCGTTGACCTTCTTGGACTTGATCTTTTTCCGCGCACCTTCGACGAGGCCGCCCACATTTTTCAAGGCCTCTTGTGGATTTTCAAGTATCCCTTTCAGGTCCGGCTCGACACGAGGTTTCGCCCATGGCCCCTTGATCAGCAGCGGGATAGAAAGACCTGACGCGTCCGCGCCACCTTGCCCCTCAAGCGACCCGACAACCTTCGGCACAAGACGATAATCAATGGCACGTCCACCCACGTTGATGGCCCCTGCGCCCGTTGCACGCAACAACGGTCCTACAAGGCTCAAGTCACCGTTGTTCGCCACGCCCTGGTTAAGTTTGAACGATGCACTCAGTGCACTGAAATCCGTTTTTTCGCCCGGTATGCGATCGAAATTATTGAACTTCCCTTGCCGCACACCACGTACAATCCTGGCAATGTTCAGACCTTCAATTGCACCGTTTGCAAAATTAAGGGAAGCCGTACCGTCCATGGAACGGATCATCGCCCGTTGACTGGCTCCGCGCCCTTGCACGTTGATGCGCGCAGTCGTCGCTCCAGACAACCAGTCGAACCCGGCGACCGCCTTGAGGAGCGGTAATGCCGAGACGCCATCCGCAGAAATCCGTGCGCTGTACACAGCAACTGCCGGTCGGGTATCGATCACCACAGCACTGCGAACTGCTCCACTGTAGATCGTGAGAGGATCGGCGTTGACACGAAGAACACCACGATCCAGCACAACGGCCATCTTGCCCGCACCGATCTGGATGTCCCCGTGGGTCAGGGACTCGAATGCGACAGTCAGGTTCGCATCCGTAGATCGCAGTGGCTTGAAGTCAATCGGCGCATCATCCCAATCTGCGGCAGCAGCTGACCGCGTCGTAGTTTGTCCACCGGTCGATGTCACTGTGCCATCCACCTTGCCCAAGAACGATGCGGTATTGATCGCTCCTACTCGCACCACACCTTCCACCGCCTTGCGCCCCTTGAGACGTGCTGCGAGGTTGCCACTTCCCGTCAGGTCGTTGAACTTGAATTTAGCCTGTCGAAGGGAAACGGCAGTCGTGTCACCTTGCAACATACCGTCGAGTGAAATGATGCGTAGCGGGCCTGCAGCATCGCGACGACCGCCCAACCAGAATGCAACATCAGGTACGTCGCTCGACGAAAGTTTGAGGCGCCCGGCAAGCGATCCGTCACCTTTAGGATCGACAGTCCCGTCAAAGTTCAATTTCAGTCCTTGCGCAGCAACATTGAGAGCAACCTTGGCGCGCCGCCCGGCAAGAATATCATCCAGACTCGTCACAGTCGCGCTGATCGGAACATTGCGCCCCTTCCAGACGCCATCACCAGACAGTTTCAGGGGCGCCGTCAGGGCATCAAGCCCAACACTGACGTTCACCGCCGTCACGGCTTCGGAGGTGCCATCACGGGCATCTGTATACCGGAATGTGCCGTTGATGATTCGCACATCGCCCAACCGCAATCCTTTTATGCCGGTGCCTCCCTCCGCCTGATTTGAGGGCTGCGCCTGCTGATTGCTGTTTTGAACAAACTCTTCAAGTTCCGGAGACAGCGCTGGGTCATCGTCTCCGCTGGATGTCGCCGAAGGGCGATCAAAGGACCAGCTTTTTCGGCCATCCTTGTCCACGCGCAGGTCGATCTCGGGATCGACCAGAACAAACTCGTCAATCGAAATCTGCCGCTGCAGCAGCGCCTGCAAAGGGATCGCGAGTTTCAGCGAAGCCATTTTCACAAACGGTGCTCCCCCCATACCGGGAGGGGCAGACAGTTCAACATTGCCGAGGGAAACACCAAGGTTGGGATAGACGGCAAACGATGCCCCGCCGCGGATCGCAAGATCGCGCCCTGTTTCGCGTTTCACCGCCGCGACGATCTGATCGCGCACGAGATCAACGGGGGCTGCAACGAACACAAATGTGCCGAGCGCCAGCACCACGCAAATAAAGGTGAGGAAAATATATCCGAGAACACGCATGAAGTCTTCTCCGAAGTCGCAGCACGCACCTGCCAGTATAGGCCCAGGATCGCATGGCGAATCAAAGTGTTGTATTGGCGCAAGTGTATCGCGTTACAAGACCCGCGCCCAACGACGATCCCACGATTTGGACAGAAACAAACCCGCTTGTCTGCCCGCACAAGGGATTGATTATGAAGCGTTTTTGTCATCACTGTGGTGTCTGATACACCGACACGGGGACAAACGGTTCAAAAATGAAGGAAACGGGCGTTCAAGATACGGGTGCTCAGCGCACCAAGCGTGGTGGCCGCGCAGGCCGACAGGCAGCGCGGCAGGCTGCTTCTGTACCACGGAAACCTTACATTACCCGTGCTGTTGCCCCGTTGAATATCCTGAGTGAAGACGGCCTCGCAATCATCGAGCGTAATGCTGACGCAATCCTGCACGACATCGGAATGGAGTTCCGCGACGATCCTGAGATCCTCGATATCCTGCACAACGCCGGTGCGGACGTGCAGGGCGAACGTGTCCGCTTCGAACCCGGCATGTGCCGCACCATCATTCAGGCCACAGCACCTGGGCAGTTCACGCAACATGCCCGCAATCGTGCCAACTCGGTTCAGATCGGTGGGGATGCGACGGTGCTCGCACCATCATGGGGTCCACCCTTCGTGCACGACCTCGATAACGGTCGACGTTATGCGACGTTTGAAGACTTCGAAAAGCTCATCAAGATCCACCAGACCATCCCGTATCTGCATCATTCCGGCGGCATCGTCTGCGAGCCTGTCGATACGGATCCGGAAACCCGTCATCTCGACATGCTGTTGGCGCACATCAAGTATTCCGATCGGGCATTTTTCGGCGCGCTGATCGGCGCCGAACGTGCGCAGCATTCTGTCGATATGGCAAAAATTCTCTTCGGAGATAAATTTGTCGCAGAGAACTGTGTGCTCTACGGGGTGAGCAACACCAATGCGCCACTTGTGCTCGACAGTGCCATGTCAGGTGCATTGAAAACCTACGCCCGTAACGGACAGGCCGTCGCCTGTACGCCATGGACCCTCGCTGGCGCCATGAGCCCATGCACCGTCGCCGGGACCATGGCGCAGGTTCTCGCCGAGGCGATGGCGACGCTCTGTCTGTTGCAATTGATCAACCCGGGTGCGCCCTGCCTGATGGGATCGTTTGCCAGCACCATGTCCATGCAGTCCGGAGCACCGACCTTTGGCACCCCCGAAGCCGCAAAGATGGTGCTCGCGTCCGGTCAACTTGCGCGTCGGCTTGGCGTACCGCTCCACACAGTTGGCTCCCTCTCCGCTTCGAAACTTACCGACGGGCAGTCCCAACAGGAAGGCACCATGGGTCTGATGATGGCGATGCTGGCCGGTGCAAACTTCATCAATCATGCCACCGGATGGCTCGAAGGCGGGCTGGTGACGGGGTACGAAAAAACCATTCTCGACGCCGACCTGTGCGGCAAGATGTGCGCGTTTTTCGAAGGCATCGATTTATCCGACAACGCCCAGGCTATGGACGCCATCGCAGAAGTTGGTCCCGGCGATCATTTCCTCGGATCAAGCCACACGCAAGCAAACTTTGCGACTGCGTTCTACATGGCGACGACCGCGGACGCGAACTCCTACGAGCAATGGGAAGCCGATGGTGCAAAATCCGCCGAGGTCCGCGCCAACGCCATATGGAAGCAGCGATTGGCGGACTACGAAGCACCGGATCTGGATGCCGCGGTTCTGAAAGAGCTGGAAGCATATGTGGCGCACACGAAGGAACGGCGCCGGGATGTCTGTGGAGCGATCTGAACCGTCGCGTCATGAGTTCATTTGCATCAGACGCGCTGTAGGGCAATCAGCTCAATTCGTCCGGTTCGTGCTGGCCGCGTATATCGGTCTTATTGTTTGCGACGCCATCATGCGAAGTCAATTCCAGATGCCTGGATGGTGTAGATAAATCCACTCGACTCTTTTTCTCAGGACAAATATCGTTAATGCTTTTTTCAATTTGCATCTCAAGACTATGAAGAAAGTAGGCTCTTGAGAGGTTGCGGCCGTATGCAAAAAACATTTTGAGAGCTCTCAGTGACTAGGAACTGCGCTTGCTCTGACGCTTGTCTGATCTGTCTCTGCCAAGTGTTAATGTGGCCGCGGAGGAACGCTGTGGCTTTCCGCAAAAGGGGGATTTTACACTTCGGAAACAACAGCATCGTAAATCAACGCCTGAGATAAACGATACAATTTTATGCTTCTGCCAACCGGTAACGGTGCCCCCTTGTCACCAAAGCGGACCTCAAGAAAAGTAAATCACTTCAGAAAAGAGAAGAGTAGTTCTGCACATTCGACTGGACAACCAACCAGCCGATAAAGCATGCAGAGTAAAATAGCAGCACGCACTACTGCCGCGAGAATACGCTCGCCCAGCCGGCAGAGTTTGGATTGAAGTCTTTCTTCTTTTTGCGCTTCACAGGTCGCCGCGGTCGCACGCGTGCAGCCTTCTTTTTCTTCTCATACCCAAAAACGCTGGCAAGCAGGCCGGGCGCCTCGTCTTCAACAGCAACCGGCTCCGGCACGTCAGCAATCGGTCCTTCTCGCCGCACACGATCCGCATAACTTCCAGGCAACGGAACCGGATCGATGTCCTTGTGTGCAACGGTCATCACGTCGCGCCAGATTGACGCTGGCAATCCACCACCAACCACCTTGTCCATACGTTCCGCCTTGTCGTTTCCCACCCACACAGCCGCTGTGTAGTGTGACGTGTAACCAACAAACCAGGCATCCTTGAAGTCCTGCGTTGTACCGGTCTTACCCGCCGCAGGATGCGGGGGAATAGCGGCATGACGTCCGGTGCCCGACACCAGCGTCGTCGACAGCATATCGTTCATCGCGCTGACGACATCCGGTTTCAGCAGGCGCTTTTCAGAGGGTGCACCGCGCTCATAAATCACCACGCCATCAACGGTGGTGACCTTGGAAATGACATGCGTGCCGGCCGCATATCCACCATTGGAGAATGGAACGTAGGCGCCTGCCAGTTCGATCGGTGTGACTTCAGCCGTCCCCAGCGCAAGCGACGGCAACGTGTGCAACTGGGAATGAATTCCGAGCCGTTGGGCAAGCTTCACCACATCCGATCTTCCGATTTCAAGATAGATGCGAACGGCAACCGTATTGATCGACTGTGCGAGCGCACGACGCAATGTCACTTGCCCTGCATGAGTCTTGCCGTAGTTTTGAGGTGTCCATTTTTTGATTGTGATGGGCTCATCGTATGCCACAGTGTCTGGTGTGAAACCGCCTTCGACAGCCGCCGCATATACGAACGGCTTGAACGCCGATCCCGGTTGGCGATGCGCCTTGACCGCCCGGTTGAACTGACTCTTGCGATATGATCGACCACCGACAAGCGCTTTCACGCCACCGTTGTGATCCAACAACACAACAGCAGCCTCCTCGGCCTTGCGCACCATTGCTTCAACGTCCAGTCGACTGCGAACAAGTTTCTGCGCTTGCACCTGTAAATCGCGATCAATCGTTGTGTGCACGACAAGATCGCCCTTCGGTTGCCCAATAACCTCCGGAAGATTTTCGTAAATCCAGTCAATCGCATAGTTGGCATGCCGCAAGCGTTTGCGTGGACGAGATGTTACAAAATGAATGGGCTTCTGCATCACAGCAATTGCTTCATCCTGCGTGATCGCTCCGGCGAAAATCATATTCTGCAGAACAACCCGAGCACGTCTCAAGGTCAGCGCTGGATCCCGTTGCGGAGAATAACGCGAAGGGGCCTTGAGCAGTCCCGCCAGAACGGCGCTTTCTCCAAGCGTCAGGTTCTGCGCCGGCTTGCCGAAATAGCGGTTTGAAGCGGACTCGATGCCATAGGCCCCGCCACCGAAGTAAACACGATTCAGATAAAGCTCGAGGATCTGCTTCTTCGACAGGCGCACTTCCAGCCAGAACGACAGGATGAGTTCCTGGATCTTGCGGCTCATCGTCCGATTGGGTTTCAGAAAGACATTCTTTGCCAACTGCTGCGTAATCGTCGAACCACCTTGCACATAACGTCCGGCACGGATGTTCGTGAACGTCGCGCGGGCGAGGCCAATGACATCAATACCGATGTGATTGACGAACCGGCGATCTTCCGTTGCTAGCACCGCTGTGATCAGGTGCTGAGGAATTTGCTCTGTCGTCAGATACGTGTGTCGCTCACCGCGTCGTGCCAGCGTGCGCCCCTTGACGTCGACAATATGCAGACTTTTGGTTTGCCGTCGCAAATCGGCAAGCGAAGGAGATGGCAGATGAATCGCGTGCCAGGCTATGATGCTTGCCAACACAAGCGTAACCGTAATAGCCAGCCCGGCTGTGGCGGCAAAAATCCTGCGATATCGCGATAGACCGACAAGCCACATCCAGAAACTGACCGCCAGATGGCCAATCATCATCAGGATATCAAGCGTGGTCGAAGTGGATTCACGATCTTGTGCAGAGGCCCGCGCAACAACATCATTCTGCAGATCATGAGCGGACGTGCCACGCTGTCGGGGTGAATCCGATGGCGTGTCGAACGCGTCCATTTCATGAAAGGGTCGTTCTGTCATACCCGCGCAACGCAACCACACACCAAACATTCGCCCGCGCTCATGCGCGGAACGTCACTCCCGGCGATCAACGTAGACGGTGAGATTTAATGCAGGGTTAAGAATGAATTGTCTGACGTCCAGATCCGGAACGATCCATCGCGGCAAATAAGATTACAACGCGACGACAACCGGCATCCGAGCAAGGTGTGACGCGGCCAAAGATCAGCCCAGCTTGCCAATGCTCTCGTTTGCCGAACCGGCAGCATCCTTGACGCGTGATGCCGCAGCCCGAACAGCATCTTGCAACTCGCCCTTCAGACGCTTGTTCTCATCAATCAGAGCACGCACTTCATACTTGGAAAGCGCTGGTGTTCGGAATGCAGCCGTAAGGGTGTTGAACAGGGCAAACATCACATACAGAAGTACTCGCGCTGCCATTGTGAAAAACATCAGGACAAGCGCTTCGTCCTTGAGCAGGAACTTGAACCAGACGTTGACCTCAAGCGGCAGCCAGTCGTTCGAAAGCCAGGCTTTCACGTCTGAAGCCGAGTCCAGAATGTAGTCGAACCATTCCGGAGAATAGTATGCTGTCAGTCCGGCAAGAATAGCCCCGAGCACGAATGACAGGAAGATGATGCTGATGACTTGAGATGTGCGACCAAAGAAGCTGAACATGACAAAGGTTCCCCCCGGATACCGATACGCAGTGCGTGTGCCCCGTTACGCACATGAATGCCCCGAGTATGACACTCATGCCCGATATTACCAAATCAGAATAAAGGGCACACTATGACCACGAGACTGACCATTTTCGATCAGACGTCGAGATTCTCGACATTCAGAGCATTCTCCTGAATGAATTCACGACGTGGTTCAACCACATCCCCCATCAATTTCGAGAAAATATCATCGGCCTCATCCAATTCCCCGGTCTTGACCTGCAGCAACGTGCGACTTTCCTTGTCGAGCGTGGTTTCCCAAAGCTGATCCGGATTCATTTCACCCAACCCTTTGTAGCGCTGGTAGCTGATGCCCTTGCGACCAAACTCGAAGATGGCAGTCAACAGATCGGATGGCGCAAAGATCGCAGTTTCCGTGTCCTTGCGCCGCAACACGGAACCTGTCCGGTAGATTTCACCAAGCACGCCTGCCTTTTCGTTCAACCTGCGGGCGTCAGCAGAATGGATCAGCGCATTGTCCAGCGCATAAGCTTCCTTCACGCCGCGCAATTCGCGTGTGAACATCAACCCGCCATCGTCCATCAACTTGCCGTCCCAACCGCGCTCGGTCTCTTCCGATATGCTGTCGAGCCGTTCCGCAATCTGCGTTGCGACCGCATCCGCTTTCTCCGGGCTGTCGAAGGCTTCTGGCGAAAGTGCGCCCGCAATTGCTGCCTGTTCAACGATGAAACGTGGATAGCGGGTATGCAGCCCGCTCAAAACCGACTGCACCATGCGCGCATCGGAAATGATCGACGCCAGATCGTTGCTTCCACGTTCCTCCCCATCGCCAAGCACAAGCACGGCCTCATCGAGCCCCCCGCCGATCAGGAAGTCTTCCATCGCCCGCTCATCCTTGAGGTAGGTTTCGGACTTGCCGCGCATCACTTTGTAAAGTGGCGGTTGTGCGATGTAGAGATACCCGCCATCCACCAACTCCGGCATCTGGCGATAGAAGAACGTCAGCAGCAACGTGCGAATGTGCGCGCCGTCGACGTCCGCATCCGTCATGATGATGATCTTGTGGTAGCGCAATTTCTCGATGTTGAAATCATCACGCCCGATACCCGTGCCAAGCGCCGCAATGATGTTGGTCACCTGCTCACTCGAGAGCATTTTGTCGAAACGCGCCCGCTCGACGTTGAGAATTTTACCTCGGATCGGAAGCACCGCCTGAAAATCGCGATCCCGTGCCTGCTTCGCCGAACCACCCGCAGAGTCACCCTCCACGATGAACAGTTCTGTTTTCGAGGCATCCCGGTTCTGGCATTCCGCCAAACCACCGGGGAGAGAAATGCTGTCCAACGCGCCTTTGCGCCGTGTCAGGTCACGGGCTTTGCGAGCGGCTTCACGCGCCGTCGCCGCCTCGACGATCTTCATCACGACCATCTTGGCTTCTTTCGGATGTTCTTCGAACCACATCGACAGCGCTTCATTCATCGCACTCTCGACCACGGGCCGCACTTCCGACGACACCAGCTTGTCCTTTGTCTGGCTGGAAAATTTCGGATCCGGCACCTTCACGGACAGAACACACGACAAGCCTTCGCGCGCATCGTCGCCCGTCAGGCTGACCTTCTCTTTCTTGGAGATACCTGACTCGTTGGCATAGGAGTTGATCACACGTGTCAGGGCCCCGCGAAAGCCCGCCAGGTGCGTTCCACCATCGCGCTGAGGAATGTTGTTCGTAAAACAGAGCACGTTCTCGTGGTAACTGTCGTTCCACCAGAGTGCGGCCTCAACTGTGATACCGTCCTTTTCCGTCGTCATCGTGATCGGTGGATCGATGACCGCAGTACGCGAACGGTCCAGATAACGCACAAAAGCCTCAAGCCCACCATCATACTGCATCTCTTCAACACGCGGATCAGCACCGCGGTTGTCCGTCAGAATGATTTTCACGCCCGAGTTCAGGAACGCCAGTTCGCGCAGGCGGTGCTCCAGCGTACCAAAATCAAACTCCACCATCGTGAACGTTTCGGTGCTCGGCAGGAACGTGACCTGGGTGCCCTTTTGCCCACCTGAATCACCAACCACTTCCAGAGGCTTGACCGCAACGCCATGCTCAAAACGCATATTGTGCTCTTTGCCGTTCCTCCAGATCGTGAGTTCAAGGAATTCCGACAGCGCATTCACAACGGACACACCCACGCCGTGCAGGCCACCAGAGACTTTGTAGGAGTTCTGATCGAACTTTCCGCCCGCATGAAGTTGCGTCATGATCACTTCGGCGGCAGAGATACCTTCTTCGGTGTGGATGTCCGTTGGAATCCCGCGACCGTTGTCCATCACCGTGACGGAGCCATCCGCGTTGATCGTAACATGTGCCGCATCGCAATGCCCGGCCAGCGCCTCGTCGATGGCGTTATCGACGACCTCGTACACCATGTGATGCAAACCCGACCCGTCATCGGTGTCGCCAATGTACATGCCTGGCCGCTTGCGCACGGCATCAAGGCCTTTCAGGACCTTGATGGAATCTGCACCATAATCGCTGCCGTCGCTCTGCCCTTCGGGCTTGTTTGCCTCGTCGCTCATAGCGTCTCTTGCCTGCTTGTGGGACGTGTCTCGAGGTCTGAAATCAGACCATCTCCCGTGACCGGACGGGTGCACATCAAAAAGGTATGTTTCTTGCGGTCAGCAGACTTCTCAGTTTTCCGGTAGAACCACTGAATCAAGCTGCTAAAACTGTTCTGAAAAGATAGCATATTTTGACCGAGAGCGAGGGAAAATCGGGTCAAAATTTCCCTTTAATTTCAGCATCTTCCATAATAAATCCGTTCGCCGTTCCAGCCAATGGCTCAAATGCGGATTTATCGGTTCCCGTCATCCAGGCCTGACACCCGAGATTGAGGATTTCAGCAAATAACGCCACGCGTCTTTGCACGTCCAGATGGGCCGCAATTTCATCGAGCAGAAGCACCGGGGCTCCACCATTGCGCGCCTGCTTGACCAACGCTGCATGTGCGAGAATCAGGTTGATGAGGAGCGCCTTTTGCTCGCCTGTCGAGCAGACCCGCGCCGGCATTTCTTTCGGCCCGTGACCAACCAGCAAGTCGGACCGGTGTGGCCCCGAGAGCGTGCGCCGCGCAGTCCGGTCACGTGGTCTCTCAGTTGCCAATTTACGGATGTAGGCATCCTCAGCGTCAACCGCAGGCATCTCATGCAACCAGTTCTCGATCGTGCCATCCAGTGTCAGATCAGCCCACGGGAACGGACTGTCAGGAGAGGTCTCGCGGCGGAGCGCAATGCTGGCCACGATCTGGTTCACGGCTTCGTTGCGCGTTGCAGCCATCGCAACGCCGGTTTCTGCCATCTGCAGCTCAAGACCTTCGAACATGGTCGGTTGGACGTGATCAAGCTCAAGCAACTTGTTGCGTTGCCGCATCGCCCGCTCAAATTGCCCCGCGCGCGCGCGGTAGCTCGGATCGAAACACAAGATCAAACGATCAAGAAAACGACGACGATCCCCTGCAGGGCCTGTGAACAGCCCATCCATCGCAGGCGTAAGCCAAACCATCTCAAGATAATCCGCCAATGCACCGGAGCCACTCATGGTTTCCTGGTTGATCCGGACCACGCGGCCGCCGCGCGTCGTGCCGCTACCCTGGGGAAGGCCAGTGCCAATGTGCACAGCCCCGTCACCCGTTTCAACCTCGGCTGAAATCGCCCAGTCACCAGCACCAGCAAGTCGCCCAAGTTCCGGGAAGGGGGTCCGCCTAAGCCCTTGACCGGGAGCAAGCAGGGAAACCGCTTCAAGCAGGTTGGTCTTCCCGGCACCGTTACTGCCAACCAGCACAACCGGCGCAGCGGAGAGATCAAGCACAAGTCCGGCGTAATTGCGAAAATTTGTCAGCCGTAGCGTACGCACCCAGGAGGACACATCCGTATCCTCCTCATCGCTCATAATCGCATCAGCGGCGGCAGAAGCAGTCACCTGCCCATCACACACGCATTGGCATCAGGACGTAGAGCGCGGATTCGTCAGCGCCGTCCTTGACCGTGGTTGGCGAGCCGGGGTCCGCCAACAGGAACCGTGCCGTGTCACTTTCGAGCTGACTGGCAATATCCAGCAGGTACTTGGCATTGAAACCGATATCGAGCGCTTCGGAATCATAGTCGATGTCGACTTCTTCCTGCGCGCTCCCACCGTCCGGGTTGAAGACGGAGAGGTTCAGTTTCCCCCCATCCAGGCTGAGTTTGACGGCACGACCGCGATCTGTGGAGACCGTCGACACCCGATCAACCGCCGTTGCAAATGCTTGCTTCGAGACCTGCATAAGCTTGTCGTTACCCTGCGGGATAACCCGGCTGTAGTCAGGAAACGTCCCGTCGATCAGTTTCGACGTCATCACAACAGTACCCGTCGAGAATTGGATCTTCGCGGCAGACAGCGCGATCTCCACGTTTGCTTCGCTGTCTTCCATCAAGCGCTGCAATTCATGAACCGTCTTCCGCGGAACAATAACGCCGGGCATGCCTGATGCACCTTCTGGCAAGGGAATTTCCACCTGCGCCAACCGGTGCCCATCCGTCGCAACGGCACGCAGCATGGGTATACCATTCGTTTCGGCTTCATGGAGGAAAATACCGTTGAGATAGTAGCGCGTTTCTTCCGTTGAAATTGCAAAACGGCTCTTCTCGATCAATCGTTTCAGATCGCGCGCAGGTACTTCAAACCGGTGCGGCATCTCGCCAGCGGCCATGTCCGGGAACTCATCTGCTGGTAACATTGGCAGATAGAATTTCGAATGGCCGGCAGAAAGCGCGATCCGCTGCTCCTCACCTTCGAGCTCAAGCGAGACCTGCGCGCCGTCCGTTAGCTTGCGAACAATATCATGCAGCATGTGCGCCGACACCGTGATCGCGCCAGCCTGGCCAACATCCGCCGGAGCACTTTCGACGACCTCGCGCTCCAGGTCCGTGCCCTTCAACTCGATCTTGTCGCCCTCCGCGCGCAGCAGCACGTTCGCCAGAACCGGGATCGTATTACGGCGCTCGACGACGCTGGTGACGTGCCCAAGCGTGCGCAACAATTCGCTACGTTCGATGACAAGTTGCATTGCATTTCACCTCTTCACGGTGGATGGCTCAGAACCGCGCCCATCCAGCATCATGTTTTGGGGACTGCTGCGCAGAGCACGGGTTCTGCAAATATCTGCAAAACAGGACAGGCACAGCGATGCTGGAGAACGCGGATCGAATCTTGCTGCAATAATGGGCTTTGGAAGGTTGCTTTGGCAAGCTGTGCGTACTGCTGGGGCACGATGACCCACAGGAGGACGCCCCGGTGAGCCTCTGAACCCAACCGTTCTTCGCACGAACCACAGGTCAGATACGACAAGAGCGACACCTCGGGGGAGGAGTGCCGCTCATGTCGTCAACATCCGCTTCTGGCCAGACCGTTATCCAGTTCAGGAATCGGTCTAGTTGTTCAGAAGGCGTTTGAGATCGTCGAGTTCGTCCTTGAGCTGGGTATTGTCATCCAGCTGTTTCTCGATCTTACGAATCGCATGCAGCACAGTTGTGTGATCGCGACCACCGAATCTGCGTCCGATTTCAGGCAGAGATCGTGACGTCAGCTTTTTCGACAGATACATGCCGATCTGCCGTGGCCACACGATCGAACGATGACGGCGCTGCGAGAGGATGTCATTGCGGCTGATGCCGTAATGCTTCGAGACAAGCTTGAGGATGTCGTCGATCTTGATCCGTTTCGGCTCCATGCCACGCATCAGGTCACGAATGATGTGCTCCGCTGTATCGACCGTGATTGGCGTACCGGTAAGATGGCACGCTGCGTAAAGCCGCGTTACCGCACCGTCGAGTTCACGACCACTTTCCGTCAGCTTGCTCGCCAGGAACTGAATCACATCCTCGGTCAACTGGAAGCTCGGATCGGTCGCACGCTTCTCTTCCGCGCGCTTTGCCAGAACTTTCAGCCGCAGCTCATAATCAAGCGGGCAGATTTCGGTAACAAGACCACCGGCCAGCCGTGACCGCATACGCGGATCGAGACTTTCCAGTTGGCTTGGTGCACGGGCAGAAGCCACAACCACCTGTTTGCCACTGTCCAGCAGGCTGTTCAGTGTATGATCGAATTCCTGCTCGGTTTTTTCACCATGAAGAAATTCCATATCGTCAATCAGGAGAATGTCGATTCCGCGCAACGTTTCCTTGAACGCCAGTGCATCACGGCTCTTGAGAGCCTCGACAAAACGGTAGCGGAACCGTTCCGCCGTCAGATACAGCACCTGAGCACTTGGGTGACGACGTCGAACATCCCACGCAATCGCATGAAGCAAGTGTGTTTTACCAAGACCAACGGACGAATGGATATAAAGCGGATTGAAGCGCAGTGGCCGCTCCATCAACGTCTCGGAAACCTGGCATGCTGCCGCATGCGCCAAGCGATTTGACCCGCCAACCACAAATGTCTCAAACGTGTATTTGGGGTCCAGTGGCGAACCTTCAAAACCGGCATACTCGGTCCGGGCCCCTGCTGGCGCGCCGGGAAGATCGGGAAGCGATCCCGCAATCGACGTTTGCTGACTTTCAGCAAACAGCGTGGCCTGATGCTGTACGCTCTCGCGCATGGCCGTGCTCTTGCGATCTCCACCAGGACGGCGAACAAACAATTCAATTTGTTCAACCGTTTTGAATTCTTGTGCACAGCACTCTTCAAGGTCCGTGCGATAATGATTGTCGATCCAGTTCTTCAGGAACTTTGTCGGAACGGAAAGATTCATCCGCCCTCCCTCAAGTTCCGCAACTTCCATACGACCGAACCAGCTGTTGAAGACATCTTCCCCAACCTTGGTGCGGAGTCGCTTCTGCACTTTGGACCAACTTTCACTCGTTTTTTTGTTCGTCTGGGCCTCTTTGCCGTCGATCAATTGTTCAGCGCTCATTGTTTTCAGTCCCCACTGATATGTGCCGTATTTTTAACCGTTCACAGTCCGCGCACGCAGAAGATCGCGAACAACGACGCTTTCGCATCGTCGCAAGCGTGAAAGAAAGACAAGGTCAGTCAGAAGGGTCGTGTCATCTGGTCAGGATTGAACCCAGGCAAGCCCGGATGCTTTCCAGCCCGCAATGTGGCCGCGTTGGCGTTCGGCATTCGGCGGTCCCTCAAACCCGTCTGTCACATTGTGACACCGGGTAAACCCCCGAGCAGCCATGGCCCTGGCTGCTGCCAAACTCCGTACACCGGATCGGCACAGAAAGAACAAGGCCGTATCCTTGCCCAATCCTGCATCACTCAGTGCATGTTCCAACTGCTCCGCATAGCGCGGATCTACAGTCTGCTCAGGGTATGAAGACCACTGCGCAAACACGACAGATTTGTTGATCGACTTCAGTTCCGGGCGTCCCACAAAGGTCCACTCGGCTGGCGTACGAACATCAATCAGTTGGGCAACCACATCAGATTTGAGATGTTCCCACACATCTCGAGGTGCCGCTTCCGGAATGTCAGGTCCCATCACGCGACGCCTTCACGTTTCAATTAACAGCCCAAGTTCTCCCTCACTTCCAACCGGAAAAATCGCAAACATGCGACAATCCCGAAAGGATCAAACAGAAATCCTGTTCAACTGGCGTGAAACGCAAAACGTGCCTGATGAAAGACAAGCCGGTACTAGTCCCCACAAACGCTAGTTTGCGTTTCGGAGCCGCAACTTTTTCCGACTGGTCTTCGATTTCTGTCTGCCGGGGGGCAGCCCCCGCGTGCTCAGTGGTGTTAGCATCCAGTGGATGGAGTCGCAAATCCACGCGCCCCCTGATTTGCCACAATACGTCAACGTCTCAATCGGCATTCCAACAAGTTATCCAGACATAGTTGGTGTGGATAAAGCCCCTGTTTTCAAGGCTCAATCCACACAAACAGGGTCTCATAAAGCACCTCGTCCCCAGCCTGATTTTCTTGTGCCTCAGATGCAGATTCCAGTTGACGCTAATAATTCACAGAACTGACATAAAGGACATCGGCAATGTGGAAACTCATAAGTTGCAGCTGAATCTCAAGGGATTCCAGTAACCTACATTTACAATTTGTTAACCACTGCTGAGTCTTTCCCGTGACCGCAGTGCAACACTCGAAAATACCGTAACATCATCTCAACAAGGCCCATTTTCCGGGCCTTTGCGCGAACAGCGATGTGCGCGATGTCAGGCAACTGTGGACGAGTGAAGGAACTTATGCAGACACACACTCTGGCATAACCTTTCAGCGAACACGTAGTTTTCACTGATCTCGGGACACGAGACGGCACGAGTTGTGAGATGGCATCAGAAACTATCGTCTCTCAAAGAGAAATCTTTGACACCGGCAGAACGACACAGCTTGCATCTTCATACGCAAAGATGGACGCGGCGCGTTTTACGTCACACGACGAAATCATATTGATGACCTGTCGCGTGAACGAAAAAAAGGCGCGCCGGGAAACCGGCACGCCTTCAAATTCATCAAAGCCCGTATGGCTGTCGTATCAGATTGCTTTAACGCGGGCTGACAATCGAGAGATCTTCCGTGATGCCGTATTCTTGTGCATCAATCCCTTGCCTGCACTCCGCATGACTTCAGGCTGCGCCACCTTGAGCGCTTCCTGAGCTGCGGATTTGTCGCCAGCCTCGATCGCAGCTTCAACCTTACGCACGAACGTCCGCATGCGGCTGCGGCGGTTTTTGTTCACAGCCGTACGTGTCGCGATCTTGCGGACGGCCTTTTTTGCGGATTTCGTGTTCGCCATGTCTCACTCCGGTAGCTCGCCTGTCCGCACACATCGCGGTTAACGGCCCTTAAGGTCCGCAAACCACATCTTCCAGCGTCTGGCGATGAAATCAGTCTTCCGTTCACCCGCGGCACGATTTTCGCAAAACGCAGGTCAAACTTTGGGCCGTTCCTACTCCGCCCGGTGAATCCGGTCAAGCATACAGCCCTGAATAACAGCGAATTTGCGTTACGTACCGATGAAGAGGCGTCTATGTCCAAGAATTTCCATGAAAACTACAGCACACCGGACGTCCCGCTTCCTCCTGCACGCTCAACCGGCATCGTCTTTACTGTCGTCTCCCTGATCGTGGCATTGATTTTTCGCAATAACATGATTGTCGCAGGAACCGCGTGTGCCGCGGCCGCAATCCTGGCCAGTCTGAGCTGGAAAGCTCCAGATCTTTTGGAGCCCTTGAACAAGGTCTGGTTCCGCGTCGGCATGGTGCTCCACAAGATCGTGAACCCGGTCGTTATGGCCCTGATGTTCGCAATAGCGATCGTGCCCATGGGGCTGGCAATGCAGTGGGTTCGCGATCCACTCCGCAAGAAAGCCGCCGAAGACGGGGAGAGTTACTGGATCGAAGTGGAACAGGACGATGTGCCGGCAAGTTCCATGATGAACCAGTTTTAGCGAATTTCAGCACACATCCCGACGACTGCATACGTGGTCCCGGGCTTGCACCTCTTCATTGAATTCAAACGCCACGAACTCAGGAATACGACCCATGGGATCACTTATCAAAGAACTCGCAGCGTACCTCGGTGCCCGTAAAAAATGGTGGCTCCTGCCCGTTCTGCTGGTCATTGGCCTTTTCGGTGGACTTCTGGTCCTTGCCCAGGGCTCGGCCGTTGCACCGTTCATCTACACGGTCTTCTAGCTCACACCCGACCAAGTTGCGGCAGGCTTCGAGATCGGTTTGCCGCCCCCCTCACCCAAGAACACACACGACGGACCCGCACGATGCGCATTCTCGGAATTTCAGCCTTCTATCACGACAGCGCTGCCGCCCTCATTGAAGACGGCAAGATCGTCGCTGCCGCCCAGGAAGAACGCTTCACCCGTATCAAGCATGATCCGGCCTTTCCGGTGAAAGCGATCCAGTATTGCCTCGACGAAGCTGGCGTTACTCTGGATGACGTTGATCATGTCACATTTTTCGAAAAACCATTCATCAAGTTCGAGCGTCTGCTGGAAACATATCTCGCCAATGCGCCTCGCGGATTTCAGTCCTTCCGCGTCGCAATCCCCGTATGGATCAAGGAAAAGCTGTTCCAGAAAGCGCTTCTCATAAAGGAACTGAAACAGTTCGCCCCATCTGGTGAGGTCGAAGGCAAACTGATGTTCGCCGAACATCACCAAAGCCATGCCGCTTCAGCGTTCTATCCCTCACCCTATGAAGAAGCCGTAGTGCTGACCATGGACGGCGTTGGTGAATGGGCCACCGCGTCCGTTTCAATCGGCCGAGGCAACGCATTGACCCGCACCCGCGAAATCCGCTGGCCGCATTCTCTCGGCCTGCTCTATTCAGCCTTCACATACTACACAGGCTTCAAAGTGAATTCCGGCGAATACAAGATCATGGGCCTCGCTCCTTACGGTGAACCCAAATATGCGGACCTGATCCTGGAAAACCTGATGGACCTGCGCGAGGACGGCAGCTTTTGGCTTGATCAGAGTTATTTCGACTACGCGACCGGCCTGACTATGACGACGAAGAAATTCGACGATCTGTTCGGCGGCCCACCCTGCGACACGGATTCAACAGTCACGCAGCGTGAGATGGATCTCGCCGCATCCGTTCAGGTTGTGACGGAAGAAGTCATGCTCCGCATCACCCGCGATTTGCGCCAGCGCTACGATATCCCAAACCTCTGCCTTGCAGGTGGTGTTGCGCTGAATTGCGTTGCCAACGGAAAAATCCTGCGTGATGGCGCTTTCGAAAACATCTGGGTGCAACCCGCAGCCGGTGACGCAGGCGGCGCACTCGGTGCGGCACTTGCCGCCTACTATTGCGAACTCAAGCAACCCCGCATAGTTGCTTCAGGTCTGGACGCCATGTCTGGCTCATATCTCGGACCGGAATTCCAGCAGGATGACATTGAGAACCGCCTGTCGTCCGCAGGTGCCGTTTTCGACGTCATGAACGACGAACAACTCCTGCCAACCACGGCACATTCGCTGGCCAACGGTGAAGCCGTCGGCTGGTTCTCCGGTCGCATGGAATTCGGTCCTCGTGCACTGGGCGGTCGTTCGATCCTCGGCGATCCACGCAGCGAAGAGATGCAGAAAACGCTTAACCTCAAGATCAAGTATCGCGAGAGTTTTCGTCCCTTCGCTCCATCCGTTCTACGTGAAGATGTCGACGACTTTTTCGAACATGAGGGCGATAGCCCTTACATGCTGATGGTCGCAGACGTGAAACGCAATCGCCGCCGCCATATGCGCAGCGAAGATGAAATGTTGTTCGGCATCGACAAGCTCAATGTGCCACGCTCCGACATTCCGGCCGTCACACACGTGGACTATTCCGCTCGTATTCAAACCGTGCACGCTGAAACCAATCCGCGCTATCATGGATTAATCAAGGCCTTCAAGGAACAGACGGGTTGCCCGATTGTCGTGAACACCAGCTTCAATGTCCGCGGCGAACCCATCGTCTGCACCCCGGAAGATGCGTTCCGCTGCTTCATGGGCACCGAGATGGATACCCTCGTGGTCGGCAACTGCATTCTGCGCAAGAACCAGCAGAACGCCGCACTCGCAGAAGACTACAAGGACAAGTTCGAGCTCGACTGATCAGTTGGGATTTCGATCGAATGTCACGCCACACGTGACCTGACGCCTGAGCCGTGGCAAGACGGCGGCACCTCAGCCGTCGGAGCCTCGCCACCACATGCCCAAACGACCAGATATGAACGACCTGCGCATCGGCGTGGTTGGTCTCGGATACGTCGGACTGCCATTGGCACTTGCATACGACAGCGTGACACAGGTCATCGGATTCGACGTGGATACATCCCGGGTTGCCGCACTGGAGGAAGGGCGTGACCCGTCAGGCGACGTGGAGCCTGCACGACTGGCGGGGGCGAACATCCAGTTTACGTCGAACGCATCCGATCTGGCATCCTGCAATATCTTCATCATCACGGTCCCGACCCCGATCGACGCCTCGAAACGACCGGACCTCTCGGCACTGGAATCCGCCAGTCGAACCGTTGGCGCGCAGATGTCGGCAGGAACCGTCGTCATTTACGAATCCACCGTTTACCCCGGCACGACAGAGGATTTCTGCGTTCCCGTTCTCGAGGCCGCATCAGGCCTCACGCTCGGCAAGGAGTTCTCCGTCGGATATTCCCCGGAACGGGTTAGCCCCGGCAAGGGGGCAAAATCAATGGAAGATATCGTCAAGATCACCTCGGGCTCATCGCCGGAAACTGCAGCATTCGTGGACGCTCTCTATAAGCGCATCATGCGCGCCGATACACACCCTGCGCCCTCCATCCGTGTCGCCGAAGCCGCCAAGGCCGTCGAGAATATTCAGCGTGATGTAAATATTGCGCTCATCAACGAACTCGCCCTTCTGTTCAAGGAACTGGGCATGGACACCCACGAGGTGCTCGCTGCCGCCGGTTCCAAATGGAATTTTCATCCCTACACGCCAGGGCTTGTCGGTGGGCACTGCATCGGCGTCGACCCATACTACATGACCCACAAGGCGCAATCCATTGGTATGCACCTTGAGATCGTCTCGGCGGCGCGCAGGATCAACGATCGCATGGCAACCTACGTGGCGGATGATGTGGTAAAAATGATGCTCAGACGAGGTCACGCCGTTGCCGGTGCAAAGGTTCTCGTGGCGGGTTATACGTTCAAGGAAAACTGCACTGACATTCGCAACACCAAGGCTGCCGATCTGGTCAACGCACTGAAATCCTATTCCTGCGATGTTACCATTTACGATCCGCTTGCCGACCTGGAAGAGGTGCAAGCCGCTTACGGACACACAACATCCCAGACATTGCCCACCGGTCCGTACAAGGCAATTGTCCTTGCCGTTTCCCATGACGAAATCACAAACCGGAACGCTGCGGCATGGCGCAACCTTCTCACACCGGACGGATTGATCTACGACGTGAAGGCTATGCTTCCAGCCGCCGAGAGCGACGCACGCATCTGACGTTCGCGTCCGATGACGCAACATCTAAAGAGATACGATATGACCACCCTGGTTACAGGAGCCGCCGGTTTCATCGGCCATCGCGTTGCTGGCATGTTGCTGGACGAGGGACACAACGTCGTCGGCGTGGACAACATCAATGACTACTACAATGTTGCGCTCAAGAACGCTCGGCTCGCCGAATTGCTGCAGCACAAGGCTTTCCGGTTCGAACAGTTGGACCTTGCGAACATCGACGGAGTCGCCAAACTTTTCCAGTCAACGAAACCGGCACGCGTCATCCATCTCGCAGCACAGGCCGGCGTGCGCTACTCGCTCGAAAATCCACTCGCCTATGCGGACTCGAATCTATCTGGATTCCTGAACATTCTGGAGGGATGTCGGCATCACGAAATTGCGCATCTCGTTTTTGCATCCTCATCGTCAGTCTACGGCTCCAACACGGCAATGCCGTATCGCGAGGACCATCATACAGATCATCCTCTCAGCCTGTATGGGGCAACAAAAAAGTCCAACGAAATGATGGCTCATGCCTACGCACATCTCTACGGCTTACCAACTACGGGTCTGCGCTTCTTCACGGTTTACGGTCCCTGGGGGCGTCCGGACATGTCGCCAATGTTGTTCGCGGAACGCATATTGAAGGGCACGCCCATCGACGTCTTCAATGAGGGCAACCATTCCCGCGATTTCACCTTCATCGACGACATTGCAAAGGGTGTCATTCGTGTTTCGGATCAAAAGGCGGTGCCTGATGCAAATTGGTCCACGCAAGCACCAACACCATCCTCTTCCGCTGCACCCTACCGGATTTTCAACATCGGAAACGGTGCTCCCATAAAACTCATGGAGTTCATTGGTGAACTGGAACGCGCATTCGGGCGCAAGGCCAAACTCAATCTTCTCCCGATGCAACCGGGCGATGTCGTGGACACGTGGGCCGACACCTCAGCACTGGAAGCGGCGATCGGTTTCAAACCCGCAACATCAATTACGAATGGCATCGATCAGTTCGCAAACTGGTATCGCACCTACTACGACGTTTGACTTGCCGCAGTTTCGGTCGCGGAAGAGACGTCAGCCAAACGCGCAGCCTTGCGCAACGTTCGGGTGATAATTACTTCACCATCCGGTTGGCCGAACTGAAATCCACCAGCCATCGCGACAACGGGCTGTATCTCATAGCTACCAAGTGCATAACAGGCAGACGGGCCCAGCCAGTGTCTGGCCAGCCAGGCGGGAACGTTCAAACGCGGCCCCCGGCCAGAAATTTCAGTAATTTTATCTCCAACAAAGTCCATCGTCACCGGTCGCGGCGCAACCGCATTGATCGGTCCTTCGATATCAGGCTCTGTCGCTGCCCATACCGTAAGACGTGCCGCGTCGTCGACATCAATTACCGGCACCGTTTGCAGACCGTCGCCCATCATGACCCCGATCCCACGTCGACATTTCTCTGCCAAACCATGCGGAAAGAGAGGTCGGGCCTTGCTCCCGTCTCCCCCCGACACCATACCGTACCTGAGAACCGCAACACTTGATCCTGTCCGTTTTGCCATCAAAGCGGCGCGCTCCCAATCCTGGATCATCTTCTGAACCGGATTTTCGGGCGCTTCGAGGGGCATCCCCTCAATATATTTTTCTCCACTCCGACCAGGATAAATCGCGTAGGACGACGCACTGACAAACCGCACACGATAATCCCGGAGCGCATAAACCAGCCGTTCTGTCGAAACGATCCGCGAGCGCACCACACTTGCCATTTTCGCTTTGGACCAACGACCGGAAACCGGTTCACCCATCAGGTTGATCACCACTTCAGCGTCACGAAACACGGTCGCAGGCGGCGGCGAGGATAAGGGATGCCACTCATGAATGGTTGCAAAGTCACCAAACCGATCCGTCGCATGAGCAAGATGGCGGGTCAGCACATGGATCTGAGCTCCCGTTTGGCGCAACAGATTCATCGTGGCGCTGCCGATGCGCCCCGTAGCCCCCGTTATGACGATACTCATCTGCTCAATTCATTCCAGTAGCTAGCGGCGACGCGGGTTGCGCCGAGGACGCACTTGTAGCCCAGTTTTCGGTGCAACAGATGCCGCAAGAAGTTCGGGACGATCCGCTTTCAGGACGGTTTTGCAAGCAGTAGGTAACCAGTCGATTGTTCGCACTGGGCGTGGCTTGCGCGGTTTCGACGGCTTTGTCGGCTTTGGTGGGTTGGTGAACAGCTTCAGCCAGTAATCCAGCGGCGCGCCACATCCATGATCTTTCGGGGTCGGTTTCTGCGCCCGACATCCGGTTGACCCCTCCGGGCAGAACAATCGAACGTGAAAGTGATAGTTATGTCCGTAAACCGGACGGATCTTGCTCAGCCATCTCTTGTTTCCGGTTTCGCTCAGGCACAGCTTCTTCTTCACTGCCGGATGCGTAAGAATGCGCTGCACCTTGGGATTCTGCGCCGCAAGCCGCAAGAGCTTCACGTAGCCGGGCTTCCAGTTGTTCGTCACCGTAACACTGCGCGAACCAGCCAGCGGTATGGCTGATGTGTTCTCGCGCTCGTCCCATGTGAGGCGGCGTTTGGGCATCGGCATGTACCAGATGTCAGCATCAAGCCCCATCTGGTGCGATTGATGGCCACTCAACATGGGCCCGCCGCGTGGTTGGGAGATGTCACCTATCAGCAGGCCGGGCCAGCCGAACTTCTGCGTGTCCATTGCAAATTTCTTCAGGAACTTCACCATCTCTGGATGGCCCCAGTTCCGGTTTCGCGACAACCGCATCGCCTGCCACGCTGGTCCGTTCACAGGCAACGCCGTGCCACCCGCAAGACAGCCCCGCGTATAAAACCCAACGGCTTCAGGCTGATGCGGCGAACCGGCCGCCGCAAACCCGAAATGTTGTTTCGCCGGGATCGGTCGTTTCGAAGATTGCGCCTGCACAGACGTCGTAAGCGCAAATGTCGCAAGCAAAATGATCAGTCTGAGCATGGGGTCCCCGTTTGCTGCGCGTGTGCAGCACTCTGATCGCAAGAAAACGCAAATGATCTTATATCAGCAGTTTGGGCCGATTTGCGACATTGATCCAGTCACTTATCCCATCTTCCGCACGTGCGCAGGCGACGTCGTCATGACGCAGAGCAACTCGAACATCAGTGATACGCCGACCCAGGCCGTACCACCGGACGCATCAAACGGGGGCGAGACCTCGACAAGGTCGGCTCCAACGATATTGAGTCCCTCCAGATGGCGCACCACCTGCTGTGCCTGAAACGTGTTCGGCCCTCCAATTTCAGGAGTGCCCGTGCCCGGCGCGTAGGCCGGGTCAACAAAGTCGATATCATAGCTGATGTAGGTGGGATCGCTGCCCACAACCTCCCGCGCCTGGGCCATGACATCCTTCACACCACGTTCGAAAAATTCATCGATCTCAATGATCGTGACGCCCTGTGCCCGCCCCCATTCAATATCCTCACCGTCATATTGCGTGCCGCGAATACCAATCTGGATCACCCGCTTCGGATCAAGCAACCCTTCCTCGATTGCTCGGCGAAACGGCGTGCCATGCGTATATTTGAAACCACCGAAGTAGTCGTCGAACAGGTCCGTGTGGGCATCAAAGTGCACCATGCCGAGCGGTCCGTCCTTCGCAAGAGCCCGCAGGATCGGCAGAGATATCATGTGATCTCCGCCCCCCGTGAGCGGTCGTACTCCGGACGCCATCATCTTCTCGAAGAACGACGTGACACGCCCCATGCTGTCATCCAGCCCCGCCGGATTGATCGCCACATCGCCAACATCCGCACAGTTCAACGCTTCAAACGGGTTGATCTTCGATACAGGATGACGCACGCGGATCATGGTGGAAAGATCACGCAACTGGCGCGGGCCGTGTCGGGGGCCGGGCCGGTTTGTCGTACCGCCGTCCCAGGGAACGCCAACGATCCCGATATCCACTTCAGCAATCTTCTCGTCGTCCAGCGCGACATGCGGCAAACGCATGAATGTCGGCACACCAGAAAAACGCGGCAACTCCGCTCCAGATATCGGTTGAAAAAAATCCGTGTCGCTCAACGCCACAGCCAGCCCCCTCGCTTCGTATCCTGATCACGATGACCGTAATGCGTGTTTCGAGTGAATGAAACCCGGGAAAGCCTCGTAGTCCCGTCCACATTCAACTCATCCAGAGCCTATGGCCCATGATGTCGCACGTCTCGCGAAAGGCCTCAATTCTGCCACGCCACAACGATTTTCCTCCGGCCGCCATCCACAGGCCTGCTGAGGCGACGGATGGAAAGAAACGAAATTCCACACAAGTGAGTTGATACATGTCTGATTTCACGATGCGCGCCCTCAGCGCGTTCGGGTTTGCGGCTGTCCTCCTGTTTACAGCCAGCGTATCCACCCCGGCATTTGCTGCCGCACCGAAAAGTTGCCTGCCTGGTTCCCTCAAATCCGCGCTGTCACAGATCCGGAACAAGTTCGGTTCACCAATTGTCCTCTCAACCCATCGTCCGGGCGCAACCGTGCGCGGAACCGGACGCCGCAGTCTGCATGCCTCCTGCCGCGCGATTGATTTTCATCCTCCGCGTGGAAAATACAAAGCTGTCCTCGCGTGGTTGAAACGAAACCACAATGGCGGAATAGGCACCTACAGCGGCACTCACAACCACATTCACATCGATAATGGTCCGCGCACGCGCTGGCACAAAAGCTACTGAACCAACGAAAACGGCCCGAGCCAGATTCGTTGCGCATCGTCATGACGGGTTGGCTCGGGCTGCATGTTTGAGCTAACATCCAACCATGTCACAGATCTTCACCATTGCTGCTGTGGGTGCCAGCCTGATCGCCGGGGCACGCCTTGCACGCCGCGCGCTCGAACGCAGCGCAGCCCAGCGTCAGAAAGAAGATTTCGCAAAACGGGGCGATGCAGCAAAATCCGTCGGTGATCTGGCACCGGATCCGGAGAATGGCGTCTATCGACCAAAGCGATCCCCAAAAACATAAACTCGAGCGCGCACAATACACCCGTATACCCGCTCAGCGCATCACGGGTTGTCCGCGTGCCTGCCATGCTTATAGTGCGCCGCAACATCTGATTTGCTCCAGCCCGCGACGCGAGACGCTCCATTCATGCCTGCGAAATCCAAAAAGGCCGCCCCTCAACCGGCGTTACGCCCCACCGAGTCCTTTCAGGACCTGATCCTGACGCTGCATCAGTACTGGGCGTCTCACGGCTGCGTCGTACTCCAGCCCTACGATATGGAAGTGGGTGCCGGCACCTTTCATCCGGCAACAACGCTACGCTCACTCGGACCCAAGCCGTGGAAGGCCGCCTACGTGCAGGCCTCGCGCCGCCCAACCGACGGCCGTTACGGCGAAAATCCGAACCGCCTGCAGCACTACTATCAGTATCAGGTGCTACTCAAGCCAAGCCCGCCGGACATCCAGGAGTTGTACCTCCAAAGCCTCTACGCCATCGGCATCGATCCCGAAAACCACGACATTCGCTTTGTCGAGGATGACTGGGAAAGCCCGACGCTTGGCGCATGGGGCCTCGGCTGGGAGGTCTGGTGCGACGGTATGGAAGTCTCGCAGTTTACATACTTTCAGCAGGTCGGCGGTTTCGACTGCAAACCCATTCCGGGCGAGTTGACCTACGGCCTCGAACGTCTCGCCATGTACGTCCAGGGTGTCGACAGTATCTACGATCTGAACTTCAACGGCGGCGAAGGCGATGACGCCGTCTACTACCGCGACGTTTTTCTCCAGGCCGAACAGGAATTTTCCCGGTTCAATTTCGAGCACGCTGACACAGACATTCTCCTCCAGCATTTCCGCGATGCCGAGAAGGAATGCCATGCTCTTCTGGAAGCCGGCAAGGATGGCGACGACAAACACCTGATGGCACTCCCGGCCTACGATCAGTGCATCAAGGCCAGCCACGTCTTCAACCTGCTCGACGCCCGCGGCGTGATCTCCGTGACCGAACGCCAAAGCTACATCCTCCGCGTTCGAGATCTTTCGAAAGGGTGCGCCGGAGCGTGGCTGAAAACGGAAGGGGGCGGAGCACATGCCTGACGTTGAAAACGAATATCACGAGCGCTGCCTCGGTCTCATCGAGACGCACGGCTGGATGGCGCAGGCAGTATTCCCCGGAAACGAAGAGCCTGACGACACGCCAAGCTTCACCTATTCCGTGGGCGCATTCAAAAACTACGGAATACCCGAACTGATCGTCTTTTCGCTCCCGCAAGAGGTGCGGCACAGCCTCCTCACGATGTACATTGAGACAAGCAAGGAAGGCAAAACAGTTGAAGTGAACCGACGCCTTTCCGGATGGTTGGAAAATTACGACGTCGTTCTGATCGACATCGCCGGACCAAAGAGCGCTGAATATTTCGGCACGGCATCATGGTTCAATGAAACTGATGATTTTCCCGCGCGTCAGTTGATCTGGCCAACCACGCAAAGCCGCGCCTACCCGTGGGACGTTGAATGGCCGCTCAACGCCGCATGGCGCCAACCCGTTCTGGGAAAAATCCCTCCACTCCCCCTTGAGTCCGCCCTACCGAATGGAAGTGCGACGCAAACCTAGACGTCGGTTCAAACCATGCTGATTATCACCCTCCTCTTTCTTGCCACAGCCTCGGCACTCTACCTGATGCTGCGAAGTCGCGATGCGCACTGGCAGGCATGGCTCACACTTGCCATAGTGGCAGTCGTCGCGTGGATGTGTTCGGTCGGAACGTTCGCATTGGCCCTCGACAGCAAGGCCATTACAGGCACTGACGACATATCGTTGATGTCAAAAATACTCGTCGCCGGATTTCTTCTTTACCCGCTCATCTTGTGGATGATTGCAAGATCGTTCGAACGTGGCAGGAATGCATAATGTCTGAACTTCTACTCGAATTGTTCTCCGAAGAAATTCCGGCGCGGATGCAGCCTACGGCATCGGCGGACCTCGCACGTCTTGTCACCAAGGGCATGGCGGACGCTGGCCTCACCCACGGCGAACACGCATTCTATGCCACCCCACGCCGCCTGACACTCGTCATCAAGGATGTGGCGGACGGATCGCAAGCCGTCAGCGAAGAGCGCAAGGGCCCCCGCGTCGGCGCACCGGACAAGGCCATCGAAGGGTTTTTGCGCGGCGCAGGTCTCACCTCCATCGACGACGCCGAAATCGTCAGCGATCCCAAGAAGGGCGACTTTTACGTTGCACGGACGGAAAAACCGGGGCGGCCTGCAAGCGACATCATTGCCGACATCGTGCCGGACGTGATCACGAAATTCCCGTGGCCAAAATCCATGGAGTGGGGCAACGGCGGCCTCAAGTGGGTGCGCCCGCTCCACAGCAT
>CALHAX010000114.1 GCA_937931785.1 uncultured Hyphomicrobiaceae bacterium | reverse complement strand
AGTCCGACCATCGCGAGCACCACAGCAATAATCCAGAAGCGCACGACAACGGTGGATTCCTCCCAACCCTTCTGCTCGAAGTGGTGATGGAGCGGGGCCATGCGGAAAACGCGCTTTCCGGTCAGTTTGAATGATGCGACCTGCACGATCACCGAGAGGGTTTCCAGCACGAACAAGCCACCAACGATGGCGAGGACGAGTTCGTGTTTTGTTGCAACGGCGGTGGCACCCAGTGCGCCCCCGAGTGCCAATGAACCTGTGTCGCCCATAAAGATCATGGCCGGCGGGGCGTTGTACCAGAGGAACCCGAGTCCGGCACCAATCAGTGCCCCGCAGAACACTGCGAGTTCGCCGGTCCCGGCAACGTGGTGGATCTGCAGATACTCAGCAAACTTCACGTTACCCGCAAGGTATGCGATCAGGCCGAATGTGGCGGCTGCGATCATGACTGGCACGATGGCGAGGCCGTCGAGCCCGTCTGTCAGGTTTACCGAGTTCCCGGCACCGGCGATGACAAGAACGCCGACCAGCACAAACCATGGTCCGAAATCGAGCAGGACACCCTTCAGCACCGGAATGGCCAGCATTCCGGATAAACTTGCACCACTCACGGACATGATGGCCCACGTCGCCAGTGCGGCAATCCCCAGCTCCAGCGCCAGACGAATCTTGGTGGACGATCCAGAAACGGTTTGGCGCGTGACCTTCAGATAGTCATCGTAAAACCCGATTGCGCCGAAGCTGAGCGTGACGCCAAGCACGATCCAGACGTACATGTTCGACCAGTTGGCCCACAGCAACGTGGAAACTGTCAGGCCGAGCAGGATCATCAGACCACCCATGGTCGGTGTGCCCTGCTTCTTGACGATATGGCTTGCGGGACCATCGTCGCGGATCGGCTGGCCCTTGCCCTGGCGCACACGCATCAGATTGATCACTGCGGGCCCGAACAAGAACACGAAGATCAACGCGGTCATCGTCGCCGCGCCCGTGCGGAATGTGATGTAACGAAAAACGTTCAACGCACCGATCTGGTCGCTGAAATTCACCAGCTCATAGAGCATGTGATCCCCTTCGGTCCCCCGGTCGCGCCGCTCCCCCGGCCCGCCCTCCATTGCAGCCGGTTCGTCTTGTGCGGACACGGCATTGTCTTATCAGCTTGTATGCCCGTGGAAATGAGACCGCAAGGCGGCAACGAGTGGTCCCATGCGTGAACCGAGCGATCCCTTGATCATGATAACGTCGCCCGGTGCGATGATTTCGAGCATAGCATCGCGCAAATCATCTGATGTCGCACCATAGGCACCGCGCATATGTTCCGGAAGGGCGTCTCTCAGGTTCGCCATATGCGGGCCACAGGTGAGCACGGCGCTGATACCTGCCTTGATGAGCGGGTCAGCCAATTTGGCGTGCATGGCTTCGCTGTCGTCGCCGAGTTCCAGCATATCGCCAAGCACGGCGATACGGCGCGCGTCCTGGGCTCCTGTTTGTGCGAGGACGTTGATCGCTGCGCCCATGGAAGCCGGGTTGGCATTGTAACTTTCGTCGATGAGCATGATCGGGCCGTTCGGCGTATCAATGCGCTCCGACGCACCACGACCGATTTGTGCCGCAAAGTTCGAGAGGCCCATGGCTGCAGTTGCGAGATCAACATCAGCCGCATCGCACGCCGTCAGGACCGCCAATGCGTTGACGACATGGTGGGTGCCAAGGATGGCAAGTTCGATCCGTTGCGTGGCGTTGCCCATTCGAGCATCGACACATTGAACACCGTTTTCAAGCGTCACGTTTTCTGCACGGGCATAGGCGCTGCTGGCGCCGAAGTGCCGGATGGTGGCGTTCCGCACCATGGCAGCGGCTTCCAGGATATCGAGGTGCGGTGCGGTTGCATTCAGAACTGCTGTTCCGCCTTCCGCGAGGCCGTCGAAGATTTCCGCCTTGGCATGAGCGATCGCTTCAAGCGACCCAAGATAACCGATGTGAACCGGCGCGATGGTCGTGATAACCGCGATGTCAGGCTGCACCATCTTCGTGAGCGGGGTAATCTCGTTGGCGTGGTTCATTCCGATTTCGAAGACGCCATATTCCGTGTCGACGGGCATGCGGGCGAGTGTCAGTGGTACGCCCCAGTGGTTGTTGTAGGATTTTTCGGCGGCGTGGGTGCGGCCACATGCAGACAACGCGAGACGCAGCATTTCCTTGGTCCCCGTCTTGCCAACACTGCCGGTCACGGCAATGACCGTGGCGTTGGTGCGCGCTCGTGCAGCGCGACCAAGATCTTCCATGGCCTTGAGTGTGTCGGGAACGCGAATGCAGCGCGCCCCGTTCACATCGGAATTATCCTCCACCAATGCCGCTGCTGCTCCGGCCTCGAACGCGGCATCCACGTACTTGTGGCCATCCTGCGAAACGCCATGCAACGCAACATAAAGATCGCCGGGCTGCAACGTGCGCGTGTCAATGGACACGCCGGTGATTGCGGCCTCCATGCGCCCTTTGCAGACGCCACCCGTTGCCGCGATAATTTCGGAGATCGTCCAGAGCGGCTGGGTCATGGATCATAGGTCTCATTGGCAAGCGCCGCCGCGACGGCGTCGTGGTCGAGGAACGGATGTTTTACGCCTTTGATCTCCTGACCGGTTTCGTGCCCCTTACCGGCGATGAGGATCACATCTCCAGCTTCGGCGGTGTGGATCGCGGTGGCGATGGCTTCGGCGCGGTCGCCAATTTCGCTGGCACCGGGAGCGGCGACCAGGGCGGCGGCGCGAATAGCGGCAGGATCTTCGCCGCGCGGATTATCATCCGTGACGTAAATGGTGTCGGCAGCTTCGGCGGCCACCTTGCCCATTTGCGGGCGTTTGCCGGGATCGCGATCGCCACCGCAGCCGAAGACGACTGCCAGTTTGCGTGTCGCGTACGGACGCAGCGCAGCCAGTGCATTCTCCAGAGCGTCCGGCGTATGGGCGTAATCAACGAAGATGCCTGCGCCTTTCGCAGTTTGCCCCACAGGTTCGAGGCGTCCCATAGCCCCCTTCAGATCTGCGATGTTTGGAATGATCTGTGCCGGGTCCGCACCGCATGCGATGCAGAGGCCTGCCGCGACGAGCGCGTTGGATGCCTGGAAGTGCCCGACGAGTGGCAGGCGCACCTCGTAAGTCTGCCCGGCGCACACGATAGTGAGACGCTGCGCCAGTCCGTCAATCTCGCTGGCCACAAGCTTGATGTCGTCGCCCGCCGCGCCTGTGGTAATGACTTTTTGTCCGCGGGACCGGGCGACCTTGCAGACCTGTTCAAGGCCCGGACTGTCGGCATCGATCACGGCTGTTGCGCCCTCAGGAAGCAGTTCCGCAAACAATCGCAATTTCTGGGAGAAATAATCCTCAAACGTCGAGTGATAGTCGAGATGATCGCGGGTGATATTCGTGAAAGCGGCGGCGGTCAGCTGCACGCCATCGAGGCGGCGCTGTTGCAAACCATGGCTGGACGCTTCGAGCGCTGCGTGGGTCACGCCCTCATCCACAAGGCTCGCCAGCATCGCGTGGAGCGTAACGGGTTCCGGTGTCGTGTGGGCCGCCGGATCAACGCGAGACGGTGTGATGAGCCCAACTGTACCAAGACTGGCGGCGGGCACATCCATCCGCGCCCAGAGTTCGCGCACGAACGCGGCGACCGAGGTCTTACCGTTCGTTCCTGTGACCGCAACGATGGTGCCGGGTTGCTGGCTGTAAAACGCGGCAGCGGCACGGGCGAGCGTACGGCGCGGTTCGCTGGAGGTGATGACGGCAACATGGTCCGGGACATCCGCCGCGACGCCCTTGGTCAGCAGGATCGCCGCCGCGCCCTTCTCCAGCGCCATCGGGATGTACGTCGCGCCATCTGCCAACGTGCCGGGCAAAGCCGCGAAAAGCGTGCCGTGCACAACCGCGCGGCTGTCTGCCGTGAGGCCGGAGATGGACGTCGCTGCATCACCGCGCACGTGCACGGTGACCGCGTCATCGGCGGGAAAGAGATCAGCAAGTGCTTTGGTGTGTGCCATGGCCCGCAGTCATAACGATGATTCACGGGGAATGGGAGTGGCGATGCGCGGCATGTCGTGGGTATTCAGCCAGTACCGAATACCTGCGCTATTCTGTACCGACCCAGTGAAACTCTGCTCATGCTACAAGGAGGATTTGGTAGCGATGAGTGTGACGATGGCAGAAGGGTTCAAACGTTGGACGGCGAAGCGTAAATCGGAGCTGGTCGTCGAGATCCTGCGGGGCAAGACGACGGTTGCGGAAGCGGCGCGGGCGTATCGATGTCGACACGTGTGTTCGCAAGCCGCGCCGAACAAGTCATTTAACATTAAGCTGTCCACGATCATCGAAAACTCGGGTATCACGCGCTAGGATCGCATGTCCGACAATCTCAAGTACGTGTGTACCGCACTTGATGCGATGTCAGACGTCATCGAACGACGTGTTGTGGACAAAAGATTTTGACCGCATCCCAAGACCAAAAAGGCAGTGTGTTGCTTGATGCGATGATTTTGATGCGGCCAACACAACGTTTTTCGACAGAACAAATTCTGACCAACGTGCAAATGAACAGCCTGAATTGTCAACGCCGCCTGAAAAATGCCCCACCCCAACGGCTGAAATCTGACCCAGGAAACCGATGCCACTGATCATCGCAGCCGGAGCCACTGAGCAAAGCGAAGTGGCGTAGGATGCGATGATGAAAACTTTTGAGATGCCTGGTATTAGGGGTACTACGGGCGCGCACTGCTCGGGGTGATCATATGAAGAACTGACCCAATGCACGCGTTTAGCTTCGGCTAACTTTCAGCAAACTGGATAGTCGAAGCTATACACAAGCGGACAATGACGAGTGCAGAACT
>CALHAX010000113.1 GCA_937931785.1 uncultured Hyphomicrobiaceae bacterium | reverse complement strand
AAGGCAAACAACGGAAACAGAAGGTAAATTTATCCACAAACAGAAATTGTGTGACACGTCTGCAACAAATATAACATCATGAAAAATACAGCATGATCAGTGCACTAGGGTGTGTCCGACATAAATGGAGACACCGCTATGTCAGTGGAACGATCCGGAACGTCGCGTCATGGCTCCATTAGAATTAGACACGCTATACCCCACGCAAAGCAGACGCCACAGTGTTGCAGAAAACAAGACAAACAAAAAGGGCGACCCGAAGACCGCCCTTTCCGTAATCAAAGTCAGATGGGCCTAGTAGCGAAGGCGCATACCGAATGTGATTTGGTCCAACTCGTCTTCGACGTTTGTACCAACGAGATCCGCTTCATGATGGCGGTAGCTGAGATACATCGTGCCACCAATGGCATCGATATCCTGCGCTATGCCAACACCGATGCTATCGTAATCGACGTTGCCCGAAACAGCACCAACCGCAGCAGCAAGGTCATCTGCAGTACCAAGGATACCGTCCAGACCAGCAAGGCCAACGGCACCAGCGAGCGTCAGGTTTTCGTTTTCGTTACGGATGTAGTCAACAGTGATATCCGTTGTACCCAAGCTCGAAGCACGGAACTGAATGCCAGCAGCAATCCAGTAATGTTCACGCTGAACACCATCCGCACCAGAACCAGTCTGTACATCTAGGTCGCTATAGCCACCTTGAATGTGAAAACCGGATGGTGTGTGCAAGATAGCGGCAGAAACACCCCAGCGATCCAATTCGCCAGTGCCTTCAGCCGGGTTGCCACCTTCTTCATAGTTGTATGCCGCAGCGGCAGCAACTTTCAGGCCGTTGAACTCTTTCGCATAACGAAGAGCAACATCGTACTCGTCATCTTCACCCCATGACGCAGAGACCGTGAAGCCTGCAAACGTTGGAGAGTCATAACGAACGCGGTTGTCACGACCAGTGTCGTTGTCTGTACCGACAGCAAACCATGACAGGGAGCCGTTTCCGAGACCGTTTGCAACACCAGCAGCTGCAGCAATGTTCTGAGCCTGGAAGCCACCAGTGTTGGTAACACCAAGGCCGTAACCAACAGAACCGACCCATGCATTCGAGAACGATACTTCGAACGCACCATCAGATGCCTGCGAGCCCTGACCGATGCTGATTTTACCAAAGTTGCCTTTGATGAACCAGTTTGCACGACGCAGCTGAACTCGCCCACCACCAGATTGGTTGTTGACAAGGTTGTCGTCGTTGGCAGCACTGACCTGACCACCACCAGCTGTTTCGAGATCAAATTCAATCACGAGGCCAGCAGTCAGACCCGGACGGATCGTACCATCGGCATCCAGACGAATACGAGTCGAAGATTCATCGCTATCGATGACGTAGACATCGCTCTCGTTATCGTCGTCCCAGTACAGAACTGCGGTGTTGACTTGACCCGACAGTTTCAGTTTCACTTTGCGGTTGCCGTGACGAACGCTCGTAGCTTCGAGTTCGGCAACGCGCTCTTCAAGATCGGCACAACAATCGCCACCAAGGTCAGCCGCTTGTGCCGGGGTCAACGCAAGACCTCCAGCAAAAAGGCTGGCCGCAGTCGCTATGGCCATCCGACTTGAGGTTGATTTAAATCCCCCAACCATATCCATCTCCACAGTATGTTTATCCATGTTCCAGAACGCGGATGAGCCACCGGAGCGGCGTTCCGCAACGAGCTGCACGAGACGGCACACGGCCGGAACCCGATACACTCGAGACAAACGCGATTACACAAACTCGGAAAATTCGAACCAGCGTGGTGGGGAAGTGTTCCCTGCTCAAGCCACCCTGAAGGGGTGTCTCACCAAGCATTACGCGGCTTCATGAGTATCGGGATAGATGCGCGGGTGAGTCGCCACAAGGATGCCAAGACAGTCTTTCCCCGTTTCACACAGCCCTGTTACTGAATAGCCACGACTGTGGCCGAGATGCTAACAGTGCGTTAACTGGCTCCACCGTTCCATTAAGGCAAAAATTCCGGGCTCGTGACATTGCACGCTGTAAAAATGGCCATTCATCCCAAGCGAAACAGGGATCAGAGAGCAAGGAAAGGCGGCCCTCCGGAGAGCCGCCTTCTAAAATCCGCATAACTGTCTGCCGAACTATGACGCGTCTGATGCAATGGAATCATGACGCGATGATCCAGGGAACCCCACCGACATCTCCGTTGATGTCGGACACACCCTAGTAGCGCAGACGCATGCCGAACAGGACCTGGTCCATGTCGGATGTGTTACCGAACGCATCCTCATACTCATGGAAATTATACGAAATGTAGGCCGTACCACTGACAGCATCGATTTCCTGGGCCAGGCCAATACCGTAGTTCGTGTAGTCCAGATTGGCACCAGCAACATCAAGAAGGTTTGAAAGCTCATTCTTGATGTATTGGACTGTAATGTCCGTTGTTCCGAGATCGTTGGCCCGGAACTGAACACCGGTTGCAACCCAGTAGTGATCGAACTCGAACGCCGCTGCACCGAGCGCAGCGTTTGTCCGTCCTGCCCCATTGTTTTCCGAATAAGAGTAGCCCCCCTCAAGGTGCACGCCAGATGGAGTGTGCATAAACGCGATCGAGCCACCATATGTGTCACGGTTCCTACCGCGCGTGCCGAACTGTTGTGCGGTGCCCCCCAAAACCATCATCACCCCGGCAGATGCACTGTTCTCCGTCCCCTCCTGATCGACACGGTACATCAAGGCAGCCGCAACCTTCAGCCCATTGAACTCCTTGCCGTAGCGGACGGCTGCTTCGTACTGGTCATCTTCGCCCCAGGACGCAGAAAGCGTAAACCCGGCAAATGTTGGCGAGTCGATGCGAACGCGGTTTGTACGTCCAGCATCACCATCTGTACCGATGAAGCCCCAGGTCAAAATCTGGGACGACGACGTTGCTGTCGCTGTACCAGGAAGCGGTGCAAGACCACCCCCAACATTGCGAACGGCGAACGCGTTGATGTTGGTTGTCGCAAGACCATACCCGACCCCAGCAACCCAGGTGTTTGCAAACGACACTTCAAGCGCGCCGTCCGTAGCGGCTGAGCCCTGACCAATACTGATCTTGCCCATGTCCCCCTTGATGTACCAGTTCGCGCGGCGCAACTGGACACGACCAGCGGCATTCGCACCCAGGCCATCATCATTCGCCTTGGTGAATGTGGCGCGAAGGACGTCATCGCCAACGGCAGCAGGCACGTCAGAAGCCCCCACAAACGCGCCGCCTGCAACTTCGATGTCAAATTCGATGATCAGACCGGCTTCAAGTCCGGGGCGAATTTTTCCGCTCGCATCCAGCCGGATTCGCGTCGACGCTTCGTCATTATCAATGACGAACACATCACTGTCGAAACCGTCATCAAAATACATGACGGCCGTGTTGACCTGACCGGAGAGCTTCAATCGCACCTTCCGGTTGCCATGACGGACCGAGGTCGCTTCGAGTTCTGCCACACGTTCTTCCAGATCTGCGCAACAATCTCCCCCAAGATCTGCTGCCTGTGCCGGAGTCATCAGCATACCACCCATCAATACGCCGGCTGTTGCCAGCGTCATGCGGCTCGATGTCTTTTTAAATTCCACACCCATCATTATCTCCACTTTTCCAACCGAGTCGCCCGGCATTCCGTCCGGACACAGCAACATTAGATGCGGTCATGCGATCACGGCCCGTAAGGCGGCGGCGCTACGCAAACCAGAACTGAAAAGAAACCACGATGGAGGCGACGGACCACTTGGCCGAAAGACAAAACTGCCTCACACGACACGGCGCGTTAAGTTTTCGTTAACCATTCGATTTGAGTCGCTTCAAGCGTGAGCGACAACACTTGTTCGCATTTCCACATAATGTGTCTTTTGGAACATGATCTGTGTGGATAAACGGGCAATGCAGTGCACAGATAACCGCAGGTGGTGTGGGTAACACTATCGGTTGCTGAGGAAAGCGAAACGCATCGAACGTCAATTGAGATAAAAGCAATGGTTCAAAAACAAAAAGGGCGACCCGAAGGCCGCCCTTTTCGCATTCAAAGTCAGATGTGCCTAGTACTTGAGGCGCATGCCGAATGTGACTTGGTCGAACTCGTCGTCGATGTTCGTGCCAACCAGTTCGGCTTCATGGTGACGGTAACTGAGGTAGAGCGTACCACCAACAGCGTCGATATTCTGGCCAATACCGATACCGTAGCTATCGTAATCGACGTTACCAGTAACAGCACCAACCGCGACTGCGAGGTCGTCTGCACTTCCAGAAATACCGTCCAGACCAGCAAGGCCAACGGCACCAGCGAGCGTCAGATTTTCGTTTTCGTTACGGATATAGTCAACAGTGATATCCGTTGAGCCGAGGCTTGATGCACGGAACTGAACACCAGCAGCAACCCAGTAGTGCTCACGTTGCGTTCCACCTTCGACGTCCAGATCTGAGTAACCACCTTGCAGATGGAAGTTCTGGAACTGAATAGCAGCAGAAATACCCCAACGATCCAACTCACCGAAACCTTCAGCAGGGTTGTCGCCCTCTTCTCGGTTATAAGCCGCAGCTGCAGCAATTTTCAGGCCACCAAACTCATTGGCGTAACGAAGAGCAGCATCGTACTCGTCATCTTCACCCCAAGACACAGAGGCCGTGAAACCTGCAAACGTAGGTGTGTCATAACGAACGCGGTTGTCGCGTCCGGTGTCGTTGTCCGTACCAACAGCGAACCATGATACGGAACCGTTGCCGAGACCGTTTGCAATACCAGCTGCAGCAGCAATGTTCTGAGCCTGGAAGCCACCGATGTTCGTTACACCAAGACCATAGCCGACAGAGCCGAGCCATGCATTCGAGAAAGATACTTCGAACGCACCATCAGAAGCTTGCGAGCCTTGACCGATGCTGATTTTACCAAGCGAGCCTTGGATAAACCAATTCGCACGACGCAACTGAACACGTCCGCCACCAGACTGGTTGTTGACAACGTTGTCGTCGTTGGCAGCACTGACCTGGCCACCACCAGCTGTTTCGAGATCAAATTCGATAACCAAACCAGCTGTAACGCCCGGGCTGATTGTACCAACTGCGTCAAGGCGGATCCGCGAAGACGATTCATCGCTATCGATGACATAAACGTCATCTTCATCACCGTCATCCCAATACAAGACTGCGGCGTTCACCTGACCGGAAAGGGTCAGCTTAACTTTGCGGTTGCCGTGACGAACTGATGTTGCTTCAAGTTCTGCAACGCGTTCTTCGAGATCTGCACAGCAGTCGCCGCCGAGGTCAGCAGCTTGTGCAGGTGTCAGCATTGTGCCACCTGCAAAAAGTCCGGCAGCTGCGACAATCGCCAAGCTGCTGGATGATCTTTTAAGTCCCCCGATCATCATACTCTTACTCTCCGTAACTTGTTACTATCAAAGCTTGGCGCCAGCGCCAAACGAACTCAGACCGCATCACTGATCTCAATACGATCTCGCGCTGGTCTGTGACTAGAACTAACCGAGCACCCCTAAGCGAGCAAACAAGAAGATGTTGCATTTCCACAGATCACCCATTGCTGTGGTGATTTTGCAACCACTGCCGATTCGGCCACAGTTGATCATATCGCCTCATGGAACGCAGGGCGGCGCCAAGAGCCAGCATATAAGGGACATCGCGGCAATCTGCGTCGTTAACGACGAGACGATCCCTTTTGTGTCGAGCCACCACAGAAGATACGGTCGAGTTCATGGAAACCACTGAAATCACTGTCGTTGGTATGGGATATGTTGGCATGGCCACAGCCATGGCGCTGGCGCGTCACATGCCAAACGTCACGTGTATTGGTGAAGCACACCCATCTGGCAGTCAAAAAGACACGCGTTCAACCGCACTCTTTCCAGACTCCATCACCTTGTTGCGTAATCTTGGCGTCTGGCAAAACCTGGAGAGTGTCTGCCGTCCATTGCGCGGCATTCGCCTGATTGACGAAACCCGCACACTGTTCCGTGCACCGGAAGTGACCTTTCGTGCCGATGAATGTGGCATGGACGCGCTGGCCCTGAATGTCCCCAACGCCGCTCTGCATGAAGCGCTCACCGCCCGGATCGCACAAACACCGAATATAGAGTGCGCTGCCGGAGGCGCCGTTATCGACATTGCATATGCCAAAGACACGATACATGTGCGACTGGAGAATGGGAGCTGCATACAAACGCGCAACCTTGTTGCAGCAGACGGACGCAACTCACTGGCGCGCGCCGCCGCTGGAATTGGCGTAAAATCCTGGTCTTACAATCAGGTTGCAATCGCCTGTGCATTGACCCACACCGCGCCGCATCATGATATCTCTACGGAATTTCATCGCCCTGCCGGCCCCCTGACCATTGTGCCTGGTCCATCCAGCGATCCGCATCATACATCTCACCTCGTCTGGATCGAGACACCGCAAGACGCCCAGTGGATCGGCACACTGGACAACGACGCGTTCTGTTCATGTCTCGAAGAGCGTTTGCAGGGCCTGCTTGGAATGATCAAAACCGCCGGTCCTCGCGGACTTTTCCCGATCAAAGGTCAAACGGCACGCACGTTTGCGGCGCGGAATACATTTCTTGTGGGAGAGGCGGCACATGTCATCCCCCCCATCGGCGCACAAGGCATGAATCTGGGGTTTCGTGATGTCACAGGGCTTGGCGCCGCTTTGTCAGGCAACACTACCACCAAGGATGCCATGGCACTCTATAATGAGGATCGCCGCAACGACGTCTGGATGCGAACAACCGCAGTGGATTTGCTCAATCGATCACTTACGACCCCCTACTGGCCAGCGCAGGCCTTGCGGGGCGTCGGATTGCATGCCCTCAATAGCGTGCCTGCTCTGAAGCGTGCTTTAATTCAGGCCGGATTTGGGAATTGACCCCAGCGACAGGATTGCGCACACGTTCGCAAAGCTAGAATACCTGTGGGCGCACGGCAGCCTGCGAGAGGGTCGCCCAGCCTAAAGTCCGCTCCAAGGTCATCCATTTTGTCATTTCCATCAAAAGACCTGAAGTTCCGGCTCGAGTACGCCGCTTTGCGTTTGATTGTAGGTATTGTTCGCGCCTTGCCGATCGACGTCAGTCAGCGCATCTCTGCGTTTTGCTGGAAACGCATCGCTCCCAGAACAAAGAGACACGCCCGCGCACGCGCCAACCTGGCTATCGCCTTCCCCGAGAAAACCGAGGAAGAACGCGAAGCCATCGCTGTTGCAAGTTGGGCCAACCTTGGCCGGGTCATGGCCGAGTTGATGCAGATCGACCGCATCATTGCGGATCCGGATCGGCTGCAGTCGCCACAGGCGCATGTCATCAACCGCTATAAGAACAAGATGGGACCGGTCGTTGGCGCAACATTGCATCAGGGAAACTGGGAACTTTCCATCTGGCCACTCACGTCCGCAGGCGCGATGCCGGCAGCTGTCTACCGACTTGTAAAGAACCCCTATGTCGATCGGTACCTGCGCGCCCAACGCAAGCATCTGGTGCCCGGTGGCCTTCTGGCCCAAGGGCGCGACAGCGAAGGCAATACTGGCGAAGCCCAGAAGACAGCCCGCCTCCTTCTTGATTACCTGCGACGCGGAGGACGGCTTGGACTGGTTTGTGATCTGCCCGACGGCAGCGGACTTCCGATCGAATTTTTTGGCGAAATCGCACATTCCACCCCCGCTCCAGCGATGATCGCCCGCCGCACGGGGGCCCGGATCTTCATGGCGCGCTGCATTCGGATTGGCGAACAGTCACGGTTCCGGATCGAGCTCAAGGAATTGCGCGTGCGCCGCACGAACAATGTCGGCGATGACATACGTCAAACGACGGCAGACCTGCACAAGCAGTTCGAAACGTGGATAAGGGACGACCCCACACAATACATGTGGGCGAACAGGCGCTGGACTGACTTGCCAAAAGGGCACCCCGCCGCCCGCTAGCGCACACCGACACACAGCCAAAATACAACACAAAATCTACCAAAGGACACAGACCCGATCATGACCGCCGTCCGCACACCCCGCGCCTTCTTCACCCCCCTCGCGATTGGCGCACCGGAACCCTATCGCGCACCGCCTGTCGCAACAGAGCGGATGATCCACTTTATACCACCGCACATCGAAAAGATCCGCGCAAAGATCCCTGCCTTGATCAAGGACGTCGACGTCATCCTGGGTAACCTGGAAGATGCGATCCCGGCAGACGCCAAGGAAGCCGCCCGCAACGGGTTCATAGAACTCGCGAGCGCGAACGATTTCGGCGACACCGGGCTCTGGACCCGCATCAACTGCCTGAACAGCCCATGGGCTTTGGATGACATCATCAAGATTGTCTCGACCGTCGGAAACAAGCTTGATGTCATGATGTTGCCGAAAGTCGAGGGACCATGGGACGTGCACTATCTCGACCAACTTCTCGCCCAACTCGAAGCGGCACACGGCATTACCAAACCGATCCAGATCCACGCCATCCTCGAAACGGCAGAAGGGGTGGCCAATGTTGAAGCGATCTGCGCGGCAAGCCCACGTATGCACGGTCTCAGTCTCGGCCCTGCAGACCTCGCAGCCTCACGCGGAATGAAGACGACACGTGTCGGCGGTGGGCACCCGGGTTACGGTGTTCTGGCCGATCCTGCCACAGACGGCAGCACAGACGCCCCACGCACATTCTACCAGCAGGACCTCTGGCACTACACTGTGGCCCGCATGGTCGACGCTTGCCAGATGCACGGCATCAAGGCTTTCTATGGCCCGTTTGGAGATTTCTCCGATCCCGACGCATGCCGCGCGCAGTTTCTCAACGCGTTCCTGCAAGGATGCCTTGGTACATGGTCGTTGCATCCAAGCCAGGTCACCATCGCAAAAGACGTCTTTTCACCCGATCCAGACGAAGTCACCTTTGCCAAACGCATCCTCGAAGCCATGCCGGACGGAACAGGCGCTGTTATGATCGATGGCAAGATGCAGGACGATGCCACCTGGAAACAGGCCCGCGTCATCGTCGACCTCGCCACTCAGGTTGCACGCAAGGATCCGGAACGCGCGGAACTCTACGGGTTGTAGGAACCCGGAGACGACGTGTGCGTCATGACCGCCACACCTGTGGCGGATACAGTTCTGAGGCGTTGACGCGCCTCCGGGAGCCCGCAATATTCAAGCATGAACAATCGGTTATGAGCGTACACGCCTTGTCCTGGCGACGCGTGAATTGAGACGGCTCGAACCAAAAGGGAGCATCGCGACATGGCACCGCTTCGCAGCGCCAAATACAAACTTGGACAGGTCGTCCAGCATCGCGTTTACCCGTTTCGTGGCGTGATTTTTGACGTCGATCCAATCTTCTCGAACACCGATGAATGGTGGGAAGCCATTCCCGAAGACATTCGCCCGGTGAAGGATCAACCGTTCTATCATCTGCTGGCCGAAAACGAAGACACGGAATACATCGCTTACGTGTCGGAGCAGAATTTATTACCCGACGAAACCGGTGTACCGGTCCGCCACCCGGAAGTGACCAGCCTGTTCAACGACTTCAAGGACGGGCAGTACAACGCCCTCTATCTCGACATGCACTGACAGCGACAATCGACGCTTCACAAAGCGTGAACTACATGACGAAAAAGGCCGCTGAGATTTGATCTCAGCGGCCTTTTTTATGTATATCCGCACTGCGTTATTCAGCAGCTTGTTTTTTCTTCTGTTCGGCTTGCGCTTTCTTGATTGCATCGGCTGTCCGTTTGCGAATGGCCAGGCGAAGCTGTTGGCGGCGCTGGAAATATTGTTTCCCATCAACCGGGTCCCCTTTGTAGGTGGCGGTGAATCCTTTCAAAGGAACGCTGAAACTGACAGGACGGTTGTAGAAGGTGTGAAACACACTCAAATCGATCTTGGCCCCCTTGCGCATCGCGTCAAGAATTTGTGGCGTTGCAGCCGTGTCCACAACGCAGCCCTCCGCATGACAGAAAACATATGTCAGTTTGACCGGTTCGGCGATTTTGTCGAACTTGACCGCAATACCGGTTGGAAGCGCTACACCAAGCGGAACCGTCAAAAGCAATTTCTCTTTCTTGCCTTCCTGCTGACGGATCGCAACAGCAACATTCAACTCACCAGATCGCTGATTGAATTGCTCGTGTTGCGTCACGCAAATCTTGACCGGTTTGCCGTCAGGTCCTTTGCGTTCCGGACAAATCTTGAACCAGTACTGAACTTTTTGTTCGGCAGCTGCTGTAGTTTCCTGCGCAGCAGCATGTCCGGCAGTAAGTCCAGTTGCAGCCAGCACAAGTGCCGCACCGCGAAACAGTTTGCGCACTGAAAAACGTTGCTTCATCGTGTTCATTCGCGTGAACCCCCTAGTCAGTCTTGTCTTACGAGGTGAATACCCCGCAGTGACCAATCGCATGAGTGCGCTCAAGCCACCCAATTACGGCAATGCCGTGACATAATTCTGCTTCTGCAACAACCGTTGTCTGGTGTAGCGGATTTGTCTCGTTCGAACCACTGTTGCAGCACCCCTGTCCCGTGACACGATGCACGTAGCGGTGCAATCGGCCCACAACCGGATCGGTCCCCGAAAAAAAGACCTCGCCGTCACGCGGAATCCCTGATTATCACTCAAACTACACAAGACCTGATGCCAATCTGCGGAGCCGTACACATGCCAGCACTTCTTCGACTCACTGTCCTGGCACTTGCGGCTCTGATTTTCACGTCAGGTGCGTCGACCCGGGTGGACGCCGAGCCAAAACACGGCCTCGCAATGCACGGCGAACTCAAACAATCCGCAGATTTTACGCACTATGACTACGTCAACCCGAACGCACCCAAGGGCGGAACGTTGAAACTGGGGGTGCGCGGTACATTCGACTCGCTCAATCCTTTCATTGTCAAAGGCGCAGTCGCTCCGTCCGTACGCACCTATGTCTACGAAAGCCTTCTTTCACGAGCGGGGGATGAATCCTTCACAATGTACGGCCTGCTGGCAGAGAAGGTTGAAACGCCAGACGACCGTTCCTGGGTTGCGTTCACACTCAATCCCAAGGCACGCTTTTCGGATGGCAAACCCGTCACAGCAGAAGACGTGATTTATTCCCACCGCCTCTTGCGCGAGAAGGGACGACCAAACCACCGCACATTCTATTCCAAGGTTGAAAAGGTCGAAGTCTCCGGCGATCGCACAGTGAAATTCACATTCAAGCCCGGCACGGATCGCGAGATGCCGCTGATCATGGGTTACATGCCGGTTCTACCGAAGCATGCGCTCTCAGAAGACGCTTTTCAGAAAACCACACTCGCGGCTCCGATTGGCAGCGGTCCCTACCGCATTGGAGAGATCAAACCCGGACGCAGCATCGAATACGTCCGCAACCCGGACTACTGGGGCAAAGACCTCCCCGTACGGAAAGGGCAATTCAATTTCGACACCGTTCGCATTGAACTGTTTCGCGATGTCAACTCGATGCGCGAAGCCTTCAGCAAGGGCGTGTCCGATGTCCGTGGCGAAGGCGACCCCGCTCAGTGGGCTACAAGTTTTGATTTCCCTGCTGTAGCTTCAGGCAAGGTGATCAAGCGCACGTTTCCACTGAAGGTGTCATCGGGAATGTCGGCCCTGGCTTTCAACACCCGCCGCGACGTTTTCAAGGACAAGCGCGTCCGTTCCGCGCTCATCAATATTTTCGATTTCGAATGGCTGAACCAGACCCTATACCATGGGCTGTACGAGCGCACGCAAAGCTTCTTCGACCGTTCAGCTTTATCCTCCCATGGACAACCGGCAAGCGAACTTGAGAAACAACTGCTGGGGGAACACGCAAAAGCAATTCCTCTAGCCATCATGGATGGAACACATACGTTTCCAAAAAGCGATGGCCGTGGCCGCAACCGCAAGAATATTCGCGCTGCACTCAAACTCCTGAAGTCCGCCGGGTATGCGCTAAAGGACGGCAAGATGATCAAGACCAAGACCGGCGAAGCGCTCGCATTCGAAATTCTCATCGTCTCGCAGCCACAACAAAAAATGCTCAACGGTTTCACGAATACACTGCGGCAAGTCGGCATCGACGTAACAGTCCGACAGGTCGACTCATCCGAGTACACACGTCGTCGCCAGAATTTCGATTTCGACATGACACCATTTCGTTGGGGCGGCACCAATTCGCCAGGGAACGAGCAGACATACCGTTGGGGCAGCAAGGCCGCAGACGCGCCTGGCTCTTTCAACGTTGTCGGTGTGAAAAGCCCCGCCGTCGACGCCATGATCGAGGCGCTGCTGGCTGCGCGGGACAGACAAACCTTCGAAGCCGCCGTACGCGCATACGACCGTACCCTGCTCTCCGGCGACTACATGATCCCACTCTACCACCTCCCCGAGCAATGGGTCGCACACTGGTCTCATCTGGCCTTCCCAAATAAAACATCATTTGGCGGCTACCAACTCGATACGTGGTGGGATACGAGAGTAGCCAACTGACGACGTTTTGCTCTTTGGCCAACAACATGCCCGACGGTTTTTCCGGCCCACGTCCGCCTTCCCGCTTCAACATGGCGGAATATTGCCTGGCGACCGCAGCAAAACAAACACCCGACAAGGCCGGCTTGGTGGTTCTGAATGGTGATGGCCCGGACACCGTCAACGAGACCTGGACCCACTGTGAACTTGAGCATGCGGTTCTAGCCGTCGCAAACGCACTCAAGGAGAAAGGCATTTCTCCCGGCAATCGAATTTTGATCCGCCTTGGAAACACGATCGATTACGCACTGTTGTTTTTCGGCGCACTCGCCTTGGGGGCCGTCCCAATTCCGACATCGTCCATGCTGACAGATCGCGAAGCCGACGTGATCATGAAAGACGCCGACGTTCAGGCGGTCGTGCAGGAACTGCAGGAACCTAGATCTGAAGAAGCAACCCATACGGCAACTGCCGTGCATCAGTTTTCCCATCTCGATATTGTGGAAATGCGCCACAGCACTCCCCTCGCCAACTACGCCAATACTGATGCCGACGATCCGGCATTCCTCATCTACACATCAGGCACGACGGGCAAACCCAAGGGCGTGCTCCACGCCCACCGCTCTGCATGGGGCCGACGCCCGATGTACCGCGACTGGTACGGCATCAACGCTGACGACCGCATCCTTCACGCCGGGGCCTTCAACTGGACCTACACACTTGGCACAGGCCTCACCGATCCTTGGGCGAACGGGGCAACCGCAATCATCAACACGCAACCGCGCGATCCGTCCCGTTGGCCCGGCCTGATCCGTGAGACGAACGCCACCATCTTTGCAGCAGTTCCAACGCTGTATCGCCAGATCCTGAAATACTCTCCTCCCGGAGCAATAGACCTCGGCGAACTGCGTCATGGCCTGACATCCGGCGAAACGCTCCCCGCATCCGTTGCCTCGGAATGGCGTGACCGCACTGGCACACGCCTTCACGAAGCCATCGGCATGAGTGAGATGTCGACATATATCTCCGCAAGCCCCACCAACCCGGCAAAACCCGGCACCATCGGGCGGGCCCAGAGCGGCCGCTGCATTGCCATTCTTTCCCCTGAGGGTGGAACCGTTCCACTAGCGAACGGCGAGATCGGTCTTCTCGCCGTCCATCGTACTGACCCCGGGTTGATGATTGACTACTGGCATCGCCCGGATGAAACCGAAAAGGTCTTCCGCGGCAACTGGTTCATTGGCGGCGATCTTGCCTCCATCGACGACGAAGGTTTTCTCACCCATCACGGTCGCGCCGACGATCTGATGAACGCACTCGGTTACCGCGTCTCTCCGCTTGAAGTGGAGCAGGCGCTTTTGACCACAACCGGCGTCAATGAAATTGCAGTCACCGATATTGCTGTGCGGGAAAATGTCAGGATTATCGTTGCATTCGTCGTTTGTGGCACAGGAGGCTCCGATATGCTCCGCAACCTCAAGGCAACGGCAAACGCCAGCCTTGCTGACTACAAACGACCGCGCGACTACACCTTCGTCAATTCACTGCCTCGCACAGCAAACGGAAAAATTCGCCGATCCGATCTTCAAGCCATCTACGATACCATGAAAGCATCCTCATGAATTCTCTTCCCGAACGCGTCCGGCAACTCGCCGATGGCACGCACACAAGCCGCCAGCTTGTCGAAGATTGTCTTGCAGCCATCGAAGCTCCAGACGGCGAAGGGACACGCGCGTTCATGCAAGTCAACGCCAACACTGCGCGTGCCGAGGCAGATCGTTGGGACACACGCCGCAAGAATGGACAAAAAATTCCGCCATTCGCCGGCATCCCAATGGCACTGAAAGACCTGTTCGATGTGGAAGGTGACGTGACAAGAGCAGGTTCAACAGTCTTGCGCAACGCAGCACCCGCAACAAAAGACGCACCGTGCATCCACCGGCTCCGCAATGCCGGATTCATTTTTATGGGCCGCACCACCATGGTGGAGTTCGCCTTCGGCGGGCTCGGTCAAAACCCACACTACGGCACACCGCTCAGTGTCTATGATCGTGCAACGGGACGTGTGCCCGGCGGATCATCATCCGGTTCCGCAGTGGCAGTCGTAGACGGCATGGCCGACATCGCGATGGGCACGGATACTGGCGGCTCCTGCCGCATCCCGGCAGCCTTCAACGGTCTCACCGGTTACAAACCCTCAACCGGACGTATTCCGACCACAGGCGTGTACCCGCTCTCCTTCACGCTGGATTCGGTTGGTCCGATTGGCCGCACTGTGGATTGCTGTGCCGCTGTGGATGCCATCCTAGCAGAGGACTGGAACGGCGCACCAAAACCTGTCGAGAAAAGTGAGCTGAAACTTGGTGTGCTCCAGAACTTCGTGACCAACACTCTCGATGAAATGGTCGCCAAAACTTACGGAGACGCGCTCTCACGCTTGTCAGCAGCAGGTGTAAAACTCATCGACGTTACGATCCCGGCAATCGACGACATTCCGGCAGCAAATGCCAAGGGTGGATTTGCTCCAGCAGAAGCCTGGGCCCATCACCGTGAACGCCTCGCCACACAAGCGAGCGAATACGACCCACGCGTCAGCACGCGCATTCAAACGGGCGAGAAACAATCGGCAGCCGACTACATCGATGCACTGCATGCCCGCAAACGCCTCATCGCCGAAGCGCACGCCGTGACACGCGATTACGACGCCATCCTGATGCCAAGCGCTGCGCACATTCCGCCGAAACTGACGGACATAGAAACTGAAGCCGACTACATACGTCTCAACATGCTCACCCTGCGCAACACATCCGTCGGAAATTTCCTCGATCGCTGTTCGATTTCCCTCCCCGCCAACGCACCCGGCGAGGCGCCCGTTGGCCTTATGCTCGTTGGTGAACATGGAGCAGATCAGTCCCTATTCAACATCGCAGCGACATTGGAGAAAGTTTTGCACACCAGGTAGAGCAAGCCAAAGCTGGTCATCACAATGCAGACTCAGGCATTGGCTTTTGCGAAAATTTACACGCAATAGCAATCTAAAGCCAGGCGTGGGACCTAAAGGTCAACGCCGTTTTACTCCGCCGCCTCAAGCACCGGTTCACGGATTGCACCATCGCTGTCTGCACGGTAGGAATATTGATCAATCCGCTCCTCGATCACGTGACGGAAGTGCCGGATCAAGCCTTGCACAGGCCACGCCGCGGCATCGCCGAGCGCGCAGATGGTGTGGCCTTCAACCTGCTTGGTCACATCCAGAAGCATGTCGATTTCACGTTTTTCAGCCTGCCCCTTCGCCATCCGTTCAAGCACGCGCCACATCCAACCGGTGCCTTCGCGGCAGGGCGTGCACTGCCCACAGCTTTCATGCTTATAAAAATAGGACAGACGCGCAATCGCACGAATAATGTCAGTGGACTTGTCCATGACAATCACAGCAGCAGTCCCAAGCCCGGACTTCAGATCACGCAACGTATCAAAATCCATCGCCATATCGTGGCAGACCTCAGCCGGAAGGCATGGCACCGAAGAGCCACCGGGAATAACCGCGAGAAGATTATCCCAGCCACCGCGCACACCACCGCAATGCCTGTCGATCAATTCGCGGAACGGAATACTCATTTCCTCTTCCACATTGCACGGCCGCTCAACGTGACCAGAGATGCAAAACAGTTTTGTGCCCGTGTTGTTCGGCCGTCCAAAGCCGGCAAACCAATCCGCACCGCGCCGCAGGATATCCGGCACAACGGCAATACTCTCGACGTTGTTCACGGTCGTCGGCGCACCATAAAGCCCACAGTTCGCCGGGAATGGTGGCTTGAGACGCGGCTGCCCTTTCTTGCCCTCGAGACTTTCGAGCAGCGCAGTTTCCTCGCCGCAGATATAAGCTCCTGCACCATGGTGGATCACCACATCAAAATCCCAGCCATGGACGTTGTCGCGACCGATCAGGCCTGCCGCATAACACTCGTCGACAGCATGCTGCATGCGTTCGCGTTCACGAATATATTCTCCACGAATATAGATGTAACAGGTGTGCGCCTGCATCGCGAAGGAGGCATAAAGGCAGCCTTCAATGAAAAGATGCGGATCATGCCGCATGATTTCGCGATCTTTGCACGTTCCCGGCTCTGACTCATCGGCATTGACGACAAGATAGTGCGGACGCTCGCCGACTTCTTTCGGCATGAAAGACCACTTGAGACCAGTTGGGAATCCGGCACCACCCCGTCCCCGCAATCCCGAAGCCTTGACCTCGTCAATGATCCAGTCGCGCCCTTTCTCGATAATCGTCTTGGTGTGATCCCATGCGCCACGCGATACAGCACCCTTCAGCGTCCAGTCATGGAAGCCGTAGAGGTTCTGGAAAATCCGGTCTTTATCCTGGAGCATGAGTATCCGCTCTTGTTCTTGTCTCTGGCTGCCGCATCACCGACGTGGCACACTATGTTTTCTTGCTGCTTTCAACCTCACCGCGCGCAACACGCTCGGCAAATTCCGTCGTCTCGCCCGACGCGAGCTTCTTCGCCTGACCAATCCAGTCGTCACGCATTATACGTCCTTTGAAACCGAGGTGGTCGTCAACCCAGGCCACATTTTCTTCTGTCCAGGTCGCAATCTGATCGAAATGGAAAAAACCGAGGCTGTGCAACAGCCCCTCCAGTTTTGGACCAACGCCCGAAATCTGCTTCAGATCATCGGCCTTCCCATCGCGCGCAGCCGACAGAACTGTTGGCCTCTTGCCATCACCATCATTTGCAGCACCACTGGCAAGATCACCAGAGTCCTTTGGTGACACCTCACCAACCTTGCTCGCATCTGTTGGTGCGCCCGTAGCAGCAGCACTGTCATTTGCAGATGCAGATGCAGATGCAGACTTTGAGGACCCGACAAAGCCGAGAGGGTCCGATTGTTCTTTTTCACCCGTGCTTGCGGCGGATTTCTGGGCCACGATTGAACCAGTATCTTTCTGCACATCATCACGTCGCGATGTTTCAGAAACTGAAGCGGAAGCCTGGCCTTTGGCGGATGCCCCAGAAGATGCACCTGTGTCAGAAAGGTTGCGCGCCGGTCCCGCTGCCGCACTGCCACCCGCAGTATCCGACATCTTTCCAGACGCGCCTAATTCCGTGGAACCGGGACCTGCCGATGTGCCCGATTGGGATGATTGATCTCCTGTCAGAGACGCACCGGACGGTGCCCCCTCTGAACGCCCCAAACCACCCGTAGAGCGGCCCCCGTCACCGGACGCCTTCGACGCCCGGGACCAATGCGGTGTTTTCGTTCCAGACGAGGATTGCGCCACACCAGCCGACACCGCACCATTCGCGTCATGCTCCCGAACTGCCGAACCCGACAAACTTGCAGCAGTCGTAGCACTGGCCACAGCCGACGCTCCGGTACGCTTCCCATTCGCCAGCTCATGCTGTCCCGTTACTGCCTCGCGGCCGCAATAGAACCAAGTGTAAAGCCAGAACCCCGCAAACAGCAGTGCCAGCAAAAGCCACCATCCCCAATTTACACCATGTCCAGCCTGCAATCCCGTCTTGAGCGCGGATGCAATGGTCAACGCACCAGCGATCCAGAGGATCAACCGGCAACTCACATAATTCAGGGCAGTGTCCATGGCACGGGGCATAGCGTCAGGTCTCCTCGTCGAGGCTTGATTCCACCTCTCCGGCATCGACGCGATCAGCAAACTCGGTAACGCCGCCAGACGCCAGAGTACGGGCCTGCCCCAGCCAATCTTCGCGATCAATGCGGCCCGGGAAGGCGAGATATATACCCATCCATAACACTTCCGGTCGGCCCAAGTCAGCAATCTGATCAAAGTGATAAATACCGAGAGCGTTCAGCTTATTCTCGTTCACCCGTCCGATGCCCTTGATTCGCTTTAAATCATCAGCCTGTCCGTTGCGCGGTTGTTCCAATCCAGCAGGTCGATTGCCAACCGCATTGGCGCGGTCTTCCGCAGACGCATCTTCTGGCAACGCATCCAGCTTGGCAGCGATATCTGACTCTTCTGCTTCGAGCACACCTGGATCTCGAGTTGAGACTGTCGATGCATCAGCATCAACGATCGTGACCGAAGCATCATCCAGTTGGGTAACTGCTTTCACGTCCGCAGCACCGGGCGCGTACCCATCCATCACATCAGAGCCGTCCGTAAGCGCTGCGCCTGCGGTGACGCTACTTTTGCCCGCGTACCCGCCATCGCCGAATGGGCCGCGCGGCACTTCCCGCAATGTTGTGATCTCGTCAGCGGGTGCTGAGAAATGACGATCGATCTGGGGGCCGGGACGTGGTTTTTTCCCACTTTCGAATGTATCCAGAATAGCTTCAAGCGACGCAGGTGTCAGATCTTCGTAGGTGTCTTTCCAGATCTGGACCATCGGTGCGTTCACGCACACGCCGAGACATTCCACCTCTTCCCAGGAAAAATTCCCATCCGCAGACAAATGATGCGGATCTGGATGAATGCGTTTTTGACAAAGCGCACGCAGGTCTTCGGCACCGCGTAACATGCAGGGCGTCGTGCCACACACCTGCACATGCGCTTTTCTGCCGACCGGTGCGAGTTGGAACATTGTGTAAAACGTCGCAACTTCCAGTACGCGTATTTTTGCCATGTCAAGCATCTCAGCGATATGCTCGATCATTGGTTCCGTCGTCCAGCCTTCCTGCTCCTGGCCGCGCCAGAGCAGCAGGATAACAGCAGACGCCTGCTTGCCCTGTGGGTATTTCGAAATCGTCGCGTCGGCCCACGCCTGATTTTCCGGCGAGAACGCAAAACCCTCGGGTTGCTCGTGATGTAGTCTTCGCACGGCCACGTTTAATTCTCCATCACGTAAATTGACATCGTCATCGGTCGACCTCGCCAAAAACGATATCAAGCGACCCCAGGATCGCGCTGACGTCGGCCAGCAAGTGGCCCTTGTTCATGAAATCCATGGCTTGCAGATGTGCAAACCCGGGCGCACGGATCTTGCAACGATACGGTTTGTTCGAACCGTCCGATACCAGATAGACACCAAACTCGCCCTTGGGTGCTTCAACGCATGTATAAACTTCACCGGCAGGAACCTTGAAGCCTTCCGTATAAAGCTTGAAGTGGTGGATCAGCCCTTCCATGGACCGTTTCATTTCTCCACGCTTCGGAGGAACAGCTTTATTGTCTGCAGTCACATGCGGCCCCGCACCTTCATCGGAGAGCAGCTTCTCACAACATTGTTTCATGATGCTGACCGACTGGCGCATCTCTTCCATTCGGATCAGATAGCGATCGTAATTATCGCCGTTCTTGCCGATCGGAATATCGAATTCCAGTTCATCGTAACATTCATAGGGTTGCGACTTGCGCAGATCCCAGGCCGCGCCCGATCCGCGAACCATGACGCCCGACATGCCCCATGCAAAGGCATCATCGAGAGAGATCAAACCGATGTCGACGTTGCGTTGTTTGAAGATGCGATTGTTCGTCAGGAGGGTTTCGATCTCGTCGCATACCTTCAGGAAAGGGTCACACCAGTCACGAATATCCGTGACAAGCTGCTCCGGCAAATCCTGATGCACGCCTCCGACACGGAAATATGCAGCATGCATGCGCGAGCCCGAAGCACGCTCGTAGAACACCATCAGCTTTTCACGTTCTTCAAAGCCCCAGAGCGGCGGCGTGAGTGCCCCCACATCCATGGCTTGCGTTGTAACGTTCAGAAGGTGCGAGAGAATGCGTCCAATTTCGGAATAAAGCACCCGAATCAACTGGCCGCGTTTGGGGATCGAAATCCCCATCAGTTTTTCGGCCGCCATGCAGAATGCATGTTCCTGATTCATCGGCGCCACGTAATCCAGACGATCAAAGTACGGGATCGCCTGCAGATACGTTTTCGCCTCGATCAGCTTTTCCGTCCCGCGGTGCAGCAGTCCGATATGCGGATCAACACGTTCGACCACCTCGCCATCCAACTCCAGCACAAGACGCAACACACCATGAGCTGCGGGGTGCTGCGGACCGAAGTTGATATTGAAATTGCGGATATCTTTTTCAGCCATGACGATCAGCCCTCCCCGTTCGCTGGAGCATCAGCTTTTTCATCGCCAGGTAGGATGTATTCCACGCCTTCCCACGGACTTTCAAAATCGAAAGATCGAAATTCCTGCATGAGTTTCACCGGTTCATAGACAACACGCTTTTGCGCGTCGTCGTAACGCACTTCACTGAAACCGGTGAGCGGGAAATCCTTCCGCAGAGGATGTCCCTGGAACCCGTAATCCGTAAGCAAACGACGCAAGTCCGGGTGGCCGGAAAACAATATACCGTAGAGGTCGAACGCTTCTCTCTCGAACCAGTTTGCCGCTGGATAAATCGCAGTCACACTTGGAACAGGCGTATCAGCGTCCGTTCGTACTTTCACGCGCATGCGCACATTCTGGCGCGGACTCAGAAGGTGGTAAACCACCTCAAACCTGCGCTCATCGCCCGGGTAGTCGACACCACACACATCGATCAAACATTCGAACATGCAGCGACGGTCATCGCGCAAGAACTTGAGAACGCGCGGGATTTGCTCGCGCGCCACAGTGAGATTCCACTCATCATGCGCCACACCGGAAGACACAACCGCCTCTCCCAGTTTCGCGTCAACGTAATCCTGCAGGTCAGTCAGGGTCGTGTCCATGCTTTGGTCTCGGATCTCAGATCAGAAAGGACTAGCGTTCGATCGTGCCAACGCGGCGGATTTTTCGCTGCAGCATCAAAATGCCATAGACGAGCGCTTCGGCCGTCGGAGGGCATCCAGGTACATAAATGTCGACAGGTACGATGCGGTCGCAACCACGCACGACAGAATAGGAATAGTGATAATATCCACCACCATTCGCGCAACTTCCCATCGAAATAACGTACCGTGGTTCCGGCATCTGATCGTAAACCTTGCGTAGTGCAGGAGCCATCTTGTTGGTCAGCGTGCCCGCCACAATCATGACATCGGACTGGCGTGGGCTGGCGCGCGGCGCAAAACCAAATCGTTCCACGTCGTAGCGCGGCATCGACGCCTGCATCATTTCGACAGCACAGCACGCCAAACCGAACGTCATCCACATCAATGACCCCGTACGGGCCCAGTTGATGAGATCATCCGTCGTTGTGACAAGGAAGCCCTTGTCCGCAAGTTCGTCGGAGATCTGCGTGAATGTCTCGCTCTGCATGGGCGTGGCCGCATGCGCACTGCGCTCACCAGGTTGTTCAAAAACCGGCATCGGCGGAACAATCAATCCCATTCGAGGGCTCCCTTTTTCCATGCGTAGGCAAGACCGATGGTCAATTCTGCGATGAAAATCATCATGGCCCAGAATCCGGCATCACCGATTTCACGAAACGTGATCGCCCAGGGAAACAGGTAAACCGCTTCAAGATCGAAAATGATGAACAAGATCGCCACCAGATAGAACTGCACGTCGAATTTCATGCGGCTGTCATCGAACGCATTGAAGCCGCATTCGTAAGCAGACACCTTCTCCGGGTCCGGATTTCTCACTGCAATCAAAAACGGGGCGACCATCAACGCCAAGCCGATTCCGAGCGCGACCCCGATAAAGATCACGATGGGCAGGTATTCCATCAAAAGTTGGTTCATGTTGCATATCCATGACGGCGCGCGGGCGCAGCACATGTGCCGTGCCCGTGAATCCCCGCGTTATAGCGGTCTCGAGCAAACAATACACCCTGATTGCTTGATCAGACACGTGAAACCACACGTTCTTGTGCGGTGCCGCGCCGCAGGCTCAAGTCACAGCGGCCCTTATCAGACGTTCATTCCGGGGCGCGCCCAAATCTGGTGCAAACAAAATTGCAGACGATACAAAGTGCTGGTGTATAGTAGCAACGTTCTCCCCCCAACATAAGGAGGCTTGTCCATGACACGTCGCGTACTTGCCACCCTGACTCTCGCAGTAAGCATTCTGTGGTTTGCGTCCGGTACATCGGCCCACGCGTTACCGGTCATATCCAAGGCTGCGGAATTGAAAGCAGACGTTTCTCAACCAAATCTGCACGCAGTTGGCTACCGCTTCTACCGCCACAAAAGATTTCGGGTAGGCCGAATTCTTCGCCGTGGTTTGCGCTTGCGCTACCGCCACGGACGGCGTTACCGCCACTATTACAAGCGACGGCATTATGGGTACAAACGGCGGCATCACTATCGTGTGCGGCGCCACTACTATCCCCGTCGTCATTATCGCAAATCACGCTATTACAATCGGTATTACTACCGTCGGCACCATCGTCCTGGACGATAGTTCTGCAAGCAGGCATGAATCGTGTTGTCCAGAACAACAACCGGGCCCCGCTGAAAACATGACGACTGATCGAATTTGTTGGGGGCCCGGCAGCACATGAAGCGCTTTTTCCGAATTTTCCTTGCGGGTCTCCTGGCACTCGCCCCCCTGCTGGTCACGGCCATCGCAACCATCTGGCTGGTTCGGTACGCAATCGCCTACATCGGCCCTGAAAGCACGATAGGCGCTTTGCTCATTTCGCTGGGCCTCAGCGTCGACACCAACTCTCTTTTCCCATACTTCGCAGGCTTGCTTGTGGTGGTGCTGTTCGTCTGTATGATCGGCCTCCTTGTCGAGACCCGCATCGGTCCATGGTTTGCAAGTACGCTCGACGGTATAGCGCAACGCATTCCCCTCATTGGCAGCGTCTACAATATCGTCAAACGCTTCGTCTCGATCGTCGATTTGTCTGACACTGAAGATATGAAGAGCATGAGCCCGGTCTGGTGCTTTTTCGGCGGACAACACGACGGTGCCGCTGTGCTCGGTCTGCTGCCAACAACAGATGCGATCAAGGTTGGGAGCAGTGACTATCTCGGCATTCTTGTTCCAACCGCCCCTGTCCCCATAGGGGGGGCATTGATTTATGTTCCCGCGACCTGGATCAAGCCCGTGGAAGGCGGTGTCGACCACCTGATGAGCGTCTACGTTTCGATGGGCGTCACACCTCCACAGGGCATCAAGACCATTATTCCCACAACCACGAGCAAACCTGAACAATCGCCCGACGCGTGACACCTAGGGTGTGTCCGACTTAAACGAAGACACCGCTATACCACTGGAGTTACCTGAAGCGTCGCGTCACGAGGCCATTTGAATCAGACGCGCAATGGCTCTCCGTCATATTAGGGGGCATCCTCGGATCAAGGTCTATTGTTCGCCGTCTTGCAGGACGAGCCAACAAAGGACACGACGAGGATGCCTTCATTCGATGTTACGCTGAACTTGCCCGGTTTCACAATCGCCAGAACA
>CALHAX010000112.1 GCA_937931785.1 uncultured Hyphomicrobiaceae bacterium | reverse complement strand
CGTACTTGTCCATCACGAGCCGATAATTCTCTTGGGTGTTTGCGCTTAGGGTGTCGTCAGCTTTCATCCGCGCATCGAACAATTCACCGAACGTCACAGCCTTGGCCCTGTCTCGTTTGGCCGCAGCTTCATTCTCGCGTTCTTCGTGCGGGTCTTTCCCGAGCACCACGATCTGGTGGTTCAGCTCCATCGCCCGCTTCTTTGCGTCAGCCAGTGTCACCACACCACGTGGTCCGATCTTCTCACGCCGTCGTTTACGATCACTTCCCGCGCCGATCTGATACCGGAACGTCCACGATGCACTGCCCGATGGGTGGCACACGAGCCTGAGACCCGGAACGCCTTCAATCGTGTACTCGGTTTGCTTTCCATCGACCGCTTCAGCCGCGTCAACGACCGTCGCGATATACGCCAATTGGTTCTTTGGTTTTGTGCTCTGCATGGTCGTGCCCCCGTTGATTAGAGCAAATCACTATGGCCCTGAATGTAGTGCTGCCCTATGGCCCCGTCAACCCCGTATGGCCCTGCTATGGCCCAGAAGGGTGCGCCACTACGCACCGTCAGGCGTGACCGAATGCACACCAGTTTAAAGGGGCATAGTCGCGCAATGGCGCTACTTCGTTGTACAATATAGGTTATTTGAGGTTCTGCGACGTGTTAATCATGGCCGCAAAGATGCAACACTCTGTGATTGAAAGGTCACAAAGGTGCAAGCTACAGAATTACGAATGACGTGCTCTACCAGCTGAGCTAATGCGGCTTATCCGTTGCGAAGATGCATGGACGCGAGACACTTAGCGGATTCGGGACTGCGAAAGCAACTCCTGCCGCCCATGGTTGCGTGTGTCTATAATTGCTTCAGGTTTTTCCACGTGGGACATGCGCGCGACGTGCGGACTGGTCGGCGCCCGTGTCGGGGCCACCTGGATCATCCGGTGCACCCGAGTCGATTCCATTACCCTTGAATGGCGGTTTGCGGCTGGATGTTTCGACAGGTTCAGCCTCGATGACAGGATCTTCTTCAGGCTCAGGCTCCGGATTGATTGTAATCATCTCCGCTTCCGTCGCGGCAATATCGTTTTCCCGTGTCAGCTCATCTGCTATCGCAAGCGGGCGCACCCACTCTTCAAGCATGCTGGCGCTGTCGCGGGCCGAGGATTCCGCCGGAACGGCCCATTTGAAAACATCCAACTCGCCCGTGGCCGGTGATGCCGGAAGCCACGTGTCCGACACGACGCCAGTTTCGTCCGTCCACGTTGCATCACGAGATGCTGTGACAGCGCGTGACAGCCATTCGCGGACACGCCCCTTGTCGCCATTCTGCTCACCTTCCACACGGGCCATCAAGGCGCAAACTTTCTTGGTCAGCTTGTCGTCAAGCAGCGGCTTGAGGGTGGTGCGGGCAAGATCCCATTCCTTTGCCTCGATTGCTGCAACAGCCAGCGCTATCGGGCCTTCGACATCGTGTGTATCCCTGACGAGATCCTTCACGCGGGCCAGACGATCCTTGGGGGAATCTCCCGGACGGGCGAATGCGTAAGTGATTGCAAGGTCAGGGTGTGGCGATGACTTCCAGGTTTTCGCAATGACGGATGCGGCTTTCGACGTGTTGCCTTTGGACGCAAGAATGCGACCGGCCACGTCTGCTGCGGGTACCAGGTCAGGTGCAAGCTTGTGCGCTTCAAGGGCCTGATCGAGCGCCTCGTCCATATTTTCGCTCTCACCGTCCGCAGCCAGTGCGGCAAGCAGCACCGCACGACGACGGTTGGCAACATCTTTCGTGACGTGATTGTATTTGCGCGCCTTATCCAGGGTCTCAAGCGCGTCCGTCCAGTTTTCCGCCTTGCACTGCATGTCGAAAAGTGCCGCAACCGGCCAGTCCAGTTGCGGGTTCGTGCGCATGGCACGCGCGGCAAACTGATTGGCCGCTTCGGTTTCCCCTTCCTTTGTGGCTTCCAGATAGAGACCGCGCAAGCCAAGGAGTTCCGTATCCGGTGCAGCCAGCATGCTCTCGTAAATCCGGCGTGCGGTCGCCTTGTCGCCTGTCAGTTGTGCGGTTTGCGCGCGCAGTAATTCGGTCAAAGGCTCGTTGGGCAGGGCCTTGCGGGCCTGTGTTGCGTAGCGCAATGCAAGATCACGGTCCCCGGAGCCGACCGCGATGATACCTGTCGAAAGCGCTTCGAGACCACGGCGCTGGGTCCGGCGACGGAACGCATCCGAGATCATCGTCGGCGACTTGATGAGTTGACGCAAAACGGACCATAGGAAAATCATGCCACCAATCAGAAGGGCGAGCCCTACGAACGCAGCAAATATAGACACCTGCACCTGGCGTTCCTGCCAGTTGATAATCACATCACCGGGGTGGTCGGCGACCCAGGCGAGCCCCCAGGCGATCAAACCAACGGCAACGAAAAATGTCAGAAGGCGGAGCATGTGGGCACTGGCCTTTTCGCGTTTCAGTTTTGCCCGATGACGGGCCCTCACCGATGCCAAGCACCGATGTCGTTCAATTCAGACCGTCAGTTCGTTGCCGAACTGCTCACCGAGGATTTTAATCCAGCTTCGATTTGAGCCAATGCGGCGTCAACCGACAAGCGATCGTTTGCCTTGGCGATCCATTTGGCTGTCGTGGCCGCTGCCTTGTCCTTGAGCGCGCCAAGTTCCGTCACGGCGGCTTTGAGATCATTGCGCTTCAGATTCTCTTCTGCACGGGCAATAACGGCCTCTGTTGTGTCGCCCTCGATATCACCTGTCTTGCGCACACGGACAATCGAGCGTGCGTTGGCGAACAACTTGTCAAACGCGCTTGCGTCTTCGTTCAGCGTTTCAGCCTGAATGGCCTCGGACGCGACGCTCGAGAATTCACGCACCAGCTCGTCCTGGCTCGGCACCTTATTCTCTGCCAGCTTGTCGAAAACACTCAGGTCCATACCTTCGGGTGCAATCTTCTTGATACTGGCGACTTCCGACGCGATCGGACGGCCCTGATCCAGAGCGCGTTGCAGGTTTGCAAGCTCCAGCGAGAGCAGGATATTTTTAGCGCTTGCAGCGCGTGTGGCCTCGCGTTTCAGAACACCGTCGACTTGCTCTTCCATGGCCGACAGTTTCTCTGTCACGGGCGTGATGGCTGCTGCAATATCATCCTGACTTGGAAGTGCAGAAATATTTTCTGTTGTTGTACTTTCCAGCTTGGCGATGCGGTTAGAAATCTCGTCGCTGATTTTCTTCAATGCGCCGAGTGTGGTCGTTGTCTCGTCATGCTCCGTACGGAGTACCGTGACATCTTTCGCGAGTCGCGTTGTTTCCGTGCGGGCCGTTTCAAGTGCGAGGCTCAGGCGTTGGTTACCGCCCTTCAGGGTCTCCATGACTTCCGCAACACCAGACTTGTCATCCACTGTGGCCTTCAGTGCCGTATCAACTGTCGCAAATCGCTTTTCCACTTCGCCAAAAGTTGCTTTTTGTGTGGCTGCTATCTTGGCGCTCAACTCCGTGCGCAGATCGTTCATACGCCCCGCAAGCGCTGCGAGCTGCGGGATCGATTTTCCATCTGCACCTTCGGCTGATTTCGCGAGGCTGGTGATTGTGCCTTCCATACTGTCAAGACGCTGGCGCAGTTCTACCGTTCCGCCACCGGCGGGATCGGCCAACGTTTTCATTTGCGTTGTCAATGCTGCCGCGTCAGTGCTGAGTTTGTTTTGAGCTTCACTCAGGCTGGCCAGTTTGGTGTTGAGCGTTTCCAGGCTCTTGATGCGGGATTCAAGTTTCGCTGGAATTTCAACCTTGGGGTCGACGGATGTCTTTTGCTCCAGCGCGTTCAAACGCGTTTCAAGAGCAGCCGAAATTACAGCCGACCCGTTGGCCATGTCCGTCGACGATGAGATACCGGACCCCTGCCCTTGAAACTGGGTGAAACCGGCAAACGCGATCAACCCTCCAACGCCACCGGCTAAGAGATGCGTGATCGCCCCGCCCATTCCGCCGCCGCCCGATTTTTTGGCTGGCGTATCTTTCTCCGACACTTTGGCTCCTGCGGATGCGGCTCCTTTGGACGCCTTGGCGTCTGCTGCCTTGTCGCCTTTCGCGGAGGCGGCTACGGATTTGTCTGATGACTTGTCCGTTGTACTGGATGCGGGTTTGTTCTTGACCGAGGCAGACGCCGTTCCGGATGCTGGAGGTGTCGCAGGCGTTTTCTCAACTTCGGGTTTCGGTGCCGCACTGGAGGGTGCGCTCGACAAAACCTTGCTGGCGTCAACTTTCTCAGACACGTCTGTGGCCTTCACATCTATTGTTGCTGTAGGGCGCTTACCCCTGTTGCGCGACTTGTTCCGCGACGATGCCATGATGAATTCTCTTTCCCGCAATCGAACACTGCGAAAGTTCGTACACATTCGTGTTGTTACGTGCCGTTATGACAATTGTGCAACAGCATGGTCAACAACTGATAGTAACCCGGATTGATTTGGCTTGTCTGCGATCAACTTGCTTGACTGCGGAAACCCGACGAGTTCCCCAGCGACGGCTTTCGACAGGCATACATAGCGCGGTTTGTCTGACCGGAGGGTTAAGCCCGCTGACGTATGGGCCTGCACAAAAGATTTTGCCGTCAAAGGTGACATGAGAATGACCAAATCGATATCGCCATGCTCAAGCGCGGCCCGGACGGGGGGGCTGAATTCGGGGTGAAGTCTTGCGCGGTAGCACGTGATATCCGCCACGTCATAGCCGGCGTTGCGGAGGCTGGTTGATATTTCGTTCGGCGCATTGGACGGAACATCGCCCATCAGGCGCAAGATTGTCCCGGTACCTGGCGTTTCGCAGTTCTGCACAAGCTCTGCCAAGGCGGCGCCATCGGACTCTCCACAGCGCACATCCTTGAAGCCGATCGATGACGCCATTTCGGCTGTGCGGCTTCCAACGCAGAACATTGGCTTGTCCGCAAGATGGTCCGGAACGCCACCCTGCTCCAACGCACGCAGAGCGTTACGACTTGTGACAATCATGGCCGTGTGACTTCCGGTTCCCTCAAGGGACGGGGTTGGCAGGAGCGTCGCCTCCAGGAGCGGTGATATCATGACATCGTGGCCACGCTCCCGGAGCAGCGCGGCCTGCTCTGTCGCATCCGGCTCAGGACGTGTGACAAGAATGCGCATCACGTCATCCGGGAAAGGAAATCCTGCCCGGCGGCGGCGAGAACGCGTTCTGCGGCATCGGTTCCCATGGACACGGCATCTGCTTCAGGCGCTTGCGCCGTGATGGCGTGGTGCTCCGAGCCGTCCGGTAACAGAATTTCACCTGCAAAGAAAAGCTGGCCGCCCACCAGCGTGGCATGACCTGCAATCGGCGTCCGACAGGACCCGTCCAGCCGTGCAAGAAATGCGCGTTCGGCCTTTATACAAGTGTGTGTTTCAGCATGGTTCAATGGAGCCAACAGCTTCCGTGCATCCTCGTCATCAACCCGAATCTCAACACCAACAGCCCCCTGTGCGATGGCGGGCAGCATGGTTTCCGGCTCAAGAGCCTCCGTAATGCTTGACTGGTTACCAAGACGGTTGAGCCCCGATACGGCGAGGAACGTTGCGTCTGCAATACCCTCTCCTAGCTTACGCATGCGAGTCTGCACGTTGCCACGGAAGTTTATGACTTCCATATCAGGACGCATTCTCTTGGCCTGAGCCTGGCGTCGCAACGACGATGTGCCGATGGTGGCTCCTGCTGGCATCTCGGCAATCGAATTGTACTTGAGAGAGATGAATCCATCCCGCGGATCCTCACGCTTCAGTACAGAAGCGATCCCCAGACCAGGTTGCGATTGTGTTGGCACGTCTTTCATTGAATGCACGGCCATGGTGATATCACCGGAAAGCAGCGCGTCCTCAATCTCCTTGGTGAATAGCCCCTTGCCGCCAAATTCGCGCAGGGCCTTGTCCTGGATCTGGTCGCCCGTCACCTTGATTACGACAATCTCGACACCGTCCGGCGGTAAACCATGGGCGGACAGAATGTTCTCTCGCACTTGTTCGGCCTGGATCAGTGCCAATGGGCTGCCGCGCGTACCGATACGTATTTTCGTATCTGTCATGTGTAATGTGTCCTGCGTTTCCTCGGCATCCTGAGTTTGACGGCGCGGGGGCCAACCGATACGCCGTCTCCATCTATCTATGCAGGTCTGTGCGCAATGATGCAATTGCGTGTGAACCTGCGGTTTTGCGAGACCTGTCTTTCTGATCATGAACAGCGAACATGAAAGCGAACATCTCGTCCTCGGGATCGAAACGAGTTGTGATGAAACGGCCGCTGCTGTCGTGCGCCGCGATGCTCACGGTCACGGCACAGTGGTCAGCAACGTGGTCCGTTCACAATTCGAAGCGCACGCACAATACGGTGGTGTGGTGCCGGAAATCGCCGCACGGGCCCATGTCGAAATTGTCGACGCGATTGTTTCAACAGCTCTGAAAGACGCAGGCGTTGATCTGCCAGGACTGACGGGCGTGGCCGCGACGGCGGGGCCCGGACTGATCGGTGGCGTAATGGTCGGCCTCGTCACCGGAAAGGCATTAGCGTTTGCCTCCGGCAAGCCCTTCATCGGGGTCAATCATCTGGAGGGCCATGCCCTGACGGCTGGACTCACGGATAATATACGCCCGCCGTATCTGCTGCTGCTGGTGTCCGGCGGTCATACACAAACACTCGTGGTGCGCGATGTCGGCGCCTACCAACGCCTCGGCACCACCGTAGACGATGCCCTGGGTGAAGCTTTTGACAAGACGGCGAAACTGTTGGGACTTGGCGCGCCTGGCGGGCCTGCCGTCGCGGCGGCGGCGCTGGAAGGCAATCCGAAACGATTTGCATTTCCACGCCCGATGAAAGGCCGGGACGTGCCGCACTTCTCCTTCGCAGGACTCAAGACGGCGGTGCGCCAGCAAGCGCAGAAGCTGGTTCCGCTGGGTGTGCAGGACATTGCTGATATCTGCGCCTCGTTCGAGCAGGCAGTAACGGATGCCGTGGCGGACCGGGTGGCGTGTGCCATGCGGCTCTATGAAGAGGTTGTCGGCACTGAAGCGCGCACTCTTGTGGTCGCCGGTGGGGTGGCGGCGAACGTGCGACTGAAGGCGCGACTTGAAACACTGGTTGACGCTGAGGATTATTCTCTCATTGTTGCGCCACCTGCTCTCTGCACGGACAACGCGGCAATGATTGCGTGGGCGGGCGCGGAACGGTTTGCGCGCGGCGAAGCAGATGATTATTCCATTCCCGCCCGGGCCCGTTGGCCGCTGGATGCCGACGCTGCGGCGGCTGTTGGACCAAAGGCAAAGGCATGACGGACACCCGGAGCATTACGCAGGGTGGGCGCCGTGTGACGGTCATTGGGGGCGGGGCGTTCGGGACGGCGCTGGCCTGTGCCGCTGTTCGAGCCGGGCAATGCGTTCACCTCTGGGGGCGGGATGCCGATGTGATGGCCGATGTTCGGAACAACCAGCGCAACACACACTATTTACCGGACATCGCACTGCCGGATTCCCTGCAAGCGACATCGCAGTGGGCCGCCGAAACGGTTGTTCCCGACATCTTGCTGCTTGTAACCCCAGCACAGACAACACAGACCATGGTGGAACAGATTGCAAACACATCGTCCTATGGCGGCGTGCCGATCGTTCTGTGTGCCAAGGGCATCAACCAGAGCGATGGCCGGTTGCTGTCCGAGATCGTCCGGGCGCAGATGCCAGAGGCGCAGATCGGCATGCTGTCCGGCCCAAGTTTCGCAACGGACATTGCGCGGGGTCTGCCGACGGCAGTGTCTGTTGCCGCCGACGACCTGAGCCATGCGGAGTGGGTTGGGCAAACGTTCTCCGGCTCAGGGCTGCGTTGTTACGCAACGAATGACATTCGGGGTGTCGAGCTCGGTGGCGCACTCAAGAACGTCATGGCGATCGCAGCGGGCATTGTCGCCGGGCGCAAACTTGGGGCAAGCGCACAAGCGGCGTTGGTCACTCGCGGGCTGGTCGAGATGCGGCGGTTGGCGGTTGCCATGGGGGCGCAACCGGATACGTTGAGTGGATTGTCCGGGTTGGGAGACCTGATTCTGACGTGCGCCTCCACGCAATCACGGAATTTTTCATATGGCGTGGCGGTTGGAACGGGAACGGATCTCAACGGGTTGCCGCTCGCCGAGGGTGTTTACACCGCAGGGATCGCAACGAAACTTGCGGATGACCACGGCGTTGATGTCCCCATCATCTCGACCGTCAGTGCGGTTCTTGATAAGCGGCTGACCGTGGATGATGCGATCAACGGACTGTTGGCGCGACCACTGAAGGTGGAGCAGTAATCTTCCCTCCCCCCTCTCCCTCCAGGGGAGAGGTTTTGAAATCGTGTATGTTGTTTGGAACAGGAGAACCCCATGGCCTACTGGCTTTTCAAATCGGAACCGGACAAGTGGTCCTGGGAGCAGCAAAAGACCAAGGGTGCGCCTGAGGAATGGGACGGCATCCGGAACTATCAGGCGCGGAATTTCATGCGCACCATGAAGGTTGGCGATCTCGGGTTCTTCTATCACTCGAACATCGGCAAGGAGGTTGTCGGCATCGTGCGGGTGGCGGTGGAAATTCATCCGGACTCGACGACGGATGATGAACGCTGGGAATGCGTGGACGTGGAAGCGGTGTGTGATGTGCCGAACCCCGTGACGCTTGCCGACGTGAAAGCGGAGCCAAAGCTCGCCGAGATGTCCCTGGTGACGTCGATGCGCCTGTCGGTGCAGCCGGTGACGCCTGCGGAGTGGAAGCTGGTCTGCAAGATGGGCGGGCTGAAGAAGGCGCCGGTGGCGGGGAAGGATTGAGGACAGCTTACAGGAGAAAAGCGGATATTATAGACGCTGCGAGAATTAAACTGCATTTTTGGAAGTCAAGGTCATCTCAAATGCCATGGTTATTGATCTCCGCACCTATACAAGAACAAGCACGACTGTTGCCCACGACGATATCGAAAATGGATAACGTCAACATTAAATTTCAGGTGTTTCTTCCGCTTGTAAGGAAGCTTTTTTCCAATATGCTAAAAGGCACAACGTGGATTGCCTCAATCCTTGTATTTGATTTTCGATTTGCAAAGGCGTCACCATGGCCATTGTTGACTACAGAAACCTCACAGGCGCATTCGATTTCAACAATCCCGGCGTAGCTGACTTTGCCAGTTATGTCGGGCATACGCCGACCACCTATGATTGGCTGTCCACAAATGGTCATGGCATCTTCGCCGTGCGCGACGGCACGGGTTCTCCCATTTTTGTCAATGGATCGAATTTACCGGTCGCGGGAACGATCGTGAGTGTCGAAATTGACCTGAACAATAACAACGCAGCCGCACCAGAGATCGTCATTACCGGGTTACCGAACGTCAATCTGACGGATCTGGCGAACGACGACGGCGTCAACGAGAACGATGACTTCTGGACCGAGATCCTGGCGGGTGACACGACGTTTGTTGCCGGATCCGGGAATGTCTACACGGCGGTGTTCGATGGTCGCACGGGAACCAATACCTTGGAACTGGGCGCAGCCTTCAGGCTCGGATTGAGCCTGGACTTTACCCTGATCAATCAAACGAACTTTGACCTCCTCGCCTTTGATGAGGATTCTCTGCCTGGAACAATCCGCACAATTGACATGACCCTGACAGAGTTCACGAGTTTCACTCCCTTGTACTCCGGTGACGTTCAGTTTGAAATTAATCTGCAAGGTGCAACAAACGTCGACCTGTCGGCAACGACGTTCACCAATATTCACAGTTCCCATGTCATTGACTTCCGCGCCAACGGAACAGGCGCCGCGGATACGATCGTTCTGCCCACCGTCGACGTCGCGGCGCTGGGGGCATTTTCAAGCATGATTGTTGCTGGTGGTGGACACGATGTTGTCACCGGCAACGACGGTGATGACACTTTTTTTGGCGGCACTGGCAACGACACACTCAATGGCGGGGTCGGCGACGATACGCTCGACGGCAGTGACGGTGTCGATATTCTGAACGGTGGAGACGACAATGATACGCTGATCGGTGGCAACGGCAGCGATACACTGAACGGCGGGGCCGGCGACGACGTCATAAATTTTGATGGCACGCAGGTTCAGTCGGTTATTCTCGGGGGTGAATTTGACACGATCGACGGAGGAGCCAATACGGACATCGTCGATTTTTCCATGTTTGATGCAGCGATTACGCTTGGCATTCAATCCGGTGGCCTCGCAGAGACGTTTACGGATGGAACTTCACAAGCCACGACACTTGGCAGCAACCATTTTGCCGATATCTCCAACGTCGAAAGGTTCGTTGGTACTAGTTTCAACGACCTGATGTTTGCCGATGCGAACATCAGCGCACACTTTACGGGGGGAGATGGAAACGACGAACTCACCGGTGCATCCGGTGTGTTCACCGCCGACTTTCTTGATGGTGGCGAAGGCAACGACACGATCTTCGGCAACGGAGGCCTCGGAGACGAACTTGTCGGCAGCGGCGGCAATGACGTCATCTATTCGGGCACCGGACTTGGAGGAAGCGTCATACGTATGTTTGGCGACCAATACAATTCACCCGTACTCCCATTCAACTCCCTTGGAATAATTTTCATAACACCAAATACAACAAACACGGACACCTCGATAACGCCTGGCAATGACACGTTTCACCATCAGGCGAACGAGAGCCTGTCGTGGGGAGCGGAAGGCAATGACACATTCTTTGGCGGCAGTGGCTTCTTCGACATGATGCTGGGCGGCCTGGGTGACGATACGTTCAACTTCGGAACAGCAACAGTCACAATCGCCTGGGGCGGCCACGGTGCCGATACGTTTGAGGGCTCCGTCGGTGATGACATCATGAATGGCGGTCGCGATGGCGACGATTTCGACGGCAAGGGCGGTACGGACACCGTCACCTTCGCGGACCAGTTTCTGGAGGACACTGTTGGCGTCACGCTCAATCTCGAGGCCGGCACGGGCACCGGCGGGTTCGCGCAAGGTGACACCTATGACAGCATCGAGAACATCGTTGGCAGCCGATTTGACGATGATATCACCGGCGACGGCGAAATGAACAACCTGCAAGGTGCGGAAGGCGATGACGTCCTGCGCGGCGGTGCCAGCAACGACGTTCTGAACGGCGGTACCGGTGCGGATGACCTGTTTGGCGGCACAGGCGACGACACCTTCGTACTCGACGATCTCGGCGATCG
>CALHAX010000111.1 GCA_937931785.1 uncultured Hyphomicrobiaceae bacterium | reverse complement strand
ATCGAAAAACTCGTCGCCGGCGACGATTTCACCGATCTGGTGCGCATTACTCCCGAACCTGCAGACGAAGCCGTGATCGAGCTGGCCCATCCACGCACGTACATTGACACAATAAAATCAGCGCGCCCCACCTCCGGCATTCGTCAGCTTGATCCAGATACAGCCATGGTACCCGGCACCTGGGACGCTGCACTCTTGGCTGTCGGTGCTGGAACGATGGCTGTCGACAAGGTGATTGCCGGTGAAGCCAGGAACGCATTTTGCGCAGTGCGCCCCTGTGGCCACCATGCGGAAACAGCCCGCGCCATGGGCTTCTGCATCTTTGCCAACGTTGCGATCGCCGCCAAGTATGCCCGCGAAAAACACGGTCTTGAACGTGTCGCTGTCGTGGATTTCGATGTCCATCATGGCAACGGCACGCAGGACATTTTCTGGTCCGACAAGGACCTGTTCATGGCGTCGACACACCAGATGCCGCTGTTCCCAGGCACCGGCGCGCAATCTGAAGACGGTGCAGCCGGCAACATCTGCAATGTGCCGTTGAGCGCAGGCAGTGGCGGAGACCTGTTCCGGGACGCCTTCCGTTCGCGCGTTATTCCGGCGCTGGACGACTTCGCACCCGACCTCATTCTGATTTCTGCCGGCTTCGACGCCCATACAAACGATCCGCTTGCGAACATCAACCTTGTGGCAGATGACTTTTCCTGGGCCACATCGCAGATCGCCGAAATCGCCGATAAACGATGCAACGGTCGTATCGTATCGATGCTGGAAGGCGGCTATGATTTGCAGGGCCTGACCGACTCGGTCGAAGTACACCTTGATGTCTTGATGGACGCCGGAAACTGAGCCACGGCGCGGTCCATACCAGTATCCGCAAATCGAACCGTTTCGAAAGAAAAGGACCTTCGTAATGGCCAATGCCAAACACGCTGACGTAACCGAAATGTCTTACGAGGCAGCACTCCAGGAACTTGAGCAGATCGTCGGGCGTCTCGAACGAGGTGACGTCGATCTCGAAGAATCCATTGCGATTTTCGAACGCGGCGCAGCATTGCGCAACCATTGTGGCGACCGATTGCGCCAAGCTGAAGCAAAGGTCGAGAAACTGGCGCTCGATGCCAATGGCGCACCGAAGAGTACAGAACCGATGCCCGATCAGTGATCCGCAGCCTCGACCGCACAAAACCCACATATGGTTTGCAAGAATTTCCTTGAAAATTCAGCTCCATAGTAAGTTGAATTTGGATTACCCTGAGGCGTCACGACACCTTCACAATTTGACCGCGGTCTGATCAAAAGGTGAAAGAACACGCGCGTCGCGTGCACAGCTCATTGACCAACCCGTCCGGTCGCCGCGTATATGAAAGGCCGTCGTCATCATGGCCCCCAAAACCCCGCTTCTCGATCAATGCACCATTCCCGCTGACTTGCGGAAGCTGGATGAATCCGATCTACCTCAGTTGATCGACGAATTGCGCAGTGAAGTCATTGATGCAGTGTCAGTCACGGGCGGTCATCTTGGCGCGGGGCTTGGAGTTGTCGAGCTGACGACGGCCATTCACTACGTCTTCAATACACCGGATGACCGCTTAATCTTCGACGTGGGGCATCAGTGCTATCCGCACAAGGTTCTCACGGGACGACGCGACCGCATCCGCACATTGCGACAAGGTGGCGGCCTGTCAGGTTTCACAAAACGGACGGAAAGCGAATACGACCCGTTCGGCGCCGCGCATTCCTCAACATCCATTTCGGCTGGTCTCGGAATGGCCGTTGCACGCGATCTGTCCGACGGCGACAATCACGTCATCAGCGTGATCGGCGACGGTGCGATGAGCGCAGGCATGGCCTATGAGGCCATGAACAATGCTGGTTTCCGCGACAGCAAGCTGATCGTGATCCTGAACGACAACGACATGTCGATCGCACCGCCAACGGGAGCCCTGAGCGCGTACCTTGCACGACTGACATCGTCAAAGTCGTTCCTGAAGCTCCGGGATATAGGCAAGCACCTTGCAGAAAACCTCCCGAAAACATGGCAAAAGCGCGCCGCACTTGCGGAAGAATATACCCGCACCATGTGGTCCGCGAGCGGAACCCTTTTCGAGGAACTCGGCTTCTATTATGTTGGCCCAATTGACGGGCACAACATCGACCACCTGCTGCCAGTGTTGCGCAATGTGAGGGACGCGAATGTCGGGCCGGTTCTGATCCACTGTGTGACGCAGAAGGGCAAGGGCTACGCACCCGCCGAAACATCAGCGGATAAATATCACGGTGTCGGCAAATTCGACGTCATCACAGGTGATCAGGTCAAGGCCGTATCGAATGCACCAAGCTACACGAAGGTCTTTGGCCAAAGCCTGATTCAGGAAGCAGAAAAAGACGATAAAATCGTCGCCGTCACCGCAGCAATGCCATCCGGCACCGGTATAGACCTGTTCGGCAAGGCGTTCCCTGATCGCACGTTCGATGTTGGCATCGCCGAACAACATGGTGTCACGTTCGCAGCAGGCCTTGCAACCGAAGGTTACAAACCGTTCGCGGCAATTTACTCCACTTTTCTTCAACGTGCCTACGATCAAGTGGTACACGATGTTGCAATCCAGAAGTTGCCAGTACGTTTTGCGATAGACCGGGCGGGGCTTGTTGGCGCGGATGGACCAACCCATGCCGGCGCATTCGATGTCGCCTACCTTACTTGCCTGCCAGATTTCGTTGTCATGGCAGCCGCGGATGAAGCCGAACTCCGCCACATGGTGGCCACCGCAGTGGCGATCGATGATCGTCCATCTGCATTCCGCTACCCACGTGGTGAAGGCGTCGGTGTTGAAATGCCTGAGCGTGGTGTTCCACTGGAAATCGGCAAAGGTCGCATCATCTCGCAAGGCTCAAGCGTTGCGTTGCTCTCATTCGGCACCCGCCTTGAAGAATGTCGGATCGCTGCAGAAAAACTCTCCGGCTACGGCCTGCCCACCACGATTGCCGATGCCAGATTCGCAAAACCGCTCGACCACAACCTGATCCGGCAACTCGTCGCTCATCACGAAGTTCTAATCACCATTGAAGAGGGTTCAGTGGGCGGCTTCGGTGCACACGTTCTACAATTCATGGCGAAAGATGGATTGCTGGACGCCGGACTGAAAGTCCGCACCATGGTGCTGCCCGACCGCTTCATCGATCATGACAAACCAAACCTGATGTATGCGGAAGCTGAACTCGACGCGCCCGCGATTGTTTCGACGGTATTCGAAGCCCTTGACCGTGAACAGATCGCTGGCGAGTTGGACGGCGCAGTTTAGGTGCCACTGCGGCGCACGCGTCATGCGGCTTGACCAGACACTCGTGGCACGTGGCCTTACTGAAACACGATCAAAGGCGCGGGATCTGATCCTGCGCGGGCAGGTGTTTGTGGATGGCAAGACCACAACCAAGCCGGGAATCAACGTCAGGGAGCAGACGAACATATCCATCGCTACCAACGAGGCACACTACATCTCACGTGGCGGGCTCAAACTTGAAGCAGCCCTCGCACACTATAAATTTTCACCAGTTGATTGTGTTGCAATCGATGTTGGAAGCTCGACAGGCGGATTCACGGATGTAATGCTGCGGCAAGGCGCGCAACATGTATTTGCAGTGGACGTTGGACAAGACCAACTGCACTCGACACTCCGCGCAGATGATCGCGTTACCGTTATGGAGCAACAAGATGCGCGGGAGTTGAACGCTGCACTGATCCCAAGCCCTGTCACTGCGATTGTCAGCGATGTCAGCTTTATTTCCGTGACACAGGCCCTCCCCGCCGCAATGGCGCTGGCAATCCCCGGAGCCTGGATGGTTGCACTGATCAAACCACAATTCGAATTGGCCGCGTCTGCGATCGGAAAGGGTGGCATCGTCAAATCGGATACAGCACGTCTAAGCGCCATTGAACGTGTCACGGCATGGCTCGACACAATGTCAGGATGGGCAGCACGCGACGTGATCGAATCCCCGATTACAGGCAAGGGCGGCAACGTCGAATTTCTTATCGGAGCCACCCTGAATGACTGATCCAAAGATCATGCAAATCACCTCCCTCGGCGCCCAGGGCGATGGCATCGCTATCAACAGCACCAACGAGCGTGCGTTTATATCTGGTGCCTTGCCAGGTGAGAGCTGGGCGATCGGATCACAAGAGCCACATCTCTCAGGCGCTCCCGCGCCAACGCGGCAGACACCACCGTGTTCGCACTTCGATGTCTGCGGTGGATGCGTCGCCCAACATATGAACGACGCAACCTATCGAGACTGGAAGCGGAACTTGATTGTTGATGCGTTGGCCCGCGAAAACATCGAGGCGGACATCGAGGAACTCTGGTCCGCCTCCCCGCGCAGCAGACGGCGTGGCACTCTGGAAATGAAGCGGGACGGCGGGACTTGCACGATCGGATTCCATGCGCGCAAGGGCCATGACGTGTTCGACATGACGGAATGCCACGTGCTGGCGCAAGAAATAGTGGCGGCAATGCCGTCGCTTCGCAGCATCGGGAAACTCATCCTGCCGGAACAAGGCACCGCGCAGGTCGCGGTTACAAAAACTGACACAGGGCTCGCCATTTCCATCGAAGCAAAACGCCTGCAAAAGCTGGCCGCCGAAGTTCAGGGAAAGTTGGCACAGCATTGTAAAGCAATCGCGTGCGTGCGCCTCATCATCAATGGAGAGATTTTCGTCTCTCGCGAAGCACCAACGCTCGCATTCGGATCATCCAGTATCACCATACCTGAATCCTCTTTCCTGCAGGCTGTACCTGAAGCGGAACATGCGATGCAGGACCGTGTCTGCGTGGCACTCGCCAAGTGCAAATCCATCGCAGATATCTTCTGCGGTGTCGGCACGTTCGCTTTGCCGCTCGCAAAAAAATCCCGTGTTGCCGGATACGACAACGACGTGGCGGCTCTTGAAGCGCTCAACATAGCGGCGCGCCACTCACAAGGGCTCAAACCGTTGACCACATCGCGCCGTGACCTGTTCCGCCAGCCGCTCGGCGTTCGCGAATTCAAGGGCATTGATGGTGTCATCATCAATCCACCACGGGCCGGTGCGCAGAACCAGTGCACGCAGCTTGCCGCAAGTACTGTGAAAACAATCGTGATGGTATCCTGCAACCCGACCACATTCGCCAGGGACGCTCGCATCCTGATAGACGGCGCATACACAATAGGCTCCGTCGCGCCCATCAATCAGTTCCTGTGGTCACCGCACCTGGAAGTCGTCGCCACCTTTACGAATCGCTGAGCAACCGCTCTACAAACGCGGGCACAATCTGCGTCGCGGCACCGTGGATTGTCTCATCAAACAAACTGGCACCCTCCGAAGGCTCCAGGTTCAACTCAACCGTATGCGCTCCAATGCGAGACGCTTCAGCAACGAAACCGGCTGCTGGATAAACCGTGCCGCTTGTTCCGATGGAAACAAAAAGATCCGCCACACTCAGGTGTTGATAGATGTCATCCATTGCATAGGGCATCTCACCGAACCACACAACATTGGGTCGCAAACCACCGGATTTCTCGCAAGTGGGACACGCCATATCGACCTGCAATGGAGCCTCCCACACATGCCGCTTGCCACAAAAGTTGCACAACGAACGCGCCAACTCACCATGCATATGAATGAGATTCTTCGTTCCTGCGGCTTCGTGCAATGTGTCGACGTTCTGTGTCACCACAGTCACGACACCGGGATACGCCGCCTCCAGTCGGGCCAAAGCCATGTGGGCTGCGTTCGGCTGTGCTCCTTTGGCATTTTCACGCCGGGCATTGTAGAAATCGAGCACCAGTTCGGGGTTCCGTGCAAACCCATCCGGTGTTGCCACATCGTTCAAATCGTATTTCGTCCAGATCCCGTCGACGTCCCGAAACGTACCAAGTCCTGACTCGGCCGAGAGACCGGCCCCAGTGAGAATGACGATATTGCGATAGTCTGTCATGATAGTCGCGCATTCCGATTACAAACGTGCCGCACGATATCCTTGTGGCATGTCGCGCATGAATGGAGAACAACGATGGCCAATCCCGTTGACGCGTCTTTGCACCTTGTAGGTCAGGTTGCCAAGGTCGGCATGTTTGCCGCAGTGCACCAGCTTGGGGCTTCCTACGCAAAACGACAAGCCACAGATGCAACAACGACTCGCGAAGAGCGTGAGCGCAGTCAGCAGTCTGATACGCGCCATCCGACACGCTCTGAAATTCTCCAGGCCCTCCGCGATCTCATCGCGCGCGACACGGCGCTGGTGAACGATGGTATCTGCCCACCACTGACGGATTATCACGTATCGTTACCGCAAACCGCGTCGCGCTTGCGCGCAATGTTCGCGGACATTCCAAAGTCTGCCGAGCGGTCTGCCAACGAAGGGCGCCAAGAAGTTCAGGACGTCGTCGACACAACAGGACTACCGGACTATTACGCCCAGAATTTTCACTATCAGACGGGTGGATATCTCACTTCAGAGTCCGCGCGTCTCTATGATCTTCAGGTCGAAACACTGTTTTCCGGAACCGCCGGTGCAATGCGGCGCCAGGCCCTGCGACCGATCGCCGATGCCGTCGCCGGACGCAATCAACGAAAAATGCAGCTACTGGACGTAGCATGTGGCACCGGTCGTTTGATGGGAGAAATATCCAAGGCATTTCCCGCACTTTCCCAAAACGGCATAGATTTGTCCGACGCCTACATCGAAGAAGCACGGCAACATCTGAAAGGTCGGCGTGGCATCACGCTGGACACAGCGAACGCAGAGACGCTCGATTTCGACGATGGCATGTTCGACATCGTAACCTGCAGCTTTCTGTTCCACGAATTGCCCGCCCCGGTAAGACGCACGGTTATCGCAGAAATGTCTCGCGTACTTGCCCCGGGCGGAACGCTGATCTTCATCGACTCCATGCAATTGGGAGATGCTCCGGCATTCGACGGAATGCTCGAAGCATTCCCGAACCGTTTCCACGAACCCTATTACCGTAACTACCTGAGCGATACGCTCGACGATGCCTTTCACGAAGCCAATCTGGTGCGCGCCGGACAATGGAATGCGTTTCTCTCGAAAGTCATGGTTCGCCGCCGCGCTGCCGGTTAAAGGAAAACAACAATGAAAATTGATGCCCGCCCCACGTCCGGCGCCCCCGACGATGATCCCTATCTCTGGTTGGAAGATATCGACGGAACCGATGCCACCGCATGGGCTGACGCGGAAAGCGCAAGAACGCTGGCCGCGTTTGGCGGTCCATCATTTGAAGCCGATCGTAACGCCCTGCTGACAATTTATGATGCACCGGACAAGATGCCTTATATCACGCGCCGGGGCGGCCTGATCTACAATTTCTGGAAAGACGAAAACAATCCGCACGGAATCTGGAGACGCACAACTTTCCCCTCCTTCCAGAGTGATACACCGGAATGGGATACCCTCATCGACGTGGACGCACTGGCGGCGGAAGAGGATGAAGACTGGATCTGGAGCGGAGCAACCGTGCTTCACGGCACGCTTGATCGCGTCATGGTGCGTCTCTCCCGCGGGGGTGGTGATGCGGTTATGCTACGCGAGTTCGATCTCGAAACGCGAAGCTTTGTGCAGAACGATGCATTCCATCTCGAAGAAGCAAAAGGCGGATCAATCTGGCTGGATCGCGATACTGTGCTTCTGCAAAGCAGTTTCGGCGGCCCCGCGTTCGAGACAACATCCGGCTATGGCCGCACAGTGCGTTTGTGGAAACGTGGCCAATCCGTTCTGGACGCAGAAATCCTTTTCGAAGTACCGAACGACCATATGTCAGCCTACGCCGCCTTCGATACGACTGCGGACAAGGAGCGCATTCTCTTTGTCGATATTATCGGTTTCTTCGACTACGCCGTCCATATCGGTGATCGCAATGGCCCGGAACAACGCATCGACGTGCCGACCAATACACTCCTCTACACACACCGCGATTGGATTGTAGTCAAACCAAGAGAAGACTGGACTGTTGACGGCGCCGTTCACCCCGCAGACACGCTACTTGGCGCATCGCTCTCCGCTTTGCTGCACGGAGAAAAGCAATTCACAACCATTTTCAAACCCGAGCCACGGCGCACACTTGATGGCTTCATGTTCGTCAACGATCATCTGATCTTATCTGTCCTCGACAATCTGAAACCAGAAATTTACAGGCTTAGTCCGTCTGCCGGGGCGTGGAAAACAGAAAAGCTGGATGCGCTTCCAGACGTTGGAATTGTATCGGTTGGCCCACTCGATAAAAAACCTGAAGAAAGCAACGGCGATCTCATTGCAACAGCACAAGATCCATTAACTCCGCCAACCATGCTGTTTCTCGACGCAAAAACAGATTTATCAGCCCCTACAGTTCTGAAACGCGCCCCGGCCCATTTCGATCCATCCGGACTCGTCGTCAGCCAACACGAAGCCATCTCCATTGACGGCGAACATATTCCCTACACACAAGTTGGCCCGACTGAAACAAACGGCAATGCCCCGGTTCACATGAGCGGTTACGGCGGCTTCGGAATCTCTCGTCTCGCCACCTACAACGCGTCCATTGGCAAGATGTGGCTGGAACGTGGCGGCGTCAGCGTGACGGCACATATTCGTGGCGGAGGAGAATTCGGAACACCCTGGCACGATGCCGGTCGCGGCGCGGGCAAGGCCCTGACCCACGACGACTTCGCAGCCATCGCCGCTCATCTTGTCGAGCGCGGCATCACGCAACCTGAACGCATTGCTGCCGAGGGTGGATCAAATGGCGGCATACTCATCTCGAACATGCTGACCCGCTATCCAGAACGCTTCGGTGCCCTTTTCTGCACGATCCCACTGATCGATATGCGCCGTTACACCAAACTTCTGGCAGGGGCGAGCTGGATTGCGGAATATGGAGATCCAGACAAATCGGAAGACTGGGAGCATCTGAAAACCTACTCCGCATATCACGCAGCAGAACCTCACAAGAAATATCCCCCGATACTCCTCGCGACGGCACGTCGTGACGATCGTGTGCATCCAGGGCACGCCCGCAAGATGACGGCAAAACTCCACAAGATGGGATACGACGCCTGGTTCTACGAACCGGCTGCAGGCGGACACGGTTACGGCAAGGACAACGCAGAACAGGCTGCATTCGTCTCTCTGGGTTACAATTTTCTTCGTCAGAAAATTGGATGGACCTGAAACCTGGATTCAACGCCCCTTGAAATTCGGTGAGCGCTTTTCGATGAATGCTGTCATCCCCTCACGCTGATCTTCGGTACCAAACATGGAGTGGAACAGGCGGCGTTCAAAGCGCACGCCTTCCGCCATCGTCGTCTCATAGGCGCGGTTGACACATTCCTTCGTCATCATCACAGCCGTTGGAGAAAATTCCGCAATCTTCTCGGCAATTTTCATCGTCTCTTCGATCAGGTCGTCAGCTTCCACGATACGGCTGACAAGCCCGCTCCGTTCCGCTTCTTTGGCATCCATCATCCGCCCTGTCAGGCACATATCCATCGCCTTTGCCTTGCCCACAAACCGTGTAAGGCGCTGCGAACCACCAGCGCCTGGCATCACACCAATCTGGATTTCCGGTTGTCCGAATTTTGCACTGTCCGCCGCAATGATGAAATCGCACATCATCGCCATCTCGCATCCACCACCGAGCGCATAGCCAGCAACCGCCGCAATAACCGGTTTGCGACAACGTGAGATACGATCCCAGCTTCCAAGGAAATCATCCCGATAAGCGTCGATGTAAACCTTGTCGACCATCTCCTTGATGTCAGCACCAGCAGCAAATGCCTTTTCGGAGCCTGTGATCACGATGCAGGCCACATCATCGTTCGTCTCATAACCGTCGAGAGCGGCACTCAGTTCGGCAATCAGCGCACCGTTGAGCGCATTGAGGGCCGATGGTCGATTCAACGTGATCAGGGCAACATTGCCACGAATTTCAGCGATGATGTTGTCGTAAGCCATAGTCGTCTCCGGAAGCAGGAATCGGGCGATCTCGCGTGTTTTGGCTTACCGCTGGCACTTACCGCAATAGAAACTTGAACGGCCGGATTGCACGATCCGTCGCACAACGCCGTCACATCCGCTTGTTCTGCAGGGTTTCCCCTCACAATCGTAGACAGAAAACGTATGTTGAAAATACCCAAGTGACCCATCGGTGTGGGCATAATCACGAAGCGAGGAGCCCCCGGCTGCGATCGCATCGCGCAAGACATCGCGCACAGCAGGCACCAACCGCGTCACCCGTTTGCCCGGGACCGTGCGCGCCAGACGCTTTGGGGAAATACCAGAGCGGTAAAGAGCCTCGCAGACGTAAATATTGCCGAGGCCTGCAACGATCCGCTGATCAAGCAAGGCCGCTTTGATGGGCGTGGATTTACCGGCCAGCACCTGATCGAGGTGCGTTTCGGAAAAACCGTTCCCAAGCGGTTCCGGACCCATTTTAGCAAAAAATTTGTAATTCTCGATCTCGCCCGTTGCAGCCAGATCCATCATCCCGAAGCGACGATGATCATTGAACACAATGCGCGTACCATCATCGAGGTCAAACACCACATGATCGTGCACTTGCAGCGCTTCGTCAGGCGCATCCGCAGGCACAGACTGATGGTACGTTGCAGTTGCTCGCGCCCCACCCGTCGGCGGTATCACCGTCATGCGCCCCGACATCCCGAGGTGCGCAATCAGCGTTTCCCCACCAGCAAGATCAATCAGTAGATATTTTGCACGGCGGCGCACCGCGACGATGGATTGCCCCTCAAGCCGGGAAACGAATTTTTCGGGGAACGGAAACCGCAGATCAGGTCGTCGCTGCTGCACGCGCGTAAAACCTCTCCCCACCATGGCAGGTTCCAGCGCCGTACGCACAGTCTCGACTTCGGGTAATTCAGGCATGCACGCACCCTAGAGATTGCATTGCTCGCAAACACCCAAAAACACGTTTCACAAACACAATTCTAGCGTCATCACGGTTTCGCAGGAAATCGCCAGTACGTGCCTGAAGCAACGGGAACCGACTCAAGCACGGGGGTCCTGCTCACTGGCGGGCGTAATCCGGTCAGGAAGAGCTTCTTGATATCCTGGATGAGTTCGGACACCTCCGCATAGGTGTTGTGATTCACCCCCCAGAAATCCTGTTGCGTTGCTGACACGTCAATTGTGTCAACACCATTCAGCACCAACGGCCCTTGTTCGGGAACATCTCCAGCACGTGCAACCCCGCCGGCATAAGTGCGCGAAAAACGTAGTGCCTTGTCATTCGCGGAGGCATAAAGCGTCACGCCATCACTGATTCCAGTGATCTGGCGCGCCAAGCGTTCGAACACATTGCGGTCCACGTCAGGCGCGGCCAAGATCACCTGGCTGATATTGTAGTCGTGGTTCGGTCCGAACTTGAATCGCAACTCCCGTAGCGCTTCCAGCAACACATCATTGCCCATGCTGTGAGCAACAACATGAATTTTTTCCGCATTGGTTTTCTGCGTCACAATTTCGATGAACTTCGTCAAATGCTCAATGGCCTGGCGTGCACTCTGCTGATCATACTCGTAGGTTGAGTAGCCCGCAGCCGAAGGCCAGCTGTACAGGAACGGGGCACCATCAAATTCCATATCATAGACCATTTGTGCAGTGCGATAGAGTGCCGTGTCAAAGTCGTTATTGTAGCCATGGACAAAAATAACGGCCTGCCCACGATAGGCACTCGACTTGTTCAGTTGCACATTGGCAGAAGAGATAAAATCGGCTTCGCTCAGAACGCCGATTTTCTGCTTTGTGAAATGTTTCGCAGGATCTTCAGTCTGCTTGTAAAGCGTAATACCGATGACCGAGATCTCCCAAGGTCGCTCGACGATACCGCGATCATGATTTTTGGGAATGGTCACGACGGATTTCCCAAGTGTCAGTTTACCAGCGCGGTTGGCACCGAACGTAAGCTGTTTGCCTGTGGTGACCTGATTGCGATCAGTACCAAACAAGACATCAACCGTATCAAAACGATCATCCACCTGCACCTCGAAAGGAGCAACTTTTGGCGTTGCAGTGGTTGTGACCTTGTTCGGCACCGGCGCAGCAGGCGGGGTTTCACCTACTGTGGTTGTCTCGGTAACAATCCTGCCATCCCGTTTACGCTTTCGAACTGTCCGCCGAACGGACGGTCGCTTTTTCCTCGGTTGCTTTGCACGTGCGTCGCTCCCCCCCTCCGGTTCCACCTTGTATTCGAAGCTTTTCGTCTCACCGCCCGTGTTGTCTCTCGACGCGGACTCCACAGGAGCAGCGCCATCAGACATCGCGCCACCAAACTCCTGCGCAAACAGGAACAGTAGAGGGGCCGCCAGGATCGCCAGTGCCACCAGCCAGCCAAGTGTCTTGGAACCACGCCCGAGGCGCCGCCCGTACCCCAACATGAGAGAAACGATCAACGCCGCAACAAGGCCCGGCACTATTATGAATAGCAGAACATCTTCGAGTGACATGACGCAGCCTCTTCGGCTTCAGGAGCAACAAGGTGTTCCCCAAAACACCATTTCGAATTGGCCGCACACTAGGCGCAAGAGGCATCAACCTCAACAACGACCAGTTGTAGCAGCGCCCGAATTTCTTCGAGTGCTTGCAACGAATCCACGCAACGCCCACTTTGCGCGCAGAACATGCCTTGGTCATGTTCCACATGACACGAACGGATTGAACGCAGCGCTTTATGACAGCAAACACAAATCTTCGCCCAAAGCTCGATCTGGAGGCTCTGGCTGCCGGTGTGCGGTGCGCAGATCGGGCTATGCTCGCCCGGGCCATTACACTGGTGGAGAGCGCGCGGCCTGACCATCAGGAGCAAGCCCAGATGCTTCTCCAGTCCCTGTTGCCTCACACACCTGACACGGCACACCGGATCGGCATCACCGGGGTTCCGGGCGTTGGAAAATCGACCACGATCGACCAACTCGGCAGCAACCTCACAACAGCCGGCCACAAGGTCGCGGTACTTGCCGTGGACCCAACATCCTCACGGTCCGGTGGATCGATCCTCGGCGACAAGACACGCATGGCAAAGCTTGCAACGGATCCAAACGCTTACATTCGCCCATCGCCCACCGCAGGAACGCTTGGCGGTGTCACAAAAAAGACCCGCGAAACCATGGCCCTCTGCGAAGCGGCAGGTTTTGACGTGATCATCGTCGAAACCGTTGGTGTCGGACAGTCCGAGATTGCAGTCGCCGACATGGTCGACGCCTTTATTTTTCTGGCCCTGCCCGGCGCTGGCGACGAGTTGCAGGGGATCAAAAAGGGTATTCTGGAAATCGCAGACATCATCGCAGTGAATAAGGCTGATGGAGACAACATCAATCGCGCAAACCACGCTGCCGCCGAATACCGCAGTGCACTCCACATCCTGACACCGCCTGACGCCGCATGGTCGCCGACCGTGCACGCCATCTCCGGACTTTCGAACTCAGGTCTCGACACACTTTGGAACGATGTCCTGCAGCACCGTGAAGAACTTACCGCAAGTGGAAACTTCGAAGCACGCCGTCGCGCGCAGGCCGTGCGTTGGATGCACGACATGATCGAGGAACGTCTAAGGGCACACTGGCTCGGAAACGAACGCATTGCGGCGCAATTACCCGAAATTGAAACTGCGGTCAGAACCGGTAAGTGCACGCCATCTCTCGCCGCCGCGAACGTGCTCGATATGATTCTCCAGGACACAACATGAAGGTTCTTGTTACCGGCTTCGGCCCTTTCCCCGGCATGCCGCACAATATCTCGGGGGACATTGCCACAACATGCGCAGAAATTTGGAATTCACGACCAGATATACAGGCTCAATCACTAACGCTAACAACCGCATGGAACACGGCACCACCAGCAATCATCCAACACATTTCATGGCTTCAGCCAGACATTATAATCCATCTCGGGGTGTCCGAACGCGCGCAGCATCTCACCTTGGAAACCCACGCATACAATGCATGTTGCGATACCCCTGACGTCACCAACCAGACGGCGAAGCGTTCGTTGTTCAACATCGAGGCACCTGAAACAGTTTGCACAGCGGTTCCTGTCACAAAAATTGTCGAACAGCTTGAAGCAGCAGGCCACCCGGTCACCATATCCGATGATCCTGGCCGCTACCTCTGTAACGCCGTTTACCACACGACACTGTCCATGACAGGATCGCAACAGCCCGGCACCAAGGCCCTTTTCATCCATATCCCGACGGTTCTCAACGAAAACACCGTTACCAGAGACATACTTCTGGCAGGCCTCGACATCGTTCTCACAGTCATGGCGGAAAGTTAATCGTCTTTCACAAGTCCGTGGCCAGAAACTGGCGCATCCCCTGCATGGTCCTATCGCTTGGCGAAAGGACACCTGTCATGACCGACGACACACCAGATCGACGCATATTTCTGACAACCGGCCTTGTTGCAGGCGTCGGCGCGAGCGCAGCTCTGACAGCCAACTCTCGTGAAGCGCATGCCAGCACCCACCCGGCACCGGGCATTGACGCGCGTTCCCTTGGGCTGAAGCCAATCGCAATCAGCGGCAAGGGCGGCCCGGACCAATCGATTCCGCTCGGGCGTGCTGTTGCTAGAGCTACAGCATTGTTCCAGCCCCTGTTGCTGCCAGCCGGACGATACCGCATCTCGAACGTACCGCTGCCTTCAGGTGCTCACATCGTCGGCATTCCCGGGAAAACCATTCTCGAACTGGTTGGAGCTGGCACGATATTTTCAACGCAGGACAGTCGCGACATTCGTCTCGCCGGCCTTACGCTCAACGGGGCTTCACGTCCTCTTGACCCCGCGCATGGCGATGGCCTGATCACGGCAACCCGCTGCTTCAACCTCCAGCTCCATGACATCATAGTCGCCAACAGTTTGCTGAATGGCATTTCACTCCGTCAGTCTCGCACGACACTTACGGATAGTACGGTTACAGATTGCGGAAATACCGGAATATTCTCTCTCGATGGCCGCGACACCCGCATCTCACACAACGTCATCGAGCGTTGTGGAAACAATGGCATTCAGGTTTGGCGCTCGAAACCGGAAGAAGACGGCACCGTTGTCAATGGCAACGTTATCCGAAACATCCACAGCCGCGCCGGTGGCGATGGTCAGAACGGCAACGGCATAAATATCTTCCGTGCCGGAGACGTTCAGGTGAACAGCAACCGCATCACAGATTGTGAATTCACCGCCATTCGTGGCAACGCAGCATCGAACATCCAGATGGTCGGGAACCACTGCCTGCGTCTTGGGGAAGTCGCACTCTATGCCGAATTCGGCTTCGAGGGCGCCCTGATCGCAAACAACCTGATTGACCAGGCCGCCACAGGCATTTCCGTCACGAACTTCAACGACGGCGGCCGGCTCGCTGTGGTGCAGGGCAACCTCATTCGCAACCTGACGAGACGCAAGCACACGATTGATACACGTGGCATCGGTATCGGAGTGGAAGCAGACACGGCTGTAACCGGAAACGTCATCGAAAACGCCCCTGCCATCGGCATCGCAATCGGCTGGGGCCGCTACATGCGGGATGTCACGGCAACCTCCAACATTGTGCGGTCCGCAGGTATCGGCATCGGCATCTCCGGCGTGAAAGGGGCAGGGTCCGTGTTCGTGACCAACAACATGTTGTCCGGGACGCCCAATGGCGCCATCCGCATGATGGATCACAACAAGCCCAAAGGCCCCGATCTCGCCCGCGCCGACGCTGGATCGCAAACAAATTTCACCGTCTTCGGAAACGTGTCAGCCTGACGCTCCCCACATCACGCCCCGAATGCGACAAGCCCGGCCGCCTGAATGCCGGCGATGGCGCAGGCTTCATCATTGTCGGAGGAATCCCCTGTGATGCCGACGGCACCGATGGTCGTACCTCCCGCATCCTTGATCAGTACACCTCCAGCTACCGGTACCAATCGTCCACCTGCGAGCGCATTACAGGCCTGAACGAAATACGCCTGGTTCTCGGCCCGTTCTCCGATTGCCCGTGAGTTGATGCCAAGCGCGAGTGCACCCCCCGCCTTGCCCTGTGCGATGTCTGCCCGCAACGTGCTCGTACCGTCTTCTCGCAACAGGGCCTGCAAATGCCCACCCGCATCCAGAACTGCAACAGTCAGCGGATTCAAGTTCATCTCGCGCCCCTTGGCGAGGGCAGCGGTCATGATGGTCTGGGCGGCAGCAAGCGTCAGTGACATGGGGTGAGATCCTGTAAATCGGTTGAAGTTCACAGACGCATAGCAGCCGTAGCGTATGTCTCCAATTGGCAAACATCACACAAGAAATACGATTGTGAACGCGCGCGATCCGCTTCCACTCTGGTGAAAAATGCGTTGCGTGTAATGTCAGATCGATTCGTGAAGGCACGCGCAGGAAGCATCAACTATGGCGAGCAAGAAAGACCAATCGGAGAATGCACCGGTCCCACCTCCAGCCCGCAAACCATCGCGGCAGTTGCGGTTTTTCGACAACCGCCAGAAATACCTGATGTTCGTGAACACGTGCAACGAGAAATGGGTGGTGGCAAACCGGATTTCCGACGAAATCGAGAAGCTGCAGCCAACGCCTCCTGCCGTTCGCGTGTTCGACGCTGGCGTTGGTGACGGTACTGTGTTGACGCGCGTCATGCGCGCGATGCACGCAAAGTACCCGACAAAACCGCACTATTTCGCAGGAAAGGAAATCAGCCTCGAAGATGTGCGCCTGACCGTCGAAAAACTCCCCGACCGATTCTATGAGCATCCTGCCAGCGTCGTCGTTCTCACCAACATGTTTTTCTCCGAAGCGCCATGGCTCCAGCCACGCAGCGAAGAAGACGCAAAGAACATAAGCTGGCACGAAGTCGCGCTGGAAGGATCATCGTCCTACGAGTTTGAACAGCAGCTCACAGATTTCACTCCATTCTTTGCAGGCAAGTGGAAAACAAGATCACATCCTGGCTCCGGAAGCTTGCGCTATGACAAACCAGTGGTGCTCGTGATCTATCGCGATGACCATCGCTTCCTGCTCGACTCCGTGATCCCGCGCCCAGGAGAGGCACGTGCAAATTTCGATCTCGTGATCGCCTCGCAACCTTACCGCCTGCGCGTTCCCGCCAAATTCAAGGCGGAAAAAATCATTGCGCCACTCTCCCGCGCATTGGCTCCAGGGGGGCGGTTGATTGGACTGCACTCTTACGGCGATGATCCCGCGCTGGAAGTGGTACGTGGTGTCTGGCCGGAAGAGAACCCGTATCAAGTTCCGCGGCACGACATCCTTGAAGCGACCCGAACGGCACTCGGCGCGGAGCAGGGAAAGTTCACCTTCGACGCCATGCCGGACAAGCAGTCGATCTTCCGCTATGCGATGCACACCCTGCCGGATGAACTCGACGGCCTGATCGGCACATCCACCCTGTTCGCCGCCTGGAACGCTGCAGTTTACGTTGCTCAGATCGACGATGATCGCATTTCCGAGGCTGTGCGCTCCGGTACCTACCTCGAAGCAACCCGCAACGTCCTGCGCGAACACGGCGCACTTTGGTTCAACGACGAGAGTTACGTGGTGGCACGAAACGGAGAGTGATGGAGGGTGGAGGACGTTGCACGGACCGCATCAAACTATCCCGACACAAATAACCAAGAGCAGACGCAGGCTCCTTACCTTGCTCGACTCTGCGCTTACAATATCTTGCGGCGACGTGTTGCGATGATTACGCCAACACCGGCAACCGCCATCCCGACCCAGGCAAGCGTAGGCATGATCTCATCCAGCAGAAACCAGGCAATCACTGAGGCAACAGGCGGAACAAGGAAAAATAATGCGGAGACTTTGGCAACCTCTCCGGCCCGGATCATGGCAAGGAGCAACCCAACCGCGACAAGCGAATTTCCGACAACAAGATAGAACAATGCACCTGCAAACGGCCACGACCAATCAACATGCATGTCCTCCAGCCCCATCGCCAATGGAAGCACCCCGACAAGTCCTGCTGCATAGCCGATAAGGTTTGCAGTAATGGGATGGTGGGACAGACCAAATTTCTTTTCCCACAGAGTTGCGATTATTATCCCTGAAAGCCCAAGAAATGCAAAGCCAAAGCCGAGAAGAGACGGGGACTCGATTTCCGATCGCGATGCAATAACCAGGACCGTACCCAGGAGAGCGAGAGCTAGTCCGCCCCAACGAATCCAGCCAATATGTTCCCCCGACCATCTCGGCGCAACCAAAGCCACTGCTATGGGTTGAAACGACATGATCAATGCCGCAGTCCCTGCTGCAACACCATTCCTGAAAGCGAGATATGTCATCCCGAAATAAACCGCCTGCATCATGAAACCAACAAGGATCAGATGCAGCCAGTTTCGCCCATTCGTTGGAAGGGGTGGTTTCAGGATAAAATACAGAACACTCATGACGGCAACCACACAGGCATACCGGAGTGTCAGCAGCGTCATGGGTGGAGCGAACTGCAAACCGAATTTTGCAACCGCATATCCGCCAGACCACAGCATAAGGAAAACGGCTGGGGCCAAAACAAGCCACAGCGGACGATGAGATGACATACGGTAATCCAGATTGCACCCGGGCCAGTGCTCATGCCCGCTTATGCGTCAAAGAGCTGACGACTGAATGACAATTTAGCATGCCGCTTCAAGGTTCAACAGCCGACAGTTGGAACAAACGTTATAACCAGACCTGTCGACTTTACGAATTAGGGATGCCCTGCAGGATCTTGATCACGAGCTTCGATTTACGCTTCGCCGTCCAGCTTTTGAACCCGTTTTCCACCGTCATACGCATCGCTACCAAATTCTTCGTGTCGCGTGCCCGGAATTTCATTGGGTCGATACAATCCTCTGCAAAACAGACTCCTCACCCCACTGCTCCACCCACATCCCTCTGTCTCCTCCAGTACCCTTCATCAACCGAACGAAACTTTTTTTGCCGCCAGCGTGAACCTTTTCGGTTACTCTTGCGTCCAATTCGCTGGAAGGTGGACCGATCGTGGAACATCCGGGTGACGACAAAGAAGTGCTGCAGCGCATCGCGTCTGGCGACAAGACAGCGGTGCGCGTCCTATTTGCACGTCACAATCTTCGCATTTTCCGGTTCATCGTTCGCATGACCGGAAGCGAGGCAACGGCGGAAGATTTGACCAATGAGGTGTTTTTGGAAATCTGGCGCAATGCCGGTCGCTTCGAAGGCCGCTCAGCACCGACGACATGGATGCTCACGATTGCGCGCAACCGCACGATCAGTTTTCTGCGCAAGCGCTCCGAGGCGCAACTGGACGAGGACTACGCCGCCAACATTGCCGATGATGCAGACACACCGGAGGTCATCACCAGCAAAGGCGACAAGGGCGCACAGATCCGCACTTGCATGGAACAGTTGTCCGCCGATCATCGCGAAATCATCGACCTTGTATATTATCACGAACGCTCTGTGGCCGAAGTTGCCGAAATCGTTGGCATTCCCGAAGGAACCGTCAAGACACGCATGTTTCATGCGCGGAAAAAACTTGGTGCCCTTCTGCAAAGCGCCGGAATTGATCGGGGGTGGCCATGACTGAACCACACACAATCGACCGGGACGAGGTTGAAAAACTGCTGCCATGGTACGTCGCCGGAACGCTCGATGCGGCGGACATGACGCGGGTTGAGGCGTTCCTCTCCACTACGTCGGAGTTTGACACCCAGATTGCCTCGATCCGCGAAGATCTTGGTGAGGCAATCCTCGCCAACGAGTCCATCCATGGACCTGAAGCAGGTGCGCTCGAACGCCTGATGGCGAAAATCGATGAAGAACCCTCGCAAGCCAGTCTCGTGCGCTCATCGACAAGCGGCCTGTTCTCAGGAATCGAAAACTTTCTCCGATCCCTCTCACCGGGGCGTCTCGGGTTCGCCGCCATGGCCGCAGCACTGCTCATCGCCATTCAGGCAGGGCTGCTCGGCAGCAATCTCCTACAGACCGGCGCAACGTATGAAACAGCGGGCGGGCAACCCCGGCAAACAAGCGGAACAGTGCTCCTGATCAAGTTCAAGGCAGACGCCGACATCGGAGCCATCTCCACGTTTCTAACAACCAACAAGGCTCGTATTCTTTCTGGTCCGGAGAACGGCGCATTCTTCAAAATTGGCGTTGAAACAGAAAAGCTTGCAGTTGCTGCGCGGGATGCGCTGGTAAAACGAATGGAAGAGCAAACTGAACTCGTTGAAGTGATCGTTCCCTCGCAATAATGCGCCATTGTGCACGATGTGTTCAGATCACGCGCACTCAATATTAAGTTCCGTCGAGAGGCAATCAATGTTGAATGTCCAGACACACGCCACGGGCGCGATGAAGAACCGTTTGATACAGACAGCAGTGTGCTTCGCTATGGTGCTCGCATGCCTCTCCACCAAGTCAGCGCACGCGGCGACGTTGTCGATTATTGTAACGACACCGAGCACTTCAACGCTCGCCCCCCTTGTCGTTCGCACCGCCCAGAATACACCCGGTTCGCGCGCCTGCCCACGCGGGTATCGTGGACGTTATCCCGACTGCAAACGGATCGATGTCAATCCACCACGAAAATGCCCACGCGGATATGTCGGTCGTCCCCCGACCTGCGTTCGGATCGTGCTCCCACCACCCAAAGCCTGTCCCCGCGGCTATCGGGGGCGCTACCCCAAGTGCCGCCGGATGATCGCGGATCCGCCGCGTGCCTGCCCACGCGGGTATCGCGGCAAACGCCCGAACTGCAAGAGAATCGTCGCTGATCCGCCGCGACGCTGCAAGCGTGGCACCTATGGCACATGGCCGAATTGCAAGCGCCGCCCCACTCAACCGCAGTACGACACCAAGACCGCCACACCGAAAACTGGCACGCGCAAGCGTCCCAAACGGCAGGTCGGAAGGAGCAAGTCCAGAAAGCGATTGGTTAAACCAGGCCGCACAACCCGCCCCGCCCAACGACGTGCAACCGCGGCGCTCACCGATCGACGTCCCAATGAGATCATCGTTGTTCTTGATCGCGCCATTGACGTGAATGCGGCCTTTGCAATTGCCCAGCAATACCGTCTGGTGCGCCTTGAAGGGCAGGACGTCAACGTGATCAACGCTCGCGTGCAACGCTACAGAATTCCGGACCGTCGCACGGTTGAGGATGTCCTCGCCGAGATGCAGGGCGACGGGCGCATTCGCATGTCGCAGCCAAACTACGTGTACCGGCTGATCGCAGGTGCAACGGGAGAGAAAAAAACAGCACCAAAGAGAAAACGCATCTTGTCCACCAAAGCCAAACTGCAATATGCGTTACAAAAACTCCGCATACCTCAAACTCATGAACTTGCGACAGGACGGAATGTGCGCATCGCCGTCATCGATTCAGGCGTGGACACGACACATACTGAGTTCACGAAGAGCAGCCTGGAAAGCTACAATGCAGCCAGGAATTCCAGATCGGTTGCACATACCCATGGCACATCCGTCGTCGGAGTGATTGGTGCAACGGGAGACCTCATTGGTATTGCACCAACAGCAAAAATCATCGCCATACGCGCATTCGCACCAGAAGCCGCCAGCACCAGGCCGATCACCGACAGTTACGTGCTCGTGCATGCGTTGGATACTGCACACAAACGCAAGGCGCGCATTCTCAACCTCAGTTTTGCCGGTCCACGCGATCCTCTGACCGAAGATGTCATCTCCGCGGTGCAACAGGCCGGAGTGATCGTTGTTGCCGCCGCAGGTAATGCAGGTCCGGAAGCAGAACCCGTTTTCCCCGCCGCCTATTCAGACGTTATCGCAGTAACGGGAACCGACAAACAGGACCAGATTTACACAAGAGCCAATCACGGAGCCTATATTGCGATTGCGGCTCCCGGCGTTGGCGTCTTCGCCCCGATCCCGAAAGGGAGCTACGACTTCCATACTGGAACGTCCTTTGCCGCCCCCCATGTCACCGGATTGATCGCTTTGATGCTGGAACGCCGCCCGAACCTGTCAGCGCGCGATGTTCGCACTGCACTTACGAACACGGCGGTCGATCTTGGACCTCCCGGCCCGGATCCGATGTTCGGAGCAGGGCAGGTTGACGCCCGCGCGAGCGTCGAGGCTGTCATCGCCGGACACCTGACAGAGATCGCACGTGGTGTAGCTTTGCCCCGTCGGCCAAGTCACACATTCACATCTGATTAATCAGGAGATTCTGTTTAACCATGAAATTAATAAATGTCATGGTATGTTGAAACGCCCGACAGCGCTGATTGAACCTCTTCGCGCGTCATCACGACCAATAGTCGAACGGCTCCCGATTTGGGGCTGACAGACGATTATTCTGGAGAAACACCGCATGTTCCCCCCGATCGCGATGACAGCACGTAAGCCAATCGCAACTATTGCCCGAAACGCAGCCAGTCTTAAATTCAACAACAAGGTC
>CALHAX010000110.1 GCA_937931785.1 uncultured Hyphomicrobiaceae bacterium | reverse complement strand
TGGCCAACTCAGCCAGCCGCGCCTGATGATCCGGCACCACCAGTCCCGCGGAGATAACCAACTTTGCGGCTTCCTCCACGGACATATCCAGAATGCGGACGTCCTCTTTCGGAACGAAAAGCAAGAAGCCGGATGTCGGGTTTGGTGTTGTCGGAAGAAATACGCTCAAGAACTGTGTGTCACCTGCATAATTCTGGATTTCGCCTTTCGTTTCAGTCGAGACGAATACGATCGCGTAAAGTCCTTTGCGCGGATACTCGATGAGGGCGACATCCTGAAAACTCGTGCTGCTCTGCGACAGAACAGTTTCGAAGATCTGTTTCAAACCGCTGTACAGGCTGCGAACCACAGGCATGCGGCTCAGGAAAAGCTCGCCATAACTGATGATCGTCCGCCCCATAAGGTTCGCTGCCAATGCACCGATAATGGCGAGACCGGAGATCGCGAACACCAATCCAACGCCTGGCAGTGCAAACGGCAGGTATGTTTCCGGATTGTAGACATCGGGTACGAACGGTTTCACCCAACCGTCGACCGCATTAATAAACCACCATCCGATGTAGAGCGTAATCCCGACGGGACCGACGATCACCAACCCTGTCAGGAGGTAATTTCGAAACCGCGTGCCAAAACGTGGCCGTGGTTTGCGTCCTGCCTTAGCGGCAAGGTCTGCGAGCGCATTGCCCTCGTGCTCAGGTCGCTTTGTCTTGGGACGCTTTGTTTTTGACATGGTTCACCGGACGCTCGTCGTGCGAGCAGCAACTCTGTTCATTAACCGCGGAAATGGGGTCTGTCGAAGACAATCGCAACTGTTTACAGCATCGGTCTGCAGAACGCATTGCTGAAATTACGTAATTTAGCGGGTCAGCAAAAAGCAATCGTGTCCCTGTTTTTGCAACGTGTTGCACAAGCGCAAAGACGCCTGGCGCGTTGGCAAGCCATCGACCCTGACGCGGAAGAATGTACCCATATTACCAAGCACTGCTGTATCGATGGACGGCTTCAACCCCGCCAATGCCTTTGGGGCTTGCTTCGAAACAGTACTTCGGATGCGTTCAGCGGTCGCACGATCTCTTACCGTGGCGACCTGAACGTTGTAGCGCCCCTTGGGAGCAATTCTGGGCTTCGTTGCTTTTTTGGCATTCGCTGGCGACGCTGTGACTTTTTGTGCTGCTGGTTTTGGTTTTGCTGGCGGCGTCGCCGCAACCGCTGTATTCCAGTTGATTGCTGCAACCTGCTTCGGCTTGGCAACGACCTCACGCACCGGTTTCTGCGGTTCGGCCGTGGCGATATTCGACGACCAGCTTGAGACGGCTGTTTCGTTTGCTGTTGGCCTTGCCGGTGCTGTGGATTTTGCCACCGTCCGGCTTGCGGCGGTTGTTAGAGGTTGATTGACGCCGCTGCCATCCTCGCGCGAAAGAGCTGTTGTCGCCGCGCTGGCGGATTGCGATGTGCTTGCACCTCCGAACAAACCTCCAAAGAATGTGGATACGGCACTTCCTGCGCCGGGCGTCGGAGCTGGTTTCGATGCAGCAGGTTTCACGTCCGGGGTCACTGCCGTATTGGCTGTTTGTGTTGCCCACGCATCGGGTGCGGCTCTACCTCCAGCGGCGCTGGTTGTTGATGTTTCCGGCGCAGGTGTCGGGACAAGCGATGCCGTCTGAGTTGGAGCTACCTTTGATTTCGCACGTTTAAGGTCAGCGGCAGCCTTGGCCTTGAAACCGCTCGCCTTATATGCAGCTGCACGTGTTTCATAGGCATTGCTGCGTTCGCTATCGTTCAAACCTGTCAGCCATAGCGCGTTTGTAAGATCGGAAATAGCTTGCGGGTTTTTACCGGATTTCGCGTAGCTCACGCCTCGCAAGTAGAAACCGCGTGCCGTGTTGGCTGGTGTCAGTGCCCCCGAACCAAGATTTCGGCTCAAGGCTGCAACCGCATCGCGGTGCTTGCCAGCGTCGGCAAGCTTTTGTGCCTCCTCAAAGGGGTTCGTGCCCTGAGCGTGACTCAGCGCCCAAGGTGCCATCAGCACAACGGCGAAAACGAGCAATACAGAACTTCGTCTCCAAGCGGTCATGACCACTCCGAATCGCAAAAACATCTCCATCTTCTGGAGATGCTACGACAACCGTGAAATTCGGGCAAATCCAAGGCTGAACAACCTTACCAACCAACGTCCGAACGCTTCCGCCCTACTCAACGGTGACCGATTTGGCGAGATTCCGCGGCTGATCGACGTCGGTACCCATGAATACAGCTGTATGATAAGCAAGGAGTTGCACAGGCACAGTGTAGATTAGTGGTCCAACAAAGGAATCGCACTTTGGAACCGGCAATGAAGCAGCGATCGGACATCCAGCCCGTTCTGCGTCGGTTTCGGAAATGAACACGATCCGTCCTCCCCGGGCTGCAACTTCCTGAACATTTGATATGGTTTTATCGAACAGATCATCATCCGGTGCGACAACAATCACAGGTACATTCTCGTCGATCAACGCAATCGGGCCATGCTTGAGTTCGCCCGCCGCATATCCTTCAGCGTGAATATAGGAAATTTCCTTGAGCTTCAGGGCACCTTCCATAGCAATCGGGAAATTGATACCGCGCCCGAGATAGAGCACGTCACGGGCGCGCGACAGATCCTGGGCCAGAGCTTCGTAGGGTGCTTCGTCCTTGAGGATTGTCGTGATGTGTCGCGGCACTTCTGACAAGGCTTCAACAAGACGTCGCTCTTGCGTTGCATCAATGCGACCGCGTTGTTTCCCGGCAAGAAGGGTCAATGCAGCAAGCACAGAAAGTTGGCAGGTGAAGGCCTTGGTCGAGGCGACACCAATTTCCGGCCCTGCAAGGGTTGGCAGGATAACATCGGATTCGCGTGCAATTGTGGATTCCCTGACGTTCACAACGGAGGCGATTTTTTGCCCCTCGCCCTTGGCGTAGCGCAGGGCTGCAAGGGTATCGGCAGTTTCACCCGACTGTGACACCACGATCGTCAGGCCACCATCTTCCATCGGCGCCTCACGGTAACGCATCTCGGACGCCACATCGACGTCTACGGGAAGTCGGGCGTATTTTTCGAACCAGTATTTTGCAATCATGCCGGCGTAGTACGCGGTACCACACGCGGAGATTGTTACGCGCGAGATCTTGGAGAAATCGATGGAACCACTCAGGTCCCGCACTTCGCCCTTCGCAAAGTCGAGATAGTGCGAGAGGGTGTGGCTGATGACTTCGGGTTGCTCATAAATCTCCTTGATCATGAAGTGGCGATGATTGCCCTTATCGACCATAAGTGCGGACGCAACAGATTTCGTCACGGCGCGCTCGACAGCATTTCCTTCCGCATCGCGGACGTCCATGCTGTCTCGCGTCAAGATGACCCAATCGCCATCATCAAGGTAGGTGATTGTATCCGTGAATGGGGCGAGCGCAACCGCATCGGATCCAAGATACATCTCGCCCGTGCCGTGCCCAACCGCAAGCGGCGGCCCGTTTCGCGCACCAATCATGAGGTTGTCCTCACCAGCAAAAACGATGGCGAGGGCAAAAGCGCCCTCCAGTCGCTTGAGCGTTGCATGAACGGCATCGACGGGGCTTGCACCCGTGTTGCGTTCGCGCGTGATGAGGTGTGCAACGACTTCGGTATCCGTGTCCGTCGAAAAAGTCGTGCCAGACGCTGTCAACTCGTCCTTGAGTTCGCGAAAATTTTCGATAATTCCATTGTGAACAACTGAGACGCCGTCCGTCATGTGCGGATGGGCATTGCGCTCGGTTGGCGGCCCGTGCGTGGCCCAACGGGTATGACCGATCCCTGTGCGACCGACCAACGGCGCTTCGTTGAGAAGGGCCTCCAGGTTTCGCAGTTTTCCTTCGGCCCTGCGACGATCAAGGTGACCATCCTGCACGGTGGCGATACCTGCCGAGTCATAGCCACGATACTCAAGGCGTTTCAACGCGTCGACGATATCAGCAGCGACAGCGTCGCGCCCCAGAATTCCTACGATGCCACACATGCTGTGCGCCTCTCTCCAGTTGGTAAGCCAGCGTGTCCCGATCCGACGAGTCGGTTTTTCGCGGGCGTGCTGTCAGGATGCCTTTTCTTTTCGCCGCTTCATGAGCGTGCGGAATTTTTCTACCCACCCCGGTTTTTCGATTTGCTGCGCGCGTGTCACGGCGAGTGCTCCAGCGGCCACGTTCCTGGTAATGACGCTGCCTGATCCGACATAGGCTCCATCGCCCACTTTCACTGGCGCGACCAATGCGCTGTTCGAGCCAATGAACGCGCCTGTACCAATTTCAGTCGTGTGCTTCGAGAATCCGTCGTAGTTGCAGGTGATCGTGCCTGCACCGATGTTCGCGTTCGCTCCCACCGTGGCATCGCCGACGTAGGACAGGTGGTTGACCTTTGCGCCCTCGGCGATATCGGCGGCCTTGATTTCCACGAAATTGCCAATGCGCGTTCCTGCACCAAGCCTCGTTCCCGGACGCAAACGTGCATAAGGGCCGATCGTTGCGCCAGCGCCGACATGTGTTTGTTCAAGATGCGAGAAAGCGCGAATGTGCACATTTTCTTCCACACAAACGCCGGGGCCAAAAAAGACATTTGGTTCGATCACCACGTCCTGGGCAATCTGCGTATCATGGCTTAACGTCACTGTCCGCGGCGCAATCATGGTGACGCCAGATACCATAACCGTTTCGCGCTGGCGGCGTTGGTAGATTTCTTCCACTTCAGCCAGTTGCACGCGAGAATTCACGCCGAGCACATCGTCAGCTTCGGCCCGCACCACGCTCGCCGTTGCGCCGTCAGATCGGGCGACAGCAACTGAATCTGTCAGATAGAATTCACCCTTGGCGTTGTCGTTTCCGATACGTTCAAGGATCGACAATGCCTTGCCTGCACCCAGCGCGACGATGCCAGAATTGCAAAGTGTTACGGTACGCTGTTCATCTGATGCGTCTGCATGCTCGACGATTTCCAGAAGTTTTTCATCAGGGCCAAGAAGAAGCCGGCCGTAGCCAGTCGGATCCGCCGCCTCGAAACCGACGACGACAACCTGATCGCCTTCTTTCAGTTTTCCGATCACCTCAATCAACGTTTCACGACGAACCAGAGGCGTGTCCCCATAGAGAATGAGGACCGGACCGCTGTGCTGCTCCAACGCGTTGCGCGCCGCCAGAACTGCGTGAGCTGTGCCGAACTGATCGTGTTGTATGACCACTGTCGCGTCGACGTTACGTTTTTGCGCCTCAGCTCGCACATCGTTTTGCCCTGGACTGGTAACGATCACGAGCTTCGTACTGCCACATGCGTCAGCAACCGCCATCGCGTGTCCCAGCATCGAGAGGCCAGCGACCTTGTGCAGAACCTTTGGCAGCTTTGAACGCATACGCGTCCCCTGCCCGGCGGCGAGGATAACCACCATGAGGTCGGAGTGACCGTTCACATTCTGTTCCATGTGGGCGAAGCTCCAGTGCCTTGCTTTCCAAGGATGATCCAATGAGCTTTGAGCAAGATTCAGGCCGTCGGCATAGTCAATTCAGATTACCAAGTGCAACGGTTCTCCGAACTCGACCGAGCTCTGAACCTACCTTGCGATACACACGTTCGCTCGTTCGTGGAAGCACCTTCCACAGACTTCAGCGAGCGTTGTATTGACCGCTTTTCGGGACTCAGACAGCACTTGCAGGATCAAAAAGTCTGCCAGTTTCGGCAGCGTGTGAGCAATTTGCCAGAGATGGTTCAACCAATGAGCACATTACAACCCGCTCAGTACCGGGAAACTGCCCAACCGAGAGCCGAGTTGCCTGCACGGCGGCGTGGTAATGGTGTTTATCTGGCGATCTGGAGCATTTTGGGGCTGGGGGCAACCGCATATCTCGTTCTCATCGCGCTTGGCCGGCCCTTACCCGCAGGCATAATCACAGACTGGAACGAAGATGATGCAGCATCGGTAACTCTTCGAAAAAGCGCCGCCTTGCCGGATGACGGTACTGCCTCCGGCAACTGGTCTCGCATGAGCCGGGACCTGGCGATCCTCAAGACCAACGTCGCAATGGTGTCACAGGACGTGAAACGTCTAGACGCAAATCAGCAAAAAAATGTGCAACGTGTTGAACGGCTTGAAGCCTGGCAGAACGTCGTTGTACGCGGCAGCGGTACAGTCGTTGACACTTTCCGCACCGGGCAAGCCGACTCCGGTGTGCAAGTGACGCCTATTGCAGCGACGCCTGAAAAAACTCTGGCTTCGAACTCCGCCATTGAAGGCACAACCCTTGATGGTGTGACCCGTACTGCGCCTCCGACAAACCAGCCAATCACAGCGAACGAAGCCGCCTCGCAAGATGCTGCTATTCTTGCAGCATTGCTCGACAGCGATCCTGAAGCTGCTGCATCTGTCGGAGGACCGGTTTCACCACAAACGACGACCCCGTTGCCCACGAAGGTTCCGCCTGAACCGGCTGTTGCATCTCAACCTATTGCCGCTGTGGTCCCCCTGCCGGGACGTCGGACCTTTGGTGTCGAGTTGGGCAGCGGTGACTCTGTCGATTCGCTTCGATTGACCTGGGCGCTGTTGAACGAGCGGCACCGTAATCTGGTCGGTGCACTGGCACCACGCTACGTCCGCAGTGGTGCTGGTGAGAACAGTCTTTACCGTCTGATTGCCGGGCCGTTTTCGTCCTCGAACCGGGCAAGAGAGCTCTGCACGCAACTGCAGGCCTATTACGTGTCCTGCCAAACGTCGGCATTCACCGGTTCGGTGCTCTAGGTGTGTCCGACTTAGGGCAGCTTTCTACGAAGTAGAGATGCCGGGATTATCATGGCACTCGTGAGACGTTGTGTCGTAACCGGTGGCCCGACACAACTTAGACGGAGACACCGGAAGGCCAGTAGAACAATTTGGATAACCCCGTCATGATTCCATTTGAATCAGACGCGCTATAACGCTGCGGACGCAAACGTCTTTGGTCGGCTGGCATCAACCGCCGAGGAAGAGTTGACCGACTTTCGGATTGGCAAGCAGCTCGTCCCCTTTTCCGGCAATCGCCACCTCACCGGACACAAGCACATATCCGATGTCAGCGAATTCCAAGCCCTTCTTCGCATTCTGCTCGACCATAATGATGGTCTTGCCCTCATTGTGCTGCAGATCGTGGAGGATCTCGAACACCATATCGATGAAGCGTGGCTCAAGCCCGATCGACGGTTCGTCGACGAGAAGTACTTCGGGATTCATCACCAGCGCTCGGGATATTTCAAGTAACCGGCGCTCTCCACCGGACAGCACCTTGGCCTGATGTTTGCGGCGTGCAGCCAGCCTGGGGTATTTGTCAAAAATCATTTCAGCGGCTTGCTTGGCCTCGGCAGGTTGGTTCTTGAGGAACCCGCCCATCCACAGATTTTCCTCTACAGTCATGCTCGGGAATACGGACTTGTCCTGCAGAATGTAGGCAATGCCTGCCTCGCTCAGCTTCTGGTTCGGTGAAAGCTTCGTGACATCAGCCTTGTTCGGGCCATCGCCAATGTTGATTTTTCCGGAGAAAATATTGTTGAAGCCAAAAATTGCATGAAGAATGGTGGACTTCCCGGCACCATTGGGTCCGATCAAACAGAGCGACTGCTTTCGCCCGACGCGCAGGTTGATATCGTGCAGAATTTCCATCTGCCCGTAACCGGCACGCAGGTTCTCTATCGAGACATACGCATCGCCTCCGACGAGCGCGTCGAGTTGCTCAACGGTCACGTCTTCGGCAATGGCCTGAGCCTGACGTACCACATCCTCGACCGATATAACTGAATCGACACCGCCGGAGCCGTAACCGCTGATGCTGCCCGGTTTCTGATCCGTACTCATCAGTGCGCCCCCAGATAGGCGTCAATGACGCGTTGGTCGTTCTGAACGTCTTCCGGCGCGCCGGATGCCAGCATTTCACCATGCGCCAGGCAGTAGATCGTGTCTGCCATGTTCATGATAACTCGCATGTTATGTTCGATGATGAACAAGGTGATGCCGAATTCGCTATTGGCGCGTTTCAGGCGGTCGATCAGACCGTTGATGAGTGTCGGGTTGATCCCGGCTGTTGGTTCATCCAGCAAGAGCACTGTTGGCTCATTCATCAAGGCCATTGCAAACTCGAGGAGTTTTTGCTGACCGAACGACAGTGAGCCAGAGCGCAGAAGGCGTTTTTCGTAGAGGCCTACGAAATCGAGCAACTGGGCAGCACGATCGTGATCTGCCTTCGAGTTCTGCGCCAGCATCTGCATGATCGTCATCTTGCGGTGCGGCAGCGAGATAAGCATGTTCTCGACGCAGTTCATGGCACTGAAAATGCGGGTTTGCTGGAAGGTGCGCAGCAGCCCGAGGCGAGCGATCTCCGGCACGGGCAAGCGCGAGATTTCCTTGTCCTCGAACTTGATCGAGCCGTCGTCGATCGGATGATAACCGACGATGGAGTTGAACAGCGTCGTCTTGCCAGACCCGTTCGGACCGATCAGGCCGGTAATGCCACCCTTGCGTACAGAAAGAGAGATGTCCTTGTTGGCAACGACGCCACCATAGCTCTTGGAGACGTCGGAGACCTGGATGATGTGCTCGCTCATTCCGCAGCCTCCGCGATTGCTGCTTTCTGTTCGACCCGGATACCGAACCACTCAGGCCGCCTTGTCTTGAGCCAGCCCATCAGTCCGTCCTGGAAATAGACCACGGTGACAACGATGAGCGCACCCAGCGCCACCCACTGCCACCCCAGAAAGTAGGTCCATGTCACTTCCTTGAAGACGTGGAACATGATGGCCCCGATTACCGGCCCCCAAAGAGTGCCCTTGCCGCCAAGCAGCACGCACACGACCATGAAAATTCCAAGGTTGATCGTCTGGTAGGCGGTTTCCAGCGGCTCGAAATGAATGAGCTGGAAGGCCGAAAACGCACCTGCAACGCCGACGAAAAAGGCCGCCATAGACCAGGCGATCAACTTGTAGCGAAGGGTATGGATGCCCATCGCTTCGGCTTTTTCCTCGTCGTCGCGGATCGCGTTGATCGCCGCGCCGAACCGGGTGTTGTAGAGCCAGGCGCAGAATGCGAAGACCGCGACGCCGAGCCCGGCAAAGAGGTAGTAGAAGAACAGCTTTCCCTGATCCAGATCGTATGGATAGACCGGGAGCGCAATGCCCTGCCCACCGCCGACCCAATCCCAGTTGGATACCAGTTCACCGGCTGCAATCGCGACACCGAGGGTGCCAATTGCGAAATATGGTCCGCGCAATCCGAACAGCAGCCATCCGAGGATCAGGGCCGAAACAGCGCAGAACAGCCCTGCCGCGAGACTGCCAACAAGCATGCCCGTGAAGTATTGTGCGTCGGTAAACTTGTAGATGCCGCCGCCTGCCGCGTTGGTGTAGTCGGCAACGTCATAGGCGAGACTGATGCCCACAACCGCTGCGACATACATCCCCGTGCCGTAGAAGAAGATGTTGCCGAGGGAGTTGTATCCCATCTGGCCACCCGTCATGTCCCACGTCAATGCGACAATGATCAGAAGCCAGAGTGCTGCCAGCGACGTGCGATAGTCCGGGAACAACAGGGGCGCGAGAATGATGAACAATGCCAGTGTGATGTAGGAGACGATCTTGTTACCGGTTCCGGTCATGGGCCTAGCGCCTCCTTATTGCAGGACTTGCCGGTTGCGCCGTTGCTGCGCAAGCCGGATCAGGAGAACGAGAAGCAGCAACAGAACCGCGATAGCCTGCTGGTAGCCGATGCCGAAGATGTGCCCGCCATACTGTTCCATCACGCCGATGCCAATGCCAGCAGCGATCACGCCCGGCAGGTTGCCAAGCCCGGCGGCGGTGACGATGACAAATGCGCGCACAGAATACGGGATGCCGTAAAAGGGCATGATTTCCCAGACCAGCACGACCAACGCACCTGCGGCGCCACAGAGAGCGGCGTTCAGAGAGAACGTAAAGGCGTAGACCCGTTCCGTATCGATGCCGAGCACGCGGGCGGCACGGGCGTCCTGCGCGGTGGCGCGGATCGCCTGTCCCATGCGGCTGCGCTTCATGAAGATAATGACCGCGATGGCCAGCGCTGCAGCCATGATCACCGCGAGCAATTTCGCGACGGGGACATTTACTATGCCGCCAAAGAAGCTGAAGCTGTCATAGTCAAGGCGCAAGCTCTGCGTGTCAGAGCCGAACATCAGATTCATGAGCTGTTCGAACATGATGCCGATGCCGAACGTCGCGAGCAGCGAGGTGAAAAGATCGCGCTCGATGACCCGCGATATGACAAGACCATAGAGCCCGCCGCAGGCAACGAGAATTCCAAAGAGGCCGATGCCGCCAATGGTACCGAAGGTGCGTCCGACACCCTCGTAGGCGGCCCATGCCGACCCCGGTGCTGTGGTATAGAGACCAGCAAACATGACCACCGTCATCGCAACGGCAAAGACAATCGCCACGCGCCAGTGACGACGGCAGAATTTGTCGATGGGGGTGCCGCTGCAGGCTCCGCCGATGAGCGCCAACACGATGGCTGCGACCGGGATACCGACAAGCACGGGCATGCCACGCTGGGCCAGCCACCAGGAGACATACCCTCCGGCAATGACGAGTGCGCCCTGGGCGAGGTTCTTGACGTTCATGACGCCCCAGACGAGCGCCAGGCCATAAGCGACGAGCACAAAGATCGCACCGATCATCGCACCCTGAATGATAATCTCCAGATTAACGGCCGGAAATTCGAACAGCAGTTGCAGATTGCCGAAAATCTGATCCACGGCGTTTGCCTCCCCCCGAAGCGATGCGACCGAGACCGGCCACGAAACGCCCCTCACGATCGCAGGAGAGTCGGGCACGAGAATGCGCACCCAACTCCATTTTTAAGTTGCGGACTATTTTGCCTTGCGCGGCCAGTCCAGCTTGTGGGACGCGAACTTGGACGGTGCCACCACGTTGTATTTTCCGCCCTGGATTTGACGCAGCACCATCGGCTTGGCAATGTTGTTGCCGGCCTCAGCGAACTTGATCTGACCGTAGAACGTTGCGAGGTCGGTCGCCGCCAGAGCGTCGCGGATCTTATCCTTGTCAAGCGATCCGGCTCGTGTGAATGCATCGGCGAAAACCTGCACCGCAGCGGACGCCTGAGCGACCTGATACGGGACGGTCTTGTTCTTGTATTCCGGGAACGCGGCCTTGAAGCCCTGCTCGTACTCAGCAGCCGTGCCCATCAGGTCATCCTTGTATGCGAGTGTCTCGGCCCACTGCGTCGAACACAAAATGCCTTCCGATGCCTTCGGGAATTTCCCCGTCACGTCTGCGGCTTCACAGTGCGTCATTGCGATCATCGGAACGTCGATGTTCATTTCGCCGATCTGGCGCACACCGGTTGCGGCTCCCTTCGAGTGACCGGAAATGACCAGCACGTCAGGCTTGAGCAGTTTCACCTTTGTCAGGATCGCACTCATGTCGGACAGGTCGCGTGGCAACTTCTCGTCGATGACGACTTTCATACCCTGCTTTTTGGAGTCGTCCAACACACCGGCACGGATATCGAGCGAGAACGGATCGTTCTCGACGGCGATCGCAACTTTAACATCACCGAGGGCCTTGCCAGACGCTTTGGCTTTCTCTGCCGCAAGTGTAATCGCAGACGCGAGATACTGCTCAGATGTGGACAGCACGGCAAAGAGATATTTTCGACCCTTATTGAAGAGCGAGCGAGAGGCGCCTTCGGCCTCGACCATCGGGATCTTGTACTTCTCGGTGACCGGCGCAATCGCCTTGGTCAAACCCGATGAGTATGGCCCGAGCATATACTGAACCTTGTCCTGATTGATCAGTCGTTCAGCAAGTGTGGCGCCACGGTCGCCCTTCGACTCATCATCATAGTAGATGACGTTGAAGTTGTAGCACTTGTCGCCGACCTTGATTCCGCCGGCATCCTTGAGCTTCTGGATCGCGTACTCGTAGCCGTTCTTGGCGTGTACGCCGTTCGTGGCGTACTTGCCGGTGAGTGAAATTGCTGAACCGAGTGTAATATTTTCGCACGCGGCCAGTGCTGGTGCGGCCATGAAGCCTGTTGCTGCAATTGCAGTCAAAACTGTTTTGTTTATTGGTCTCACGTCGTTTCGTCCTCCCTGGATGGTCTTGTAGCTGACAGCGGGATCTTGCGTCCGCGTCCGTCATTGCGTGTTGTTATATCACCATGATCATGCCAACCGCCACCTTGTTGTGAAGTTTGTCTAACACGGTGCTGCAACGCATGTATTAAGCAGCTTGCCGGTTTTGACGTTTCCCCCTTCTGTTTGTTCTACAAACGTGCGGCATTGAAGGTGTCGCATGCGTTCATGTTGCCGGACTCATAGCCGGCACGGAACCAGCGCTGGCGTTGTGCGGCGGATCCGTGTGTAAAGCTATGCGGGTTCACGCGTTGACCGGCACGTTTCTGGATCATGTCATCCCCGATCTGGGCAGCAGCATTCAGTCCTTCATCGATGTCGCCGGGTTCAAGAATCTGTTTCGTTCTGTCCGCATGGTTTGCCCAGACGCCTGACAGGCAATCCGCCTGTAACTCCATCATGACCTGGATCTTGTTCGCGGCCCGCGGATTTTGCGCTTTGGCACGCTGCACCGCATCAGCGATACCGAGCAGTGTCTGAACATGATGCCCGACTTCATGGGCAATCACGTAGGCCTGGGCAAAATCTCCCGGCGCACCAAACTTGCGTTCAAGTGTTCGGAAGAAGCTGAGGTCGATGTAAACTTTCTGGTCAAGTGGGCAATAGAACGGACCCATGGCCGCTTGTCCGGGGCCGCAACCGGTGTTGGTGTAGCCCGTGTAGAGCACCATGTTGGGCTCGCGGTACCGTTTGCCAAAACTCGGAAAGATCCGCTTCCACACATCTTCGGTGTCATTAAAAATCACGCTGACGAACTGGCCAGCCTCATCAGTCGTGCGTTTGCCGGGGCTGGTGGCTGGACGTTGTGCCGTTCGTGTGCCGTTGCCTTGATCGCTCGTACGCGAGCCCGGAAGACCGGGAATTTCGAATTTCGGGAGCGTCTGCCCGCCACTTCCACCGGCATCAATCTGTGGCGCAGGACCTCCGGTGCCGCCGCGCAGAAGGTCCAGTGGATTGAGGCCAAAGACGAAATACATGACAAGCCCGATGATCACCATTGTCATCATGCTCATCCCACCACCGCGGCGGCCGCCCCTCCCCGTCGGGATTCGTATGCCACGCCCACGACCGCCACGCGGGAAAGGGAAACGAAAGCCGCCGCCTCCCCCCTGGCCGCGTCGATCTTCGATGTTATCGCTTTGCTCGCGGCCGCGCCAACGTACCATAACGTGTCCTTCGCCTTACGATGCCGCGAGACGGCCTCGCAGCGTTAGATCATGTGCTGCTGGAAGTTCTGCAACGATGGTGCGAGCAAGACAAGCCCCGCGCGACAGACAGCCCCCGATCAGGTTCTGAAACCACCCGAAAGAAGTGCTGCCATCACGGCTTGCACACGTGTTGGAACAAGCATCTTACGTTTCGCGTTCTCGACATGATAATTGACTGTCTTGGGGCTGATTGTAAGAATTTGACCGATTTCCCAATCCGTCTTTCCTGCCGCAACCCATTTCATGCACTCGAACTCCCGGTCGGACAATCCATAGTCTTCGCGTAACTGCGCGCGCTGGAGGGCGCAGGCGCGACTGAATGCATAGGTCGCCACAACCTTGAGATGGGACACATCAGTCTCTTCGAGTTCCAGATCGTGGCCTGCAAGCACAACGAAACCCGCCATCCCACTGCCTCCAAACGCAGGTATCAGAACACCGGAGTTCAATTCATGCGCGTCAAGGGCTGCCTTGAGCCCGTGGCTGTTCTGACCAGACTTGCGCCACAAAGTGTCATCACACCAGACCAGCGCCTGCATGTCTGACATCGCAGTTCGAACCGCAATGTCCTGGTCGATATTTTCTTCAGCAAGGAACCGAGTTGCAAGCGACTCCGGTTTCGCGCCGATGACGTGATCCGGTTTCTCTGCGTCGCCCGAAAGCGAGGGGACAGAGATCATAACCGCTGAAATCGCGAAATGTGCGGCAAATTCTGCCAGGCATGACGCCACGGACTCTGGCTCATCAAGAGCGTCAATCTCTACAATCACACTATGGATCGCAGTGCCCAGGTCCCCCTTCGACATGCCTGTACCTCAACGCCCCCTCCGAAACAAAGGTCAATAGTGGAAACTATTGCACACCTTTGAACGTTGACTGGCTCCATGTATTTTAATTGATAACTGTCGTGCATTCCGCAAACGAATACAACTTCAGTTTGTTGCGTGCACGTCCTGCAACCGAAACCCTCCCTTGGCGCAGCCTCAGCCCGATAACAGACTCGCGCAGATTTTCAGACTTTCCGTGATGCCTCAAGCACGCGTAGGTCGCGCCTGCGAATTTTACCAGTCAGAGTGACAGGCATATCGGAGATGACACGCACCGCGCGAGGATACTCGTGAGCTGCCAGACGTGTTTTCACGTGGTTCTGGATATTGATCACAAGATCTTCGTCCGCTTCCTGTCCGTCCGCCAGCACGACGTAGGCGACAACAACCTCTCCGCGTGTCTCGTCAGGGGTGCCGATTACACCGGCCAAAACTACAGCAGGATGCGTGACAAGACATTCTTCGATTTCCGAAGGTCCGATGCGATAACCTGAGGAAATGATAATGTCGTCATCTCGCCCCCGGAACCAGAAATAGCCTTCTGGATCGCGGCGCGCGACATCCCCCAACAGACACCACTCGCCAATGAATTTCCTGGCTGTTGCCTCCGGATTCTTCCAGTACTCCAGGAACATCACAGGGTTCGGGCGCTTGACAGCAACGATACCGTCCACGTTGTCGGGACAGGGTTGCCCGTCCGCATCCACCACATCAACGATGTGTCCCGGCATGGCGCGTCCCATCGATCCGGGCCGAACAGGAAAGAGGCTGGCGCAGTTGCCTGTGACCAGATTGACTTCCGTCTGTCCGTAAATCTCGTTCAGCGTAAATCCGAAGGCGTCCTGCCCCCATGCTATCATATCTTCACCGAGACTCTCGCCTCCGGTCGCGATCGACCGCAAGACATGGGGATAGCGCCCCCTCGGGTTTTCGACCTTCCGCATGATCCGCAATGCGGTTGGCGGCATGAAGGCGTTCCGGATGCCATGACACGCCATGAAGTCGAACGCATCTTCCGGATCGAATGCAGAAGGTTGCCGCCCGACCATGGGCACACCGTAATAGAGCGCAGGCAGCAGGGCATCGAAGAGCCCGCCGGCCCATGCCCAATCAGCTGGCGTCCAGAATTTATCTCCAGATTGCGGAAACTGCTCGTGTGGCAGAATTATTCCTGGCAGATGGCCATAAAGAACACGCTGAGCGTGGAGCACGCCCTTGGGGTTTCCCGTCGTACCAGACGTGTACATCAGGAATGCGGGATCTTCGCTGTGTGTTGGAACTACAGTGGCTTGTGGGGAAGCGCTTTCCATCAGATGCCAAAAACTTTTAACGTCGTTTGCTCCGGCTCCATCAATGCTCAAAACATGCGCAAGTGCAGACTGATCCGCCGTGGCCCCCTCGATGCGTTCCAGTCCGGCCCTGCTGGTGACAAGCACTTTGGTTGCGCTGTCGGCAAGACGAAACTGCATGGCGTCCGGACCGAACAATGCAAACAGGGGAAGTGCAATCGCACCTATCATCTGAATGCCGAAATGCGCGATCACGGCTTCCGGCGTTTGAGGCAGGTGGACGCCGACTATGTCACCGCGGCCCGCCCCAAGATGCATCAGGACGTTTGCAAAGCGTGCTGCATAGGTTGCCAGATGACCGAAGGTGTAGGTATCTACCGTTCCGTCTGACCGGACATAAATGAGCCCCGGCGCATCACGCAATGAACCGCGTGCATGACGCAGGCAGCACATCTCGGCCACGTTGAATTGCTCTGGCGTGTTCCAGCGAAAATTGCTGTAGGCTTCCTCATATGTTGCACCGTGAATTTCCATCGTCAGGCCGCCGAAATGCCGCCGTTGACGCTGATGGCCTGTCCGGTGATCTTCGACGCCGCGTCGCTGGCGAGGAACACCGCGAGGTTTGCCAGATCTTCCGGCTCGACCACACCAAGATGCGCCATCTGCTCCGCCTTGGAGAAGAGCTTGCCTGCAAATTCATCCGCCATGAGGCGATCATAGAGTGGGGTTCCGCTGACGATTGATGGTGTGATGCAGTTTACGCGGACGCCATCGCGTTTCGCCTCGATGGCCAGGCCACGTGTAAACATGACGATACCGGCCATGATTGCACCGATCACCGTTTCGCCGGGTGTCGCAATTTTTGCCGCGTCAGACGCAATATTGATGATACAGCCAGATTTTTGCTCCATCATATGCGGGATGATAGCACGTGACGCATGAATGGGCCCGAGCAGGCCCGACGCGACATCTTCGTCAATCTCGTCGATGGCATGTTTGTGAAAAAGTTGCGGGAGCGTATCTCCCCCTGTCGAGTTTACCAAAACATCCACACGACCAAACGTCTTGATTGCCTTCAGCACGATGTTTTGAGCTTCGCCATTTACAACATTACCAATACCGACCTCTACCTTTGCACCCGGGAAGGCCTTCCGTAATTTTGCAACAGCATCAGTCGCACGTGCCCTGTTCCGGCCATTGATCATGACCTGAGTGGCCCCAGCGTTTA
>CALHAX010000109.1 GCA_937931785.1 uncultured Hyphomicrobiaceae bacterium | reverse complement strand
AACATCATGGAACACATGCCAAACCGCGATGAAGTGATGGGTCGTTCCGTCTTCGCAAACCCGGAATGGTGGGCGGACAACGGCGACGAAATCAAAGAACGCTTCAACGCCTGGAAAGCCAAGTCGTAAGACCTGGACTTTCGTTTTGAAAACCGGGATGGCCTGTTTCCATAGATTGGAGACGGGCCGTCCCGACCAAAAGTAGAATCAAGCGAGACAGGTTGATCCATGGCCGTCACATACAACACAGCTCCAGCCGCAGACGAATACAACGCCGCTGGCGAGCTGATGACGGCAGACGGGATCCCGCTCAAGCAAGCCCTCAAGAAATCGCAGCGACGCAACATGTTTGCAGCGCTTGGACTGGTGGCACCACCATTCCTGTTTCTTGTCCTTCTCTTTATTGTCCCTGTGCTGTCGCTGATGGTCTACAGCGTCGATGATCGCAAGGTGAACACGTACCTGCCAAAAACATTCGCGCTGTACGATCAGTGGGATGGCAAGGATCTGCCAAACGAACCTCTTTACAAGGCCATCTACGAGGACATTTCCTCGGCACCGGGCCTCCTTATGGGGCAGTCCAGCACACGCATGAACTATGCGAAATCCAGGTGGAAAAGCCTGATCAAGAAGTCGAATCGCAAGTTCAAGGCACTTAAGCGGAAGAATTTTGCAGGCCCCTACAAGGAAGAGCTGATCAAGATCGACAAGCGCTGGGGCGACATTACGTTCTGGCAATCGCTCGCAATCATGAAGAATAATTTCACGTCCGGATATTTCGCCAACGCGATCGACTACAAGATCGATCAGGAAAAAGGCTACGTCGCGCAGCCTGAATACCGCCGAATTTATCAAACCCTATGGTGGCGCACGTTTGAGGTCGCAATCATTGTGACATTGTGCACGCTGCTGCTTGGTTATCCCGTTTCACATTTGCTGGCGACGCTACCGCTGCGCTACGCCAACGTGCTCATGATCTGTGTTCTGATGCCGTTCTGGACATCGTTGCTGGTGCGCATTGTGGCGTGGATGGTGATGCTGCAACAAAACGGAGTTGTGAATGATACACTTGTGTCTGCAGGCATCCTCGGGGATGAAAATCGCCTCGCGATGATGTACAACTATACCGGCACTATCATCGTCATGACACAAATTCTTCTCCCCTTCATGATCTTGCCGATTTACTCGGTCATGAAAGGGATATCGCCCGCCTACATGAAGGCCGCACAAAATCTCGGCGCTACGCCAACGCTTGCGTTCATCAAGGTTTATATGCCGCAAACACTTCCAGGCATCGGCGCGGGCGCCATCCTCGTCTTCATTGTGTCGATCGGATATTATATCACGCCTGAACTTGTGGGCGGCAAGGACGGGCAACTGATCGGCAATGCAATTGCCGGACACTTGCAGCAAACGCTCAACTGGGGACTGGCCGCTGCAATGGGTGTGTTGCTCTTGATCGGCGTTCTTGTTCTCTACTGGGTGTACGACAAGATCGTCGGCATCGATAACATGCGAATGGGCTAACGGTCATGGCACTTCCGGCATATGCAAGCACCGGCCAACGCGCCTGGCACTATTTCTATCTCGCGTTCTGCGGTGTGGTCCTGTTCTTTCTGGTGGCACCTCTGATCGCGGTCATTCCGCTGTCGTTCACCTCAAAGGCGTTCCTGAACTTCACGAAGGAGATGCTTTACCTCGATCCAGAAGCGTTCTCGCTGCGTTGGTATCGTAACCTGATTGGCGACTGTTCCGATGCGGTCGTAACGACGGTGTGCAGCGACAAGTGGAAGATCGGCGCATGGAACAGTGTACTGGTCGCGATCGCCGCCACCTTGCTTGCAACGACGCTCGGGACATTGGCGGCACTCGGTCTCAGCCGTCCTCAGATGCCGGGTCGCAAGCTCTTCATGGCAGCACTTATTTCTCCATTGATCGTGCCGTTGATCATCACGGCCGCCGGTATGGCGCTGTTCTACCCACAGGTCCTGAACCCGACTGATCCCTTCACTGAGGGGAGCAGTCTGCACTCGTCGTTCACCGGTCTTATTTTTGCGCACACGATTCTTGGTTTGCCATTCGTCGTCATCACGGTGACATCAACGCTGGTTGGATTCGATCACAGTCTCACGCGCGCCGCCGCCAGCCTCGGTGGCGGTCCAGTGCGGAATTTCTTCAAGATCCAGTTTCCGATCATTGCTCCGGGTGTCATCTCAGGTGCTCTGTTCGCCTTTGTCACATCGATGGACGAAATCGTGGTCGTTCTCTTTATTGGTGGCGCGGATCAACTGACACTTCCAAAGCAGATGTGGTCGGGCATCCGGCAGGAAATTTCGCCGACCATCCTGTCTGCGGCAACGATCCTTGTGATCATGTCTGTCGTGTTACTAACAACCGTGGAACTGCTCCGCCGACGCTCTGAACGGCTTAGAGGACTAACGCCGGGCTAACCGCTGAGAGGCGAACAACGCGAACATGGTTCAGAAATTTCAGACACGCTGGCTGCGATCCGGGATTGCGTCAGCCTGTTTGTTTTTAACATTGACCGTCGCGCTCAGTGGCTCCCATCGAACGGCGCACGGCCAAGCCAACGGGGCGCCTGGCCGCCTTGATCTCCTGCTCGTGCTTGCAATCGATGCCTCATGGAGCGTGAACGGTGCGGAATACCAGCTTCAGGTCAACGGCATGGCCCGTGCGTTCCAGGACGAACAAATCCTCAAGGCCATTAAGGACGGTCGGCTGAAACGCATTGCCGTCACTGTTGTGCAATGGGCGAGTGAAACGCAACAGGCTATCGGCATGCCCTGGCGTGTGATCGAAAGCGCAGCCGACGCCCACGCAACAGCTGCAATCATCGAAGCCATGCCGCGTCTCGTATCAGACGGTGGAACTTCGATCGCGGCAGCCCTCAAATTCAGCGCAAAACTGATCCTCGAAGCGCCGTTCAGCTACGACAGGGCAGTGATCGACGTGGCAACGGACGGCCGCAACAACAACGGTGGTGATCCACGCGCCGTGCGCGATCTGATAGGTGGCGCAGGCATCACGATTAACGGCCTGACAATCCTTACGGAGTTTCCGCGGCTCAACAAATACTTCGATGAGAATATCGCGACCGGCCCCTACAGTTTTGTGGTGACCGCAAACAGTTACGCCGGTTACGCAAAGGCCATCCGTAAAAAAATCCTCAAGGAAATCCACGGTCCACCGATTTCCTGAGCATATCGATTTGGCGATGTATCCGGGTTCGAATTCGCGATTGCACAACGGTCGAATGATGCAATACTGCGGCGTGGTCTATCAGAAATTGTGGCTGGAGTCTGCCTGGTACGGGGCAGAGAATAAATGTGTCAGAAACTCCCCCGCAAGAACCACCACCTGCCTGGACCATCGGCTGCTCACCGCGTCGTGCGTTTTTTCATGGATTGAGAGCCACGCCCTGGACGCCGGGTCTGATTTTGTTCTTCGCAATGATCGGTTTCGGTGCGCTGGCACGTGATGCCGGGTTCTCGGTTGGGCAAGCGGTTTTCATGACCGTCGGAATTTTCCAGTTACCGGGACAGGTTGCTCTGGTCGATCAGGTCGCCCGCGGTGCAACACTCGTAACAGTCGCTTTTGCGGTTCTGTTGACAGCGATCCGTCTGCTCCCGATGACCGTTGTTCTAATGCCGTATCTCCGCGGTTCAGGTCTGCCGCGTGGGTTAGAATATGCCGCATCACACTTCGTCGCCATCACGGCTTGGGTTGAGGGCATACGTCGTCTGCCGCCATTGCCACAGCATGTGCGGTTGCCGTTTTTTCTGGGGTTTGCCTCACTGTTGTGTTCAGGCACGGTCATCGCGACCGTCGCAGGGTATCATCTGGCAGGCCAGCTCCCGCCAGCATTGGGCGCAGCGCTTCTGTTTCTGACGCCGATTTATTTCGTCCTCTCGTTGATCGCAGCAGCCACCTCCCTGGCTGACCGGTTGGCGATTCTTTTTGGTGTGGTTCTTGGCCCGGCGTTATTTCTCCTTGCACCCGGGCTCGATCTTCTGGCAACCGGGTTGATCGGGGGAACGCTTGCCTACGCCCTGGGCCGTTGGCGCAGACGAGCAAATCCGGAGACGCAGGCATGAGCCAACTTCAAACGTTTGTCGCCGGCGGCTGGGGAGGGTATGCCCTGATCTTTGCCGCTGGCATGCTTATGACAGAACCCTGGCGCTGGATGGGCGTACGCCTGTCACGTGATCTGCATGTCGATAGCGAAATCTTCCGCTGGGTGCGCGCCGTCTCAACGGCAATGGTGGCGGGGCTTGTCGCACGACTGGTCGTGTTCCCGATCGGGCAGCTTGAAACTGTTCCGTTGAGTGTCCGTCTGATAGCCTTCGCATTCGGGATTTGCGTTTACCTGTTCATCGTCCGCAATCTCGCCATGGGTGTTATCAGCGGAACGGCATGTCTTGTTGCTGGAGCAATTCTCCTCGCAACATAAAATAAAAAGGAGCGCCCCGGGGGAAGGACACTCCTCTTCATTCGCTCCAGACGGTGGATCAGACCGGCTTGGGCTTTTCAACTCAACTCAGTAGTTGAAATTGATGTACTTGCGGAACTTGCGAAACCGTGGGTTCGCTGTTTTGTGGTTGTTCCGCAGACGACGGATGCGCTGACCATTGTGATCGAGCATGTCACGTAGCTCCCGGCGCTCATATTGGGTCACGCGCCCATCGAACTTTGCAACATTGCGGGCCCGAACAATCCGGCGAAGCCCCTTGCGCAGCTTGCGCGCTTCGTTCCATGTCAGGTCACCCGAACGGCGGCCGTTGCGGATACGTTCACCTTGCCGCTCGATGCGGCGATTGATGCCGGGCGTACGGAGGTTGCCAGCGTGTCGCAGGTGCTTCTTGTTGCGGTTGACGCGAACGAAGTCGTCGTAAGAACCGTTGTTAGAGTGCTTTTTGATGGCGTGGTCACGCTTCTTGTCAATGTGATGTGCATCCGCCGTAGCAAGCGTTGGGGCAACGAGAGCAGCAGCGGCAAGTGCAGTCAGTGCAAATGTCTTGATGGACATGGTGGTCTCCTTTGTCTCGGTACGCGAGGAACGCGCCTCGTGTTGTGAGAAGACAATGGCCCAAGGCACCTGAAGGGAATCTGAGGCGCGCGTTTATACTGCGTTCATGTTCGTACGCCGTGGCGTTGGTCGGCGGCCAGGGGATGGCGCGCCGACTCTTTTGCCAAATCGACAGGCACGCCCGCTCAAGGGGCCCGTCGTTCTTATACTGCGAAGATGGAAACCGTAGAGCAATCCGCGCATCGGAGATCAGGACAGTGCTGCACGAATCTTTTCAGCATGCGCTGCCAACATGTCCTGATCAGCCATTGTGCCAGGTGGACGCAGCGTGTCTCCGTCGTGACGGGGAAGCACGTGGACATGAAGATGGAACACGATCTGCCCACCCGCGGCCTCGTTGAACTGTTGGATTGTAATACCGTTGGCATCAAACGCCTTCATGCCCGCATGAGACATTTTCTGAACCGTCGTCATCACGGCGGAAAGCTGCTCGGGTGCAGCATCCAGAACATTTCGTGCAGGCGTTTTCGGAATCACCAGCATGTGGCCGTCGGCGCGTGGCATGATATCCATCATCACGTAGGTCTGCTCATCTTCGTAGACCTTGTGGCTGGGCAGTTCACCACGGAGAATTTTGGCGAAGATGTTGTCAGGGTCGTAGGTCACGAAGTGTCCCCCTTCTTGAATGGCGTGTGCTTGCCCAGAATGTTGATTGTCTCTGCCACATACGACCGCTCGTTTTCCAGATAATCTGCGACGGCACGTCGAAAATTCGGATCGGGCAGGTGGTGTACGCTGTACATGGTTTTTGGCACGTAACCGCGGGCAAGTTTGTGCTCGCCTTGTGCCCCGGCTTCGACATATTTCAGACCGTGCTGGATCGCATAATCGATCGCCTGATAGTAGCAGATTTCGAAATGTAGACAGGGATGGTCCTCGACGCATCCCCAATAGCGACCAAACAACGTATCCCCACCGATCATATTGAGAGCCCCGGCGATGGGGCGATCATCCCGGTAGGCAAGCATCAGCAGAACGTCGTCCGCCATGCGTTTCCCCAGGAGAGAGAAAAACGCGCGCGTCAGGTAGGGTTCTCCCCACTTGCGTTCCCCTGTGTCTGTGTAGAACTGGAAGAACGCATCCCAGTGCCCTTCCGTGAGATCGCGCCCCGTGATCCAGCGAACATCAATGTCATTTTCCACGGCCTGCCGCCGTTCCTTGCGGATTGTCTTGCGCTTACGCGAGGCGAGGGCGGCCAGAAAATCGTCAAACGTTGCATAACCGTCATTCTGCCAATGGAATTGCTGGTCCGTGCGTTGTAGCAGGCCAAGCTCCCCAAGCATGGTCCACTCTTTTTCCGTCACGAAATTCGCATGGAATGACGAGATGCCATGCTTGCTGGTCAATTGAACCGCAGCGGCCAGTAACAATCCAGAGCGATCATCTGCATCAGGAACATCCGGAACCAGCAGTCGACGGCCTGTCACCGGCGTGAATGGTACAGCAGAAAGCAACTTCGGATAGTAACGCCCCCCGGCACGTTCGTATGCATCGGCCCACCCGTGATCGAAGATGAACTCGCCACGGCTGTGCATTTTCAGATAACAGGGCATGACGCCGGCAACATCGCCCTCCGTCCCCGAACAAAGAACGAGATGTTGCGGCAGCCAGCCGGTATCGGGCGACGCACATCCGGTTTCCTCCAGAAGAGAGAGAAATGTATGCGACACGAACGGATTGTACGGCAGGCTCGTCGGGTTTGCACAAGCGTCCCAATCAGCAGCATCGATGTTCGCGATGTCGCCTTCGACCTGCACAATGGTGGCTGTTTTGTCCGTCATCATGAACCTGTTACGTATCGGAACGTTGCGGCGTTCATTTGACTTTTGATTTCCGCTCATCCGCTGAAGGAACAAAGCCTTCAAACACCATCGCATCCGTCCATTTGGCCGCGGCCTTACGTTGCTCCGGTGTCCGAACGGTCCAGGTCAAGAGCGGCAACCCAAGACGTCGAAAGGATTGTGGTGCCGCCGCCGAGATCGCCGATATGTCGTAGTTGATAAATGACGGCCGCGCGATAGCTGCCGTGAACATGTGGCGCAGCAGAAAGCGGAGTATCGCATTTCCGGCATGCGGGTCCCAGTTCGACGTGGCAAACGTGCCGGACACAAGCCCGCACGGAACGTGTGGGCACAACTTGCGGCTGGCTCGCGTCATCCAAGGATCGAATGACATCAGTCCAGCCGGTCCCTTGTAGGCATTGACGAGTGGGGCAACGGCGCGGACAAGTGCCATGTCTCCGGAAAAGTCCGACTTGAGTTCGATGTAGAGGGGGACACGCCCATCGACCATCTCGAACAATTCGCCAAGTGTCATGATCCGGTCGGACCCGACACGATACGCAAGCGTCGCAAGGTTCTTTGCAGAGCGCTTTCGAACCGGTCCGTGATCATCGACAAGTCGATCCAGTTCAAAATCATGAAACACCATGGGCGTGTCATCGCTCGAAAGCTGAAGGTCGACCTCGATAGCGAGGTTTTCCTCCAGGGCCGCAGTGATAGCACGCGGCGAGTTTTCGACGATGCCGCGATCGATGTCGTGCAACGCCCGGTGCGCTACTGGGCCGATGTCCCATGTGATCTTCATGCGTTCGATCCGTTCAGCCCATCGTGTTCCAGCTTCAAGCCTTCACGGCGATGATAGCGTCCACTTCCACGGCCGCACCGAAAGGCAGGTTTGCAACCCCAACGGCCGCACGCGTGTGCTGCCCACGTTCGCCCAGAACGTCTGCGATAAGATCGGATGCGCCGTTGATCACCGCAGGATGCGCATCGAAATCCGGGGCGGAGTTCACAAATCCGGTCAAGCGCAAAACCTGGTCAATACGTTCGAGATCGCCAAGCGCCGTTTGCGCCTGCGCGAGGATGTTGATGGCGCACAGTCGCGCAGCCGCCTGTCCTTCGGCAACCTCGGTCCCGGCCCCCAGAGTTCCGAGAAATGCCACCTTGCCGTCCTGCATCGGCAACTGTCCCGAGATATAGAGCATTCCACCGTGCAACACCGTGGGGACATAATTCGCGGCAGGTGCCGCCGCCTGCGGCAATGCGATCTTCAGCGTGGCGAGACGTTCGGCAATGGATTGTGACATGAGGGGAGTTTCCTTGAGTGAGCGCAATGACGGATCGTTGTCGCGTTCATACGTCGTTGAGGCTATCACGGCCAGAGGTTCAGGTTCTGTGACACAGGTGTGATATCATCACAATTGCCTCACTTGCGACGCGCGATAAGGGTACAGTTAAGTAGCAATGCAGAACAGGACGACGTGATGCCGTATCGATTGAAACCGTCTCGAAACCCAGCGTGCCCAGCTGCACGTCTGGTCGTTGCCCTTGTCGTTGCGGGTGTCGCAGCGCCTACGACGTCATTTGCCAATCCTGTGGGGCGACTTGCATCGCATCAGGCCGTTTACGATATGCGGTTGGACAAGGCCGGAACATCGTCTGGAATCACCGAGCTTGTCGGACGCATGGTGTTCGAGTTCCGGGGAAATTCCTGCGAAGGATATACCCAGAGCATGCGGCTCGTCACGAAAGTGACAGACAGCAATGGCGGGGGCTCGGTCTCCGACATGCGCACCACCAGCTGGGAGGAGGGGACGGGGCAGAGTTTCCGTTTCAATTCCACCACGTTGCGTGATGCACGTGTCCAGGAAACAGTTTCCGGCAAGGCGGAGCAGCGCAAGAAGGGAGATTTGCAGGTGCAGTTGCGCAAGCCTGCGCGCAGCACTCTGTCATTGGATGCGGATGTCATGTTCCCGGTCCAGCACACGCGTGAATTGCTAGCCGCAGCACAGGCAGGACGTCAGCTTGTTCAGGCCAATGTTTATGACGGATCGGAACAGGGGCGAAAATTCTTTGCAACCACGTCGTTCGTCGGCAAGCCCATCACTCCGGCTGCCGCCGACACAGAGGCGTCAGAGATAAAGGAGCAGGGGCTTTCACAGCTCAAATCCTGGCCCGTATCGATTAGCTATTACGAAGCCGAAGCGAAGCAGGATGAAGGGCTTCCTTCCTATCAGATGGCATTCCGGTTCTTCGAGAACGGCGTGACCCGAAATCTCAAAATCGACTACGGTTCTTTCGCAATAGATGGCCGTCTTGCGAAAGTGACATATTTCAAGGAGCAGCCCTGCGACTAGATGTGTTGCGGCGCAATGGTACGTCTACGGCCAGAGCCGCGCAGCACCACGGACACCACTGGCAGGCCCCCATTTCGGCGGACGAATATCAATGCTGACCTGATCCGCAAATACAAGCGGCGCAAGACGCTTCGGAATAAGCTTATATAATGCGTCGATGGACGATAAACCTCCACCCAGAACAATAACGTCAGGGTCCAGGATATTCATCACTGTTGCAAGGCCGCGAGCCAGCCGGTCGGCCAATCGTTCAAGCGTCGCACAAGCATCTGCATTTCCGTTTTCCGCAAGTGCTGCAACATCTTCTGAGGTCAGTTTTACGCCAGTATTCCGTTCATGATCCGCCGCAACCGCCGGGCCTGACACCCACGTTTCCATGCAGCCTGAACGACCACACCAGCACTGCGGACCGGGGCGTTCATTGGCTTGTGGGTTGGGGAGTGGGGTATGGCCCCATTCACCACCAATACCGTGTGGCCCGTCCACCAACTTGTTGTCGATGACAATCCCACCGCCGCAACCGGTTCCGACAATCACCCCGAACATCGATCGCGTACCGGCAGCGTTGCCATCACTCGCTTCAGATAATGCAAAACAATTTGCGTCGTTTGCCATGCGTACGGGGCGGGCGAGTGCGGTTTCCAGATCACGGTGCAGTGGCATACCGTTCAACCAGACCGAGTTGGCATTCTGGATCAGACCGGTGACGGGCGAACGAGAGCCGGGAATACCGATCCCAATCGTACCAGAAGTATCTGTTGAATGCTCCAGTTTCGCGACCAACTCGATGATTGCCGCAATGCTGCCCGCGTAGTCATTGCGCGGTGTCTGAACGCGGTCTTCTGCCAGAACAACATCGCCAGGTCCGAACGCTAGCCCCGCAATCTTTGTACCGCCCAAATCAATGCCAATGCGGACGTTTGTCTCCTTCGTCATTGGCCTGGTTCGCCCCCAAGTTGTTTGTGCGCTTCCACAACATGCTCTGGCGGCACATGTGCCTCATTCGCAAATACGAGCAACTCTGACTCGTTGCCCATCAAATGGACCAAAGTTGCGAGCTGAATGTCACGCATGCCAGCGCGGGCATGTAATTCAGATGGCGTAACACCCGTGAGCGAAAGGAAGCGTCCAAGTCGGGCCTCATCACTGGCAAGGAACGCCAGAGCCTGAAGCGCCACCATTTCGGCTTCGTCGTCACTGAGGGTATCTGACTTCAAAATGCATGCTCCAACCAAGACGACGACCAGACAGGCGTACAGCATCTGGTAACATCTCGTTAATCTATTGGTTACAGCTTTATGGGACCATCTGCGAAGTGCGGGGGTTCAACCGAATCAGTGCACACTATCGCGCAAAGACGGGGTGCCGGACGCATGGGCTATGATACAGGCACGGCTGGCTTTGAGATGAGTCAACCGGTGACAGATACGGTTATGACCAAGACAGTGCTCATCGTCGAAGACAACGAGCTGAATATGAAGCTGTTTCATGATCTGCTCAATGCGCAGGGGTATCAGACAGTTCAGACCCGGGAAGGGCTGAAAGCCATGGATCTGGCGCGTACGCACCGCCCGGACATGATTTTGATGGATATTCAGCTTCCGGAAGTGTCGGGACTTGAAGTCACCAAGTGGCTCAAGGATGACCCGGATCTTTGTCACATCCCGGTTGTTGCCGTGACGGCCTTTGCCATGAAGGGCGACGAAGAGCGGATACGACAGGGTGGATGTGAGGCTTACATTTCGAAGCCGATCTCGGTGCCTGGTTTTCTTGAAACAGTGAAAACATTCGTCGGCGAAGCGTGACGCTTTCGGGCTTTGCAGATTGGGGAGTACTGCTGTCATGACAGCACGAGTTTTGGTGGTTGACGACATCCTGGCAAATATCAAGTTGCTGGAAGCGCGCTTGCAGGCGGAGTATTTTGAAGTGCTCACCGCCACCAGCGGCGCGGAAGCGCTCGAGATCTGTGATCATGAGCAGGCGGATGTTATTCTCCTGGACGTCATGATGCCGGGTATGGATGGATTTGAAGTCTGCCGGCGGCTCAAGGCAAACCGGAAAACGCAGCATATTCCTGTTGTGATGGTGACTGCGCTCGATCAGGTTTCTGATCGTGTTCAGGGACTTCAGGCCGGGGCGGATGACTTCCTCACCAAACCGGTGGATGAAATTGCACTCATCACACGGGTGCGTAATTTGGCCCGTGTAAAAACGCTGAACGACGAAATGATCATGCGCGCAGCCTCCGGCCAGAGCATGGCCCTTGATGGCGATGATGAGGTGAAGGTTTCCGACAGTGGCCGCGGCGGCAAGATTTTGATGGTCGATGATGACGCCCGATCAGCGCCGCGCCTTGCGCAGACTTTGTCGCAAGACCACGAGATCATGATCCAACCGGATTTGCAGGCCGCACTGTTGCAGGCGACGGAAGGCGACTACGACGTCATCATGGTCAGTCTTGGTTTGAAGAATGCAGACGGACTGAGGTTGTGTTCGCAGATCAGATCGATTGAGCGCACGCGGCATCTGCCAATCGTTCTGATGGTTGATCCCGGCGACGAGGCACGTTTGATGCGTGGCCTCGATATGGGCATTAATGACTATCTGATCCGCCCGATCGACAGAAATGAAGTTCAAGCCAGAGTCCGCACGCAGATCAAACGCAAACGGTTCTCGCAATCACTCCGCAGCCAGATCGAAAAACGAGTCGAACTTGCCGTAGTGGACCCGCTTACTGGACTCAACAATCGACGATTCCTCGAAAGCCATATGGGCAGTCAGGTCCGTGAGGCGCTGGAACGCGGTAAGCCGATGTCTCTGTTGATTATTGACATCGATCACTTCAAGCACGTGAACGATACATACGGTCACGATGCCGGTGACATGGTTCTCAAGGAATTTGGAGCCCGCTTGCGACACAACACGCGGGGCATCGACTTGGCCTGCCGCTATGGAGGCGAAGAATTCGTTGTCGTGATGCCGGATACGGATCTGGGACGAGCGCGTCAGGTTGCAGAACGGTTGCGTGCGTGCATCGAGTCCGAACCCTTCAAAACGTCACATGCTGGCGGCTATATCGACTTGACGGCCAGTGTAGGCGTTTCGTGCCTGGAAAACACAGAGGATACTGCTGCGACCATTCTGAAACGGGCTGACCTTGCTCTGTATGCAGCCAAACGGGCAGGGCGAAATCGTGTGGAAGCTGATGCCGCGTAGGCATTAATGGTGATTTTAACATAGAATTTTTTGCAAAAAGAGCGAATCAAGGGGTTGCGCGTGTCAAAGTTGATACGGTACCTTAAAATCGTATAAATTTATTGTGCCAATACGGTCGTAGACTTGATTTGCAATTGCCAATGCGTGGCCTGAGCGATTAACGGCAAGTAAAGGCATGGACTTCGAGACTAAATGCTGTGCCATGCGACATGGATCTGGCATCTTGGCGTCACTATGGTTCGATATGTTCGCACCTAGGTATAAATTGAGAGATGTCCGGGTTGTGTGGTTTGCCGCATCTCCACCTGACCTGGATGAGGCCTGCGTAAAGACAGTGTGGAGTGGCCTCCTCAAAAAACTGTCACACGTGGGCCAGACAAGCGTGATGCCATTGCCCTCTTTGGACCCGCGCTTGGTGTGGTCGACCTTGTGATAGATTTCGGGCTTTACCCCGCTGCCGAATAATCGTGAGGTCGACCACAAATTGATCGATACGATCGAGGCAACGCCACAACGCTGACTTCAATAATTTTTCAATATGATTCAACGGCACGATTTGAAGCGTGCGCTACTTGATTTTCGCTTCTTTGAATTCCACGTGCTTGCGCGCGACTGGGTCATATTTGCGGACCGTCATTTTTTCGGTCATCGTTCGCGCGTTCTTTCTCGTGACATAGAAAAAACCTGTGCCAGCTGTGCTGACCAGACGAATTTTGGTTTGGGTAGGCTTCGCCATGACAGTCTCCGTTCAAGCCAGACCGGGATCCGGTTGGCCAAAATACCATGTTGGACAGGCAGCGGTGCGTCGTAAAAATCTATTCTCGACGCGCTACAAGCTGCTGAAGTTGGATTTGGCCGCAACTTAGTCTGCGACAGCTCAAAGTCAACCGGAACATGAGCGCGTTCGGCAACATCGCAGGCAATCGTTACCTTAAGCTTTCACTGAAAGCACGGAACGACAGAATGTCCCTCGCTTCTCGAAATAGTAAGGCACAGTAGATCGCCGTTTTGGACGAGATCGTACATCCAGAAGATCCTGAACCTCGTCGAGGATCGTACGTGTCATGATATGCAGATTGCAGGATTGGGCTTCTTCAAAAGTCAGCCAGTTCAGGTGGCTCAGTTCACCGTCTCCATCGCGACTCTGATCTACGACGTCTTTGGCCATAGCGACAAAAAAGCGGGTATCGTAGCGTCGGGGCCGTCGGGGAGGCGTGATGGCCCGGGCAAAGAATTTCAACGCGCTCGGTTTCGGTTGAAACCCCGTCGCCAGAAAGTCGCTCCATCCCTTCGCAGATGTCTTGAGAGTACCATCATGCCGACCACCAAGAATAAGGCCGGTTTCCTCGAACAACTCACGGATGGCTGCCATTGCGAGGCCTCGGGCACGCGACGTTGCAGGACGTCCTTTCATGTCGAGAAGTAACTTGTCGCGTTCCAGGTCAGCAAGGGCGTCTCCAGCCTTCACCCGCGTGTCTGCGTTGTCCACGCGACCACCAGGGAAAACGAACTTGTTAGGCAGAAAGACCTGGTCAGGATGTCGCTTGCCGACAAGCAGGCGTGGTTGCTTGCCTGAATTATCGATCAGAACAATGCTCGCCGCATCGCGAGGACGCAGATTGATATCAACCCGCGGGCGTTCAGCAGAATTCAAGCGGTTCAGTCGATCATTGGCAATCATGGTGAAAAGATCCGTGCAACGTGGTCGTCACAGATCTAACCCGGTAGCTTCTCTTTCGCCAGTTCGTCTTCGTCTGGCGTATCTGGATTGAAACCGTGCATGCGGTTTGCCCATTGCAAGGCGACCAGAGCCCCCTTGATCCGGGGCAGGAGGAGGAGCGAAAGCACAACGGTCAACACCGGCCAAGTGATTATGTGGAAAGTGTAGGATGGTTTGTAAGCGACCTCGCTCCACAATAACATCGGCACAACAATGTGGCCTACAACCATGATCGTGAAGTAGGCCGGTGCATCGTCAGCTTTGTGGTGATGCAAAGCCTCATTGCAATGCGCACAGTGATCGACGATTTTCAGGAATGAGCCATTTGATTTACCGACGCCGCACGACGGGCAGCGTTGCCAGAAGCCGTGCCAGAGCGCTTGCCAGACATTGCGTTCACTTGGATCGGGCGCACCGCGCGTTTCATTTGTACGTGTCATAGCGCAGAAAGACGACGAGAACGCGCTCGGGTCAACGTCACATTCCGTCACGTGTCAGGACTGCATGACAGGTATCACCGACGTGCACGGCGAACGCGCTTTTTGGGGGCAGGGCGGTTCCCACGCCTTGGAGCACCCTTCTTGGACCGGTTCCCACCTTTGAGACGGCGTCCCTGTGTGAGTAACTCGAAGCGCAATGCGCCAGCCTCCGGAATAGCTTCAACCAGCCGCACCTCGACGTTATCGCCTAGGACATAGGCTTCACCGGTCCGGTCACCAATGAGTGCACGACGCTCCTCGTCATGGCGAAAGAAATCATCGCCGATCCCGGATGCCGGTACGAAACCATCGGCTCCGGTCTCATCAAGGCGCACGAACAGTCCACTGCGTGCAACGCCTGAAATACGTGCCTTGAATTGTGCGCCAATGCGATCAGCCAGGAAACCAGAGATAAGGCGATCTGTCGTTTCGCGCTCGGCCGCCATCGCGCGTCGCTCACGTTCCGAGATTGCTTTCGAGATTTCGGCCAAAAGGGGAATGGTCTCATCTGGCAAGCCGTCGTCCCCAAAATTGAACGCCGTTATCAGTGCACGATGAACAATCAGGTCGGCGTATCGGCGAATCGGGGAAGTGAAATGCGCATACTTGCGAAGGTTCAGGCCAAAGTGCCCGTAATTCTGATCCGTGTATTCAGCCTGTGATTGGGCGCGCAAAACAACTTCGTTGACGAGTTGATCGTGTTCGCTGCCATCAGCCTTGTCGAGGATGTGATTGAAGTTTGCAGGTTTGAGCGCGCCCGCTTTCGGAACGGATATCTGCAGCGTTTCAAGAAAATCCCGCAAGGCATTCAACTTTTCCGGTGATGGTGCGTCGTGCGCGCGATAGATCAGGGCCTTGCGTTTTGACTCCAGTGCCTCGGCAGCAGCCACGTTCGCCTGGATCATGAATTCTTCGATCAGCTTGTGCGCATCAAGTCGCTCCGGGACGGATATATCTGCAACCTTGCCGTCGTCTCCAATATGAATCTTGCGTTCCGGGAGATCGAGGTCGAGTGGTGCACGTTTTTCACGCGCAGCACTCAGCGCGCCGTAAGCGGCCCAAAGTGGTTTCAGTATGGTGTCGAGGTGCGGTTCAGCCTTGTCTCCAGCTTCACCGTCTATCGCCGCCTGCGCTTCCACGTAGGACAGCTTGACCCGCGATCGCATGATGCCACGCAAGAATTGTTGTCCGCGCTTTTGTCCATCCTTGTCGAAGGTCATGCGGACGGCAAGGCAGGGACGATCTTCGTTCTCGCGCAACGAACACAAGTCGTTCGAGATAACTTCGGGTAGCATCGGTACCACCCGGTCCGGAAAATAAACCGAGTTTGCCCGTTCGAGCGCAGAACGATCCAGCGCGCTATCCGGTGTGACGTAAAATGCCACGTCCGCAATTGCAACCATGGCAATCCAGCCACCTTTGTTCTGCGGGTCGTCGTCCGGTGCAGCCCACACCGCATCGTCATGATCGCGGGCATCAGGCGGATCGATGGTAATCAACGGAATGTCGCGCAGATCGGTCCGTCCAGCCTCGGTCAGTGCTGGCAGGTTTTCCAACTCTGCAAGGGCTTGGGGTGGAAAGGCTTCCGGTATTCCGTGCGCATGCAGCGCGATCAGGCTGACTTGTCGCTGGTCATCAGGGTTTCCAAGAATGGCAGCGATTTTTGCACTCGGTGCCCCAAGGCGCCGATTGCCCTCAAGCGTAAACCGCACCAGATCACCGTCTTGCGCCTTGGCCTCATCTCCCGGCTGCACGATATGGGAACGGAGCATTTTCCGATCCACCGGCTCAATCATGCCGCCCTTGCGTTCGGTGTTGGCGCGATAGATTCCAAGCAGTTGACGCTCGTCCCGTGCCAGTTTCTTGATAACGCGGGCTTCAAAAGCATATCCGTCCTGCACGTCGTTTGCGATGGGATCAATGTGGGCCAGAACACGATCGCCGACGCCCGCTATTCCACCGCGATCCGATGCAATCAGACCGCGCGGTTTCGGGCCTTCCTCATCCGCATCCCATTTGGATGGCGAGCAGACAAACTCACCATCCTTGTCCTGTTCCACGATATCGAGAACGGTCACGGGCGGCAGCTTGCCGGGTTGCTTCAGGCGTTTTCGATTGCCCTTCAGGAGGCCGTCTTCCGTCATTTCCTTGAGGAGTGATTTGAGAGCAATCTTGTCGTTCCCGCGAATACCGAACGCACGTGCGATTTCCCGTTTGCCGACCTTTCCCGGCTGATCGGCGATGAACGCCAGAATGTCGTCTCGCGTTGGCATTGGTACAGCCGCTGCTGCTACGCGGCGGCGCTTCGGTCCGGCGCCTTTGCCACGTGGCGATTTTCCCGGGGTGCGGACCACGACGCGCAGTTACTCTGCTGCCGGAGGCGCGTCCGGATCGGCACTCTTTTTCGCGGCAGGTGTTTTCTTGGCTGCAGCTTTCTTTGCAGCGGGCTTCTTGGCTGCAGGTTTTTTTGTCGTCGTTTTTTTCTCTGCTGCTTTTTTCGGAGTGGCCTTCTTCTTTGCTGGTGCTTTTTTCTTGGCGGGAGCTTTTTTCTTTGTACCGACTTTGGCTTCCCGTTCGTCGATCAATTGTATGGCGCGCTCCAGCGTAATCTCTTCAGGCGTCACATCCTTCGGGATCGTGGCGTTGGTCTTGCCGTGTTTGACGTATGGACCATAGCGCCCGTTGAAGACCTCGATCTTGCCACCCTTCTCGGGGTAGTCGCCTAGATTACGTAATGCGGAAGGGGCTCCACGACGTGCACCTTTGCCGGCAGCCTTGTCGGCCAGTACACTCACCGCGCGATTCAGACCGACAGTAAACACCTCTTCCGGGCTTTCAAGATTTGCATAAACGCCATCGTGCAGCACGAACGGGCCGTACCGACCAATGCCCGCCGTAATCATCTTGCCGGTTTCCGGATGCTCGCCAACCGGACGTGGCAGGCTCAACAGTTGTAGCGCTTTTTCAAGATCCACATCATCGACAGCAAGGCCGCGCGGGAGGGACGACCGTTTTGGCTTTTCTTTCTCTACCGGTTCGCCAAGCTGGACGTATGGGCCAAAGCGACCAGTCCGCAGCGTGACCTCCAGACCTGTTTCCGGATCTTCCCCGAGCACTTTGCCTTCCGGGCTGATCTGCGCGGCGGCACCGTCACCACTGTCGGAGAACTGGCGCGTGAAGCGGCACTCCGGATAATTCGAGCAGCCAACAAAAGCGCCAAACTTGCCAACCTTCAGGCTGAGTTGTCCGTCCTCGCAAGAGGTGCATTTTCGCGGGTCCGTACCCTCTTCGTTGGGCGGGAATACGTGTGGTGCCAGCAATTCATTCAGGGTGTCCAGAACCTCGGTCACCCGTAGGTCCTTAACCTCACCGATCTCGTGGGAGAAATCCTTCCAGAAATCCTTCAGGACACTTTTCCACTCCAGCTTGTCATCGGAGATGAGGTCGAGTTTTTCCTCCAGTCCGGCTGTGTAGTCGAACTGAACATAGCGCGAAAAGAAGCTCTTCAGGAATCCCGTGACCAGTCGGCCCTTGTCCTGCGGCGTGATCTTGCGCTTGTCGATGGTGACATAATCACGGTCGCGCAACACGGCAATGGTGGAGGCGTAGGTCGATGGTCGGCCGATGCCAAGCTCTTCCATGCGCTTGACCAGTGTTGCTTCACTGTAGCGTGGTGGAGGCTGCGTGAAATGCTGGTTCGCATCGATCTTGTCGCGGCCCAGTGTTTCGCCCTTGGAGATGGCCGGCATGCGTTTGCCATCTTCTTCGTCAGAAGTGTCGTCGCGGCCTTCCTCATACAACTTGAGGAACCCGTCGAACGTCACCACGGACCCCGTTGCACGCAGGCCGTAGGATTTTCCATCCGTACCTTTTGCGTCGATTGTTGCCGTTGTGCGTTCAAACTCAGCGCTCGCCATCTGGCTGGCGATCGTGCGCTGCCAGATCAACTTGTAGAGCTTACGGGCATCATCATCGAGTGCGCTGTCCACTTGTTCCGGTTTGCGGTGAAGTGAGGTTGGCCGCACCGCCTCGTGTGCTTCCTGCGCGTTCTTCGCCTTGGTCTTGTATTCGCGCGGCGATTTCGGCACGTACCGGTCACCGTACGATTTTGCAATCACGTCACGGCAGGAACTGACCGCTTCGGGGATGATTTGCACGGCATCCGTCCGCATGTAGGTGATCAGGCCGACGGTTTCGCCGCCGAGGTCCACACCCTCGTAGAGTTTTTGTGCAACCTGCATGGTCCGGCTCGCGGAAAAACCGAATTTCCTTGAGGCCTCCTGCTGCAAGGTTGACGTTGTGAACGGGGCTGCCGGGTTCCGGCGTTCCGCCTTGCTCTCCACATTTGCGACATTGAAAGCAACACCGTTGCCGGACAGCGCATCGCGGATGGCGTGTGCCTCGGCTTCGTTCTTGATGTAGAAGCAGTCCGGTTTGTCGAACGTACGCTCGATCCGCTTGCCGTCAATGGCGTGCAACTTGGCGATGATACCAGCCGCAGCTGCCGTTTTCAGTGCCGCCTCGATCGACCAGTATTCTGTCGTCCGGAAGGCGTCGATTTCGTCTTCGCGGTCGCACACCAGACGCAGCGCAACGGATTGAACACGTCCTGCAGAGCGCGAACCCGGCAACTTTCGCCACAGCACTGGAGAAAGATTAAACCCGACGAGATAGTCCAGCGCGCGCCGCGCCAGATAGGCAGACACCAACGGCTGGTCGATCTCACGCGGATGACGCAGCGCTTCCTGAATGGCACTCTTCGTCACGGCATTGAAGGCGACGCGCTCGACTGCGACCCCCTTGAGCGCCTTTTTCTGCTCCAGCACCTGCATGATGTGCCACGAAATCGCTTCTCCTTCGCGATCCGGGTCAGTGGCGAGGATCAGCTTGTCCGCGCCTTTCACGGCGCGCGTGATTTCGGTCAGCAGTTTTTTAGATTTCGCATCCGCTTCCCATTGCATGGCAAAATCGTCATCCGGATCGACCGAACCGTTCTTCGACGGCAGATCACGGACGTGCCCGTAGGACGCCAGGACGTGAAAATCGCGACCGAGATATTTGTTGATGGTTTTGGCCTTTGCGGCCGACTCCACGATGACAACGTTCATGTGATGCAATCTGCTAGCTGATATGCGGAGGGTACCGGATCCCCAGAATGGACGTGCCATTCGTTCCGGCGTCGTTGCGCGGGAACATGGGGTAACGTCCCCGCAGTGTCAAACAAGTCTGCTGCCGCAACCTCGACACAGTCCAGAAAACGGTCAGCCAAGACTATTGCAAGAAAAACAACCATAAGTTAGCAATAACAACTTATGCAATATTTCAGTGTAATGCGTATCGCGACAAGACAACCATCAAGCGTTGGGGGCGACAATGTCTACAGTTTCAGAAAACCTAGCTCGAAACACGAACGAGGAGCTATCTGTGGGCGCATATGACTATTTAGCAGACATGATCCTTGAAGTTCAGCAAATGGCGTTGCGTGTTGGGGCGGGCACTGTGTCAACGCATCTGCAACTGGCTTATCTTGAGCTGCAGGCGCAGCGGGACATGCGTGCAGATAAACCATGCGTGAGGTCACGGCGTATCGGGTGAAAGTGAGACCAGTTGATTGCGATGACGTTCCAGACGCCCTGCAAGGTCCAGTTCCAGCAGGACGTTGCGAACGATTCTCACATCCGTATCGCTGGCACGGCAAAGTTCATCGATTTCGATCGGTGTCGGACCCAACGCTTTCAGCACGCGAGTTCGACAATTCGGGCGCACATCGTCAGTAGCCAACGGGCCGCGAACGATACCTGACGATTCTGCTTCGGCAACATCGAACAACCCACGCTGAGGGCTTGCAGGAGCCGACGTAATCTTGGCTCGTGGGTCCATCGGCTCAAGACAGTCCACAACGTCGCGGGCATCCGTGATCAGTGTTGCTCCCTGCTTCAACAACATGTTCGTGCCAATCGCGCGTGGATCCAGCGGGTGCCCGGGAACTGCGAAGACATGCCGCCCCTGTTCTGCTGCAACACGTGCCGTAATCAGGCTGCCTGAGCGTCGTGCCGCTTCCACCACAACCACACCAGACGACATGCCGGAGATGATGCGGTTGCGACGTGGAAAATCCTGGCTCCGCGGAGGCTGACCCGGCGGGTTCTCGCTTACGATCAACCCGCGTTCTGAAATCTCGCGATGCAGCGCGTCGTGCTCCGGTGGGTAAATCACATCGAGCCCGCCGGCGACAACGGCAATCGTACCGGTGTCCAGAGCTGCCGTGTGCGCTTCGCCATCGATCCCGCGCGCCAGACCGGATGCGATGACATACCCGGCCTCCCCAAGTCGCGTCGCGAGTGTCCGGGCAAACTTGCGACCGGCTGCTGATCCGTCCCGGGATCCGACAATGGCAACGATGGGTTCTGCCGTGAGCGCACGGCGACCGATGATGTGAAGGACCGGTGGCGCGCCATCCGCATGCTCCAGCCAGGATGGATATCCGGCCTCTCCCGACACAACGGCATCGCCGCCCATGCGTCGAGAGGATGTAAGCTCCCGTTCCGCCACGTCACGTGTCGCAATGCGTATTGCACGCTTGCGTCCACCACGTTTGGAAAGTTCAGGGAGGACCTCAAGGGCCGCACGCGCCGAGCCATAATGATTGATCAGATCCCGGAACGTGACCGGACCAACGTTCTCGCTTCGTATGAGTTGCAACCAGTCGAGGCGTTGCTCGTCTGTCAACGTGGGCGCGTCAACGCGCGGCCTCTGTGTCTTTCTTGCCCGCGCCAATTTTTGGTTCCTCGCCTGCCAGTATTCTCGTTATGTTCTCACGATGGCGCCAGAGCACCAACAGGGACATTACCGAGAGGGCGAGGGCCATCGCGGGCGGCTCGATGATCCAGCTGAGGAGAAACACAGCAACAGTAGACACAAGCGCTGACAGGGATGAGATGCGCCCAATCGCGGCAACGAGCAGCCAGCAAAGGCAGAACGCGACAGCCAGAGCCCAGTCGTAGCCAAGCAGCACGCCGATCAGTGTCGCCACGCCCTTGCCGCCCTTGAAGCCAAGCCAGACGGGATAGAGGTGGCCAAGAAATGCACCCAATCCGCCAAGCAGCGCGCCAAGTGTCCCGTCACTCTCCGATCCGCCGAGTGCGAGCACAATGGATGCGCCTGCAAACACACCGACCGTTCCCTTCAGGAGATCACAAAGCAGCGTGACCGCCGCCAGCGTCTTGCCCGCATGCCGAAGCACATTCGTCGCACCGATGTTGCCGGAGCCCGTGTTGCGCACATCACCACGCCCGGTGAGGCGGGTGAGCACCAATCCGAAGGGAATGGAGCCAAAGAGATACCCAATCAGGAGCGCGGCAAGCGCAGCAATGGAAAGCATGATCTACCGTCAGAATTCGGAACGTACGACCACGCCACAGTGGCCCGGTCCGCATCAACCGTAGTGGTGCACTGTCTTGCCTGCAACCAGGGTGCGGACAACGCGTCCCGTCAAACGTGCCTCGTCGAAAGCGGTATTCTTGGAGCGCGAGTGCAACAGGTCCGGATCAACCACCCACGGGACATCAAGATCGATCAGGATCAGGTCCGCAGGACGTCCCTTTTCGATGCGCCCGGTTTCAAGTTCGAGAATATCAGCCGGACGCGACGTCATTGCGCGCAGCAACGCCATCAAGTCGATTTCGTCATTGTGAAAGAGACGCAGTGCAGCTGGTAGAAGCGTTTCAAGACCGATCGCACCGTGCCCCGCTTCGGCAAATGGGCGGCGTTTTACATCCACATCTTGCGGATTGTGAGCGGAAACAATCACGTCGATGGTTCCGTTTTCAATTCCCTCAACCATTGCGCGTCGCTCGTCTTCGCTCCGCAGCGGGGGGCGCAGTTTGAAAAATGTCCGGTAAGGGCCGATGTCGTTTTCATTCAGCGTCAGGTTGTTGATCGACACACCGCACGTCACCGGCAGGTTTTTCTTTTTCGCCCGTTTCATGACGTTGAGGCTTGTGGTGCACGACAGTTGTGCCGCGTGATAGCGCCCCTTCGTCCATTCCACGAGACGCATATCGCGTTCCAGCATGATTGTTTCAGCCGCGGAATGCACGCCCGGCAACCCCAGGCGACTGGCAACGAGACCTGAATTCATGACACCGCTGCTTGCCAGATCAGGGTCTTCCACATGGTGGACCACGATAGAGTCA
>CALHAX010000108.1 GCA_937931785.1 uncultured Hyphomicrobiaceae bacterium | reverse complement strand
ACTTCCGATAATGGGATGGACCGGCTGCTCCACTGAGCCAGTAGGTTAGGCTGCAAGCCTTCAACCTGCAAACACAGGAGCAGCATTCCATGACCAGATCATCCAACAAGGCCCCAGCAAAACTTGCTGTTGTCGGCATTGATATCGGTAAGGACGTCTTCCATCTCGTCGCATTTGATCCTAACGGCAAGATTGTTCTCCGGCGCAAGATCAAGCGTATGGCGCTTGTGGCAACATTTGAGAAGCTGCCACGATGTGTCGTCGGCATGGAGGCGTGTCTCAGTGCACACTTCGTCAGCCGCACGTTGCGCAAGCTAGGTTTCGAGCCACGGATCATTCCGGCAAAATACACGAAGCCGTTCGTGAAGGGGCAGAAGAACGATTACAACGATGCAGAGGGTATTGCTGAGGCGGCATTGCGCCCGAACCTGAAGTGCGTCAGCGAGAAGTCTCAGGATCAACTGGATTTACAGGCGCTCCATCGTGTGCGTTCACGGCTGGTGTCGCGACGCACGGCAACCATCAACCAGATTCGTGCCTTTCTGATCGAGCAGAACATTACGGTTCGAACGGGAGCAAGTGCATTGCGGAACTCGCTATTTGCTATTCTGCAAAATCGTGAGGACGAGATTTCGCCGCGCATGAACGATATCATCGTTGGGCTCTATGAAGACTGGCTCTGGCTCGATGAACGGATCGAGGGGATCACGAACCAGATCGAGAAGATCAGCCGTACCGAGCGTAACTGCGAACGTCTCATGAGCATTCCAGGCATTGGTCCGATGATCTCGACGGCCATGGTCGCAGCAATCGGCACAGGCGAAGCATTCGATCGAGGTCGAGACTTCGGCGCGTGGTTGGGGCTCGTTCCACGGCAATACAGCACGGGGGGCAAACCGATCCTCGGGCGCATTTCCAAACGCGGCAATCGATATTTGCGAACACTGTTCGTACAGGCAGCCCATGTCATTTTGATGCGACCGAAGAACTGGGAGAAGTTCAGCTTCGGCCCATGGCTTGAGCAGGCGCAGGAGCGGATGCACAAGAACAAGTTAGCGGCAGCCCTCGCCAACAAACTGGCGCGCATTGCCTGGAGCGTTCTAAGTAACGGAAAGAAATTCGACACACATAGAATTGAGGTGGCATCAGTCTAACAGACAACGCCTCAAAGGAGTTCGCGACTGAGAACACTGCATGGAACGGATCAATGAACGCCCTCAAAGTCTGATGACCCAACTGGCTGATGCCTCACCCGAGGTGCAGCCGTTCCGATAATGAGACCACTGGAGCGTGCGTATTCCCATCAAGGCCACGGCTCGCAAGCCGATCAAACAGGCCGGATACATATGAGCGACTTCCGACATCCACGCACGAAACTCACTTGCGTTCAGCAGCCGGTCCATACAAAGGGGTCATTCGCGTCGCTAACGAAATGTCCTCTTTCGGGGAGGGAGAGACATAGTGGCCTCTCCTTCACGTCGGATTTGCTTATTTGATCAGCTGTTCTGCGCATTCCGCGCTGCCAGCGTGCGCAACCGCAGCGCGTTGAGCTTGATGAAGCCTTCGGCGTCCTTCTGGTCGTAGGCACCGGCGTCGTCTTCGAAGGTGACGAGTTGCTCGGAGTACAGTGAGTAAGGCGAAGACCGACCGACGACGGATACGGAGCCCTTGTAGAGTTTCAGGCGGACGGAGCCGGTGACGTGGGTCTGGGAGGCGTCGATGGCGGCTTGGAGCATTTCGCGTTCGGGTGAGAACCACAGGCCGTTGTAGATCAGCTCCGCATAGCGCGGCATGAGCTCGTCCTTGAGGTGCGCCGCGCCGCGATCGAGGGTGATGGATTCAATTCCGCGGTGTGCGGCGAGCAGAACGGTGCCGCCGGGTGTCTCGTAGATCCCGCGGGATTTCATTCCAACGAAGCGGTTCTCGACGAGATCGAGACGGCCGATTCCGTTATCGCCGCCGAATTTGTTCAGCGCGGTGAGGAGTTCAGCAGGTGAATGCGGTTTGCCGTCGATGGAAACAGCGTCACCCTTCTCGAAGCCGACCTCGATATAGGTTGGCGTGTCGGGGGCATCTTCCGGCGAGACAGTGCGCTGATAGACATATTCTCCGGCTTCGACGGCAGGATCTTCCAGCGCCTTGCCTTCGGATGAGGTGTGCAGCAGGTTCGCGTCGACGGAGAACGGAGCTTCGCCGCGTTTGTCTTTCTCGATGATAATCTGGTGCTTTTCCGCAAAGTCGATCAGGGACGTGCGGCTCTGCAATTCCCACTCGCGCCAGGGAGCGATGACCTTGATGTTCGGGTCGAGCGCGTAGTAGCCGAGTTCGAAGCGGATCTGGTCGTTGCCCTTGCCGGTTGCGCCGTGACAGACAGCATCTGCGCCGGTTTCGTGGGCAATCTCGATCTGGCGTTTGGAGATCAGCGGGCGGGCAATCGAGGTGCCGAGGAGGTAAATGCCTTCGTACACCGCATTGGCGCGGAACATCGGGAAGACGAAGTCACGGACGAATTCCTCACGCAGGTCGTCGACGTAGATCTCCTTGATGCCGAGCATCTCCGCCTTCTTGCGGGCTGGCTCCAACTCCTCGCCCTGACCGAGATCGGCGGTGAACGTCACGACCTCGCAATTGTAGGTGGTTTGGAGCCACTTCAGAATGATCGAGGTGTCGAGGCCGCCGGAGTAGGCGAGGACGACCTTGTTGATGCCGCTGCTCATGGGCTTCATAGTCCTTATCGGAGATGCGATTGAAATTCGGGTGATTTGCGCCGCACTATAGTGGCGTGGCACGCAGCGGCAACCGGGATATCTGAGAATGGCTAAATTGCAGTTCTGGTATGACTTCGGGTCGACATACTCTTATCTGACGGCCATGCGGATCGAGGAATTAGCGCGGGAGCGTGGTGTTCGGGTGGCGTGGCGTCCGTTTCTGCTTGGGCCGATCTTCAAGGCGGCGGGGTTCGAGTCGTCCCCGTTTCTCGCGCAGCCGGACAAGCTCGCTTACATGTGGCGAGACGTAGAGCGGGTTGCGCAATCGCGCGGACTGGCGTTCCGCAAACCGGCTGTGTTTCCCGCCAATGGTGTCTATGCGGCGCGGATAGCGCTTGTGGCGGACGATGAGGGATGGATTTCAACCTGGACGAGGCGGGTGTTCGACGCGGTATTTGTTGACAGCCTGGATATCTCGCAGCCGGATGTGCTTGCGCAACTCTGCCGCGACGTTGATCAAGATTCTGATCTCGTGGCCATTGCGGCCGGCATCCAGTCCGTGAAGGATCGGTTGCGGGTTCAAACGGAGGAAGCTGTTCGCCTCAAGTTGTTTGGTGCGCCGACGTTCATCACGGACGATGGTGAAATGTTCTGGGGTGATGATCGGTTGGAGGCTGCATTGGCGTGGAGCGCAGGTGGTTAGCGTGGTGCCTCACCAGACCTCAGGCCAGCCGCCCGGCGATGAGCCAGTAAACGAAACCGCCTGCGAAACCAGCCGTTGCGAACATGGGTAGGACGTCACGGGCCGTGTCGGAAATATCGCTGGTGCTTGAGAGGTCGTAGAGGAACGGCATTGCGGCCAGTGCGAGTCCTGCCCCCACGACGTAGTAAATGGATGAGCGAATGCTGGCGGCTTCTCCGACGATCACGAGGAGGACGGCGGGCAGGATGGTTGTGCCGGTGAGGTAGGCGGCCATGGTTCTGGCTTCACCGGCCAGATTCCACCAGCCTTCGATCAGGGCTTCCGGGTCATCCGTGCTGATGGCTGTGGCTTCTGCAATGTATTCGTAGCCGAGCACCATGAAGACGGCAGCAGATGCAAAAAACGCCAGGATGAATGCAATGGGGATCAGGATGATCCGTCCGATCAGGTGCAACATCAGACCGGTGCCTCCGCAGATTCCAATTTGCTGACGCTGGCGCGCTGGCGCAGGCTTTCCGACTTGAGCTGTCCGCATGCGGCCATGATGTCCCGGCCGCGCGGGGTGCGGATCGGGCTGGCGTATCCAGCACGATTGACGATGTCGGCGAATTTCTCGATCTGTGCCCAGTCGGAGCATTCGTAGGGCGATCCGGGCCACGGGTTGAACGGTATGAGATTGATCTTTGCCGGAATGCCCGCAAGCAGCGCGACCAACTTACGAGCCTCCGCCAGACTGTCGTTCACACCCTTGAGCATGACGTATTCGAAGGTGATGCGGCGTGCGTTCGAAAGGCCGGGATAGTTGCGGCATGCCTCCAGCAGTTCTGCGATCGGGTACTTGCGATTGATCGGCACGATTTCGTCGCGCAGATCATCCCGAACCGCGTGCAGAGAAATCGCCAGCATCGTGCCACTTTCTTCGCCCCATCGGCCGATTTCAGGCACGACGCCCGATGTCGAGAGCGTGATCCGGCGACGGGAGATCGACAGACCATCTCCATCGGATGCGAGATCCATCGCCGTTTTGACGTTGTCGAAATTGTAAAGTGGTTCGCCCATGCCCATCAGCACGATGTTTGTGATCTTGCGTTCGGTACGCGGCAGGTGGCTTTGATCGCCGGAGGCTTCCGCGTTTGGCCAGTCACCGAGACGGTCGCGGGCGAGCATGATCTGGCCAACGATTTCCTGCGATGTCAGGTTGCGGACCAGCTTTTGCGTGCCTGTGTGGCAGAACGTGCAATTCAGCGTGCATCCGATCTGGCTTGAGATGCAAAGTGTGCCGCGACCCGGCTCCGGGATATAGACGGTTTCGATCTCCGGGGCGTTCACCGTGCGAGCGGATGGTGCGAGGCGGAGCAGCCATTTGCGCGTGCCGTCGCTGGAGATCTGTTCATCGACAATCTCTGGCCGTTCGATCGAGAAGTCAGATTTCAGAAGTGTGCGCATCTCCTTGGAGATGTTCGTCATGGCATCGAAGTCTGTCGCGCCCTGAACGTAAAGCCAGCGGGTGAGCTGTGCTGCGCGCATGCGGGTCTGTTTGTCGGGAACGCCCCGTTCGATCAGCGCCTTGCGCACATCATCATCGCTGGCACCGATGATATTGAACAGCGCTCCGGGCGGCGATGACGCGGGCGCCGCGGAAGTGGTTGTCAGCACGCGCGTCATGGTTCAGGCGTCCATTGTTCGGCGAGGCCTTCGGCTTCGCAAGGGTACTATTTGCAGTTCTGTGTTACGTACTTCAGAGCTGCTGTAATACCGGAAAGGGAGTAGACGTCGACCGTCTCTGTGCCGTCATTGTTGCGGCCCTTGATGGTCATCTTGCTGCCCTTGCGCATGGCGGCAACCAGATTACGCTCCGTATCCGGGCTTTGCACGAAGGCCTTGTCGTCGTCGGTGAACATTTCGAAAACGTTGGAGCCGATCGACGCCGTGGTCTTGCTACCCTTCTTGTACTTGTAGCCCGCTTTTACACTGATCTCTGCTCTGACACTCTCCTTTGGCCAGGTCGAGATGTAGAAATAGATGTCGCTGCGGTCGACATTCTTCGGCTCGATGTCCTTGGGTTTCGATACTGCAAAGCAGATCTTCTTGTCCGGACCGTCGTAGGCGTAAGCTGACCAGTCCTTGAAGCTTTTCAGAAATTTGGCGCCCTGTGCGGACGCCGTTGCGGGCGCAAGTATCATGGCTGCAGCAGCAACGGTCGCAATCGTCAGATTTCGCATGGGAAGATCGCAGTCCCTCGGTTGATTCAATTGGCTAGTGATTAACGCGATTATATCGGCAGCATCAAGGCTGAACCCCGTTTTGCGCGGGCGTTATGTACGGGTGAAGCGTCCGCCGTGGACATGTTGTGGAAGGTCTTCACGCGGTCCACCCTCTGTGACGGGGCGTGGCGGGAATGTTCCGAGTGTGGCAACCCGGTCATACATGGTGATGGCGCCGGCCATAGCAACGTTCACGCAGAACGATGTGGGAATCTTGATGACATGATCGCAACGGGCAAGCATTTCATCCGAGAGAGAGCCGCGCTCGGGGCCCAAAACGTAGGCCGCGCGGAGGGGGTGGCGAAAGCTTGGCAGGTCTACGGCTTCGTCCAGCAGTTCAATTCCAACCATGCTGCATCCTTCCGGGAGTTGCATGTCTGCGGGGGTGTTCCAGTGATACAGCGGAAGATGCGACGTGGAACGGGATGTGTCCGCGCGTGCTTCGTCTTCGTCATAGGCTGCTCCAACCGTGTAGACGAAGCTTGCACCAAAACCGTGCGCAGATCGCACGAGATTGCCAAGATTCAGCTGCTTGGAAATTTTTTCGACGCCGATGGCGAAGTAACCGCGCATGGATTTCTGGCTTTCAGGTCGCATTGATCCGACAGGAAAAAATGCGTGTTCGTGTTGTGATCGATCCGGTTCGTCTCTAAGCCACTTCAGGTCACACTGTGGTGAGGCTATCGGGTTCCAGGACGAGCGAGAAGGACCTCTCATATGAAGGCAGCGGTTTGCAAGGCGTTTGATGGATCAGACGCGCTGGCGCTTGAAGATGTGCCCGAACCCGAAGCTGGTGCGGGAGAAGTTGTCGTGCGGGTCGGTGCGGCAGCGCTGAATTTTTTCGACACGCTTATCATTCGCAATAAATACCAGTACAAACCACCTTTGCCGTTCTCCCCCAGTGCGGAAATGGCCGGCACAATCGAAAGCCTGGGCGACGACGTATCCGGATTTGCGGTTGGGGATCGGGTTTGTGCCTACCTCGGTTGGGGCTGTGCGCGCGAAAAGGTTGTCGTGCCCGTCGAGCAACTGGTGCGTGTGCCAGACGGGGTGGACGACACGGTGGCGTCTGGCCTGATCGTGACCTATGGCACGGCTATGCACGGCCTCAAGGACCGTGGGCAGGTACAACCTGGCGAAACAGTCGCAATCACCGGGGCCTCGGGTGGGGCAGGTCTTGCGGCGGTTGAGGTTGCGAAACGGCTGGGGGCGCACGTGATTGCCGTAGCGTCGTCAGATGAAAAGCTGGCGATCTGCAAGGCGGCGGGTGCTGATGAACTTCTCAACTATTCCAGCGGGGACCTGAAGCAGAACCTCAAGGACATGACCGGCGGCAAGGGCGTTGATGTCGTCTACGATTGTGTCGGGGGGCCACATGCCGAGCCTGCTGTTCGTGCCATGGCTTGGGGCGGACGGTTTCTTGTGATCGGATTTGCGGCCGGCGAAGTGCCGAAGATTCCGCTTAATCTGGCATTGCTGAAAGGTTGTTCTCTGGTTGGCGTGTTCTGGGGAGAATTCGTAAGCCGTGATCCGGAGGGACATCGTCGCAACGTGGAAGAGGTTTTGAATTGGGTCGCGGACGGTTCGCTTGCGCCGCATATCCACGGGACATACAGCCTTGCCGATACGTCTGAAGCCATCAACGTGATTGCCCGGCGTGAAGCGCTCGGTAAAGTTGTGATTGTTCCGTAAGGAGAATTTTCGAGATGAACCTTGGTTCTAACGTATCGGCCATCGTGACTGGGGGCGCATCCGGACTGGGCGCAGCAACAGCCGAGACATTGGCGGCGTCTGGTGTGAAGGTGGCGCTGTTCGATCTGAACGAGGAAACGGGAACAGCCCACGCCGCACAGATTGGGGGCGTTTTCTGCAAGTGTGATGTGGCGGATGAGGTGAGCGTTGATGCGGCTCTGGCGATAGCACGTGAAGCGCACGGACAGGAACGTATTCTGGTGAATTGCGCCGGGATTGCAATTGGAGAGAAAACTGCACGGCGCGACCGGGACAGTGGCGATATCCTCTCCCACAGCCTTGATTCATTCCGACGTACAATCAACATCAATCTGGTTGGGACGTTCACAATGATTGCACGATCGGCTGCTGGCATGATGCAGATTGATCCTGTTACTGAGGATGGTGGGCGTGGCGTTATCGTCACCACCTCTTCCGTCGCAGCGACCGACGGTCAGATCGGGCAAGTGGCCTATGCTGCATCAAAGGGCGGCGTACTGGCCATGACCTTGCCGATTGCACGGGACCTTTCCCGTGACGGCATACGGGTGGTAACCATCCAACCCGGACTGTTCGAGACGCCGATGTTCAAAGGCGTTCCGGATGAGGTCCGGCAGTCGCTTGAGGCGTCCGTGCCATTTCCATCTCGGCTTGGAAAGCCCGAGGAGTACGCGTCTCTGGTGCGCCACATCTGTGAAAACGAGATGTTGAACGGAGCAGCGCTTCGATTGGACGGGGCGGTCCGTCTGGCACCAAAATAAACCTTATCCCCAGAATGGTTTTTGCCTCTGGCATGTCCTGTGCGACGTCCCGGACAGTTTCCGTGCGGATGGACAGGGGTTTGCATCTGTCGGGGCGGCAAATATAATTTCCGTGTAGGTAGTTTCCGAGGTTGGCATGCCAACTCAACGGGTCTATTACATTATGGCGGCTTCGTGGCACGTGATTGGGGTCTGTGGAAGAATGGCAATGCGATACCGAATTTTCAACGCCCTCGGTGCTTTGGTCGCCGGGCAATTCTCCCTGCTTTGCGTTGGCGCCGTTGCGGCGGCTGGCTCGGTCGCGTTGTTTGCTGCTCACGAGCACAAGGCGTTTGGCGATTGGTCGTCGGGCCATTACGCTGCTGGAGACAAGGTGTTGGCCGCAAACAAGTTGGTCAAGTTACCACCGATTGATGACGCCATACCGATGTCGCTGATCGTGCATACGGCAGATGATGCTTTTTCCAGTTCGCTCCGTAGTGGCAAGGTCTTTCGCGGGAGTGGAAAAACGCACAAGTCGTCGAAGTACATCCGCAAGGTGAAGCGGTCGAATCTGATCGGGCGTGGGAGCCAGGGTTTGTTTTTTGAGCCATTCGGCACTGTAACATCCCGGCCCAAAGCCCGTCGCACACCGCAGTCGGGTTTGTACCGGACGATGTGTGTGCGCTCGTGCGATGGGTTCATGTGGCCAATCAGTTTCTCTACGACGAAGACGAACTTCAACGTGGACAAGAATATTTGCCGCAGCAGCTGTGCGGCACCGACACGCCTGTATCACTACGAAAACCCGGGTCAGGAACCGGCTGACATGATTGATGACAGTGGTCGGCTGTACAATTCTCTTCCGACAGCGTGGCGTTATCAGCAACAGCACGTTTCAAGTTGCAAGTGTCGCCCTGATCCTTGGGAAGCCCAAGCCATGGCGCGTCACACGAAATATGCGTCCTTGAAACAACAGGGTCTCCTCAAGAGTTTCCTTCGCAAGGAAAGTCGAAAAGCAAAGCGCTTGTCGCGTCGCGCATCTATCGGTTTCGTGGTGACGAACAGCAGTTTCTCGACGGTTGAAAGTTCGGGTTTGACTGGAAACAAGCCAAAGGTGACGCGTTTACAGAAAGCGTCCAAACGGAGAAAATCGCGGTCTCGTGCGTCTTCGGCGTTTGGTGGTTCTCGTGGATTTGGTGCACCAACGTCCAAGAAATCATATAGCAAACCCAAGGCTTATTCCTCCCGATCACGCCGGTCGATCTTCCGGAAGGCGTTTGGTGTCGATCGGTAAACAATTCAGTTAACTTCTGTCCTGTTTGTTCCGGACTGGAACAGAAGTCAGCGAATTGGAGATAAATTTGATGGAAATTTAGTGGTTTCCTTCAGACATTATTTTCCACAACGACCATAGTATTTGCGCAGTGAAAGGGTGAGGCCACAGCTGGCTTGCGCCCGCAATCGTTCTGTTTGTACTGCGTAATTTCATGTTTCAGATGTCTGCGTCGCCTTCAAAGGAAGGTGTTGGATGCCGCTTCCGTGTTGCGGCGATGTTTTCGACATTGCTTGTCGCAAGTGTTGCAGCGCATGTCATGTTCGCCACGCCGGTACAGGCCAATCCGCTGAAGACGTTTTTTTCGATCTTCGAGAAGAAAAAAAAACCAAGAACTGCGCCTGTCATTATTATTCCACAAACGCAGCTGCCGCGTGGCAGACGTGTGCTCAATCCGTTTATCGGTCGAGGTGCGGGTAGCGCTCAAACGTTGCGAAACGTAAAGCCAAAGACATTCAATACGGGACGTCGAACCATGTGTGTTCGGCTTTGTGACGGTTACTACTGGCCGATGAAACGTGGCGGTACGAACAACAGCCTCATGACGGACTCTCAAAAGTGTGAGACCCAGTGCTCGAGCAAGGCGCAGTTGTTTGTCTTGCGATCCAGTACAGATAATATTGCAGGTATGCGCAATCTTTCCGGCAAGCCGTACAGTAAACTTGAGAATGCATTTTCCTATCGCAAGACATTCAATCCGTCCTGCCGTTGTAACGCCGAACCGTGGAGCGAGCGTGCCCGGTTGCGTCACAAGCGTTATGGTGCAGTTGGTAAGGAACGTAAGGAACTGGCGATTCGCGCCATTCGATTGGATCTGCGGTCGACTTTAATGCCCGATGCCGATGCTGTTATTGCCGTCAGCGCAAAGATGTCTGACGGGGAGCGTTACTGGGACCCGATTTTGCCGGTACGTAAACCTGCTGTGGAGATCAGCGCGCTGCAGACGTCTTCTGCGTCAAGAGACTCGACCGTTCAAACCGTTGGTGCGCTTGTTTCGACATCCGCTGCCGGACATTGGTCCGGTTCTGCAGATGTGGCGCACTCACGAGTTGGCAACGCTGATGGTGGGAGCATGTTTCAGTCGCGGCCTGCCATGGGGCGCCATCACGATGTGCGTGTGTTGAATTTCGGTGACCTGCCGTTTGCTTCAAAGTCACGTTCCGTTCGATCATTACGCGCACCGATTCAGAGTGTGATGAGCCGGACATCACAGACGCGTATTTTGTCTTTGCCAACTGGTCATCAGTTACGCTCAAGTTTGCACTGATCTTGAAAATAACTGTCTGTCAGTTGCGGGCGTACTGGTCCATTGCTTTGGCCAACGTAATATCCTTTGCAGTAACACCGGTGGCATCGTGCGTTGTCAGCACGACCTTTACGCGATTGTAGATATTCTGCCATTCTGGGTGATGATCTGCCTGTTCTGCTTCCAATGCGACGGCTGTCATCCATGAGAACGCGTGTTTGAAGTTCTTGAATTTGAAGTCCTTGGTGATGGCGTCACGGTCCGGTACCTCGGTCCAACCGTCGAGTTCGGACAGAGATCGTTGACGTTCTTCTGCGTTGAGCTTTGGGGTTGCGGGTCTCATACTTTGGATTCGCCTGTTTCGCTGGAGTGGAGCTGGAAGGTCTCTTCGATCGCGTAGGGGCCACCGCCACGCGAGCGCCCGGATGCGTATAGCGCAAAATTTTCGACGTCGAACGGTGGAAGCTCTGGAGTGCCCAGGTCTTCAAGGGCCTTTGCGACTTGTGCAGGTTTGGTTCGGGACAGGCGGGCGAGTGTGATGTGCGGTGTGAATTTGCGCCCGTCCAGTTCGAGACCTACGCGTCTTGCGGCGGCATCAACGCGCTGATGAAGTCTGGTGACGGAAGGATTGTCTGCAATACCAAGCCAGATCATGCGTGGCCGGTCGTGGCCGAATGTTTCGAGTGTGGACGGCTGAACTTTGAATGGTGTTTCGTCTATCTGGTCCAGCGCCGAGACGAGATTTGTCAAAGTCGGGCCGTCGCAATCGCCGAGAAAACGGAGGGTAAGATGGTAGTCTTCCTCTGCAATCCATCGTGCGTCTGGCAAGTTTGCACGCAGGAACGACAAACGTTGACGAAGTTCGCGTGGGATCGGGATTGCTACGAAGTATCGGCTCAATTTGTAGTTCCGTTTTTCCGTGCTTTTCGAATGCGAGCGATCAGATTTTCAACCTGGGGCAGAATGCGTTTCACGATTTTTGCAACGCCTTTTGCATTTGGGTGAATTCCGTCGATCTGGTTGAACTCGCGCGTTGCAGCAACACCTTCGAGATAGAACGGATCAAGAAGAGTGTCGTGCTTTTTTGCAAGTGCCGGGAACGCGGCATCGAAGGGCTGCCAGTAAGCCTTGCCGGTGTTGCGTGCGGCTTTCATTCCGAGGATCAGGATTTCGAGATTGCGTTGCTTTAGTTTTGTGAGAATTTCATCGAGGTTGCGCTTCATCCGTTGCGGCGAAAGCCCACGTAGAAAATCATTGCCGCCAAGCAGGACGATTGCACCGTCGGCTTTTGGCGGAAAGGCCCAGTCGAGACGCGCGAGTGCCGCGCCAGTTGTGTCGCCTGAAACGCCTGCGTTAATAATTTCCAGGTCTGGATACGTGGCTTTCAGTGCTGCGATCAACTGTTCCGGTAACGCATCCTGCTGGCGGAGACCGTAGCCTGCAACAAGGCTATCGCCAAAGGCAACGATGCGGATGGGCGCGTTGGTTTCTGCACGCACGTCTGCTGGCAAGCTGAAGTTTAATGTTGCGAAAACTATTGTGGCAAGAACAACGCTTGCCATCCCACGCGGTAACATCTCTGGCGTAAGTCCCGACAGGACGTGCGACGGATTTTTGATTTCCATGACGTTGTATCTGTTCCGGTTGAGGTGATCTGTCACGATTGCTTGCAGCATCGCCCTGGCGTCACGATATCGTGCGAAGCAAACCGAATCCATGTTCTGACTGTAGAAGGCAGTATGTGGTTACGCGACTGAACCAAACAAGCACGCGAACGCGGCACCAGCGAGGCATACGACGTGAGCAATCCGACTGAAGGCGACACTTTACCGTGTATGATTCTGGATGGTGTCGAGCTGATGCTTGAAAGCCAGAGTGGCCCGGTTTCCATTCTGAAGGGCGTGGACTTGGTGATCGGTGAAGGGCAATCGGTTGGGATTGTTGGCCCGAGCGGTTCTGGCAAGACGTCATTGCTCATGATCATGGCAGGTCTGGAGCGCGCAACTCGTGGTCGTGTGGTTGTGGCCGGAACGGACCTTGGGGCAGCCAGCGAAGACGACATGGCGCGACTCCGTGGGGCGGAGATTGGAATCGTATTCCAGTCGTTTCATCTGGTGCCGACTATGACCGCGCTTGAGAATGTTGCGCTACCGCTCGAGTTTGCAGGCACGGCTGCGCCATTTGATCGGGCGGAGACTGCACTTCATTCTGTTGGGCTGTCGCACCGTTTGAGTCATTTTCCGGCCCAGTTGTCTGGCGGAGAACAACAGCGTGTCGCGCTTGCACGTGCGATGGCGAATGCGCCACGTATCCTGCTGGCTGACGAACCAACAGGCAATCTGGATGCTGTGTCCGGAGCTGCAGTTGTCGATCAATTGTTTTCCGTACATCGCGATACTGGAACCACGTTGGTGTTGATTACACATGACGCGACCCTTGCGGCGCGTTGCGACCGTGTCGTTGAAATTCGCGATGGCGTGATTGCCGGTGATCGTGTGTCGGGACTCGCAGCATGAGCGCGCGCTTCGATTGGCGTTTGATGATGCGCCTGGCCCTGCGTGATCTGCGCGGTGGTTTGCGCGGATTCAGCGTGTTCGTGATCTGCGTCGCACTGGGTGTGGCTGTGATTGCTGCTGTCGGACTTGTTTCAGATTCACTTACGGCTGGGTTCTCAGCTGAGGGACGTCAGATGCTTGGTGGCGACCTGGCCGTGTCACGTGTTCATGGGCGCGCGAAGCCTGGAGAACGTCAGGACCTTGAAGCGCTCGGCGGCATCAGCGAAGTGGCGACACTGCGCGGCATGGTACAGAAGGCTGACGCCGCGACGGGTGCGCGTGTCATGGTTGAAATCAAAGCGGTGGATCAGGCTTATCCGTTGGCAGGAACATTCACTGGTGCGGCTCTGTCTGATGCACGCGATGCTCTTCGTACCGGCCGTACTATGTTGGTGGCTCCGATCCTGCTTGAACGTCTTGGCGCGAAGGTCGGCGATCGTTTGCGCCTTGGTGCGATTGACGTTGTTATCGCGGATGTGATTGCGAAGGAGCCGGATGGATTGACTGCACGGGCGGCGTTTGGCCCGCGGGTCATGGTGTCGTTGGAGACGCTCGGCGCCACGGAGCTTGTCGGGCCGGGAAGTCTGGTCCGATGGCGTTATCGTGTTGCGCTCTCTGAAAAGGCGGACAAAAATTCGTTTGCGGCGTCCGTCGAGAACGTAAAGTCGACGTTTGTCCCACGCGGATTTACGGTTCGAGACCGCCGCGATCCTGCGCCGGGTATCACGGCCGGGATTGATCGATTCCGGCAATTCCTAACACTTGTCGGATTGACGGCGATGCTTGTAGGCGGTGTTGGTGTTGCCAATGCCGTGTCATCCTACCTTGATGGGCGCGCGGCGACGATCGCGACGTTCCGGGCCATTGGTGCGGAGCGACGTCTGGTTTTTGCGGTCTATCTCACCGAGATCCTGATGATTGCTGCGTTGGGTGTTGCCCTTGGCCTAGTGCTTGGATTGGTCTTGCCCTGGATCGCATGGCAAATGTTCGGCGCGTCGGTGCCGATTCCGATTCGGTTCTCGGTTGCGCCTGCTACAGTTGCGATTGCGTCAGCGTATGGATTTCTCGTTTCGCTCGCATTTGTTCTCTGGCCTCTGGGGCGAGTCGATCAAATCCGCCCTGCAATGCTGTTCCGAGATACGGTTGCACCCGAACGGCTCTGGCCACGACCAGTGATCCTGGTGGGTATTTTCATGGTTCTGGCTGCGTTGATTGCTTTAACCGTTTTCGGCAGCGCGCAGCGCATGATTGCTGTCGGGTTTTTTGCCGGTATCGTTGTGTTGTTCCTTGTCTTCATGACACTTGCCTGGCTTATCCGATTTGTGGCGCGGCGCTTACCGCGTTTTGGGCCTGCCGAACTGGTTCTGGCGGTTCGCAATCTGTCCGGGCCCGGAGCGTTGACGCAACCGATTGTTCTCTCACTTGGAACGGGTCTCAGCTTGCTTGTTGCGGTGACGCTGACGGATGCAGCGTTGACCGGTGAGCTGACAACACGGTTGCCGTCCAAGGCCCCGAGTTTCTATTTTCTTGATGTGAACAAGTCTGTTGCCACGGACTTCCGCAAGACGGTCTTGCAGGCCGCGCCTGATGCGACTCTGCGGGAAGCGCCGATGCTGCGAGGGCGGATCACGACTCTGCGCGGCAAACGTTCTGATGAGATCAAGGCCACGCCGGACTCGGCTTGGGTGTTGAACGGTGATCGAGGATTGACGTTTGCGGCACAACTCCCGGATGGCTCGGAGCTTGTCGAAGGCGCGTGGTGGGGCAAAGACTATGATGGACCACCGCTGCTCTCGTTTGAAGCAGACCTGGCGAAAGGCCTTGGGCTTAAAATAGGGGATGAGGTGATCGTAAACGTGCTCGGCCGTCCTGTTTCAGCCCGGATTGCGAACTTGCGCAAAGTGGATTGGGGGTCGTTGTCTATCAACTTCGTACTGATCTATTCACCCAATACCTTGCAAGCTGCGCCATTCAATTTTCTTTACACGCTGACATATCCGAACGTTCCTGATCTCAAGGCTGAAGCACACGTGCTGCGCGTTCTTGGGGACGCGTTCCCGGGCGTGACTGCGATCCGCGTCCGGGACGCAATTGATGCGGCGGGCAAGATTCTGGAGCGGATCATGCTGGCGATCCGCGTTGTGGGTGGGCTGACATTGCTGGTCGGTGCCGTTGTTCTGGCTGGTGCGATCACCACCACACAGAGACGACGGACGCAGCAAGCAGTTTTGCTGAAGACGCTGGGTGCCACGCGTGGTCGGGTGATGCGGACCGGATTGTTCGAATTTGCCATTCTTGGTCTCGCGGTGGCACTTGTCAGTGTCGTGCTCGGGACACTCGGGGCCTGGGTCATGACAGAGAAGGTGCTCGACGTGACATTCGATTTTGCCTGGGTGGCTGTCGTCGAAGCTGTTGTACTCGCGCTCGGGCTTACATCACTTCTTGGTGTGCTGAGTTTGCGGCGTGTTCTCAGCGCTCCGTCGGTGCCTTATCTGCGTTCTGCATAGGCCTGTGATGTTGTTGTCATTAACTATTTGTTAACATCGGACGCGCAGCACAGTTCGTAAACAGTACATCCCGCGATTTAGCGGCGTTCATGCCTTGAAACGGGCAAGTACAAACGCCATATTGCAGGAAAGTTCGGTGCATTTGAGCTTTGAACAGAGAGGACTTCGCACTCATGGCAGACTATGACAACAGATATGCGCAAGCCGCCGGAACCGGCGTAGACGCAGGTGCACGTGAAGGCATTGACGCGGGCCTGCGCTCGTTCATGCTTGGTGTCTACAACTATATGGGACTGGGCGTTGCGTTTACAGCACTCGTGTCGCTGGGCATGATGACGTTTGCGCCTGGTGCGGTCTACACGATCGCCACCACTCCGCTTAAGTGGTTGATTTTCGCCGGTATTCTCGGACTTGGCTGGTTCTCACCGAAGCTTATTCTTGGTGGCAACAAGGCCATGGCCCAGATGGCCTTCTGGGGTTACGCCGCTCTTTGGGGTATCGGGATCTCGCCGATGCTTCTGTCGTTCTTCGGATCCGGCAACGGTGGTCTTGTGTTCAAGGCCCTGGCGATTGCAGCCGTGATGTTCGGTGGCACAAGCCTCTATGGTTATACGACGAAAAAGAACCTGTCCGGCATGGGCCAGTTTCTTGTCATGGCCACGATCGGTCTTCTGGTTGCGATGGTCGTCAATGCGATCTTTATCCAGAGCGGCATGATGGGCTTTATCGTTTCTGCACTCGTTGTTCTGGTTTTCGCAGGTATTACCGCCTGGGAAACGCAGGAAATCAAGCAGATGTATGTGGCTGGTGATGAGGGCGCTCAAGGCAGCGGTAAAGCGATCTTCGGTGCGTTCATGCTGTACGGCAGCTTCGTGACAATGTTTATCCACATCCTGAGCATGCTCGGGTTCATGTCCAGCGACTGATCGAGTTGGGTGTGATTTTGAATTGAGGAAGGCCCCGGATGATCCGGGGCCTTTTTCGTTGGGATACAAGGCGAGGCCTTTGCTGTGATTGTTCGAAACGCTGTTGCGGAGGATATTCCGGCAATCACCGAGATTTATGGACAGTCCGTGCTGAACGATGCGGCGTCGTTCGAGATCGATCCGCCAGATGCAGATGAAATGGTGCGGCGCTGGACTGTGATCATAGCTGCAGGTTACCCCTATCTTGTTGCATGTGACGACAACGGGAGTGTTGCTGGTTACGCTTATGCCAGCGCTTACCGTCCACGGCCTGCCTATGGCGCAACCGTTGAGAACAGCGTTTATGTCAGCTTGGATTTTCGCCGGCGCGGCGTCGCACGATTGTTGCTCGAAGCCCTGATGAAGGCGTGTCGGGCGCATGGGGCCAGGCAAATGGTTGCAGTGATTGGAGACCGGGGCACTACTGGCTCGATGGCACTACACGAAGCCCTTGGTTTCCGACATGTCGGGACACTTGAGAAGATCGGGTGCAAGTTCGATCGCTGGATCGATGTGGTGCTGATGCAGAAAGAGCTTTGAACCTGCTGCAACGTCGTGTTTTCACCGGGCCTTGCCGAGGCTCTGGATTGCGCGACGACCGAT
>CALHAX010000107.1 GCA_937931785.1 uncultured Hyphomicrobiaceae bacterium | reverse complement strand
TGGGCGAGCGTCGAAGTCACCCCGCATCATCTCACATTAGCTGCCCCGGAGGCCTACGACCAACTCGGCACAAAGGTGCAAATGAACCCTCCTGTTCGCGACGCCAGCCACCGCGACGCAATCTGGGCCGCGCTTGCCGATGGCGTTGTCGATGTGCTGGGCTCGGATCACGCCCCGCACACACTGGAGGAAAAAGACAAGCCGTACCCACAGTCACCCTCCGGCATGACAGGCGTCCAAACACTGGTGCCGATCATGCTCGATCACATCAATAACGGAAAACTGTCACTCGAACGCTTTGTTGATCTCACCAGCCACGGCCCGCAACGCCTGTTCGGCATCGCCGGCAAAGGCCGCATGATGGTCGGTTACGACGCCGATCTCACCATCGTCGATCTCAAGGCAAGGCGCACCATCACCAACGACTGGATCGAAAGCCGTTGCGGCTGGACGCCCTACGACGGAAAGACCGTCACAGGCTGGACCAAGGGCACCATCATTCGTGGTCGTCGCGTCATGTGGGAGGATGAGTTGACAGGCACAGCATCCGGCGAGGCTGTGCATTTCCACGAAGCTGCGGTGCGCCCATAACCCGTCGAACAAGCAACGCCGTTACAACAACCGCAAATGATCGTTCAATCAGATGACCACTCTCGCACGCAAGACCGTCATCGGGCTGGATTTCGGCACGACAAATACGATCGTATCGACTGTCGACACCAAGGGAAACAATCGCCTCCTCGACTATACATACGAAGAACAGACGCTCACCGAATTTCGCTCCGCAATGACGTTCTGGCGCGACGAAGACAATATGTCATCCACGCTGAACATCGAGGCCGGTCCCTGGGCCATCGGTGAGTTTTCCAACTTCCCGGACGACAGTCGTTATTTGCAATCGTTCAAGACCTTTGCGGCCAGCGAATCCTTTCAACACACAATGATCTATGGCGAGCTGTTCCGGTTCGAGGATCTGTTGAACCAGTTCTACAACCGCCTCGTTGCGCATTCCGGATTTGAACACGAACCAGAGCAATGCCGACTGGTTGTCGGGCGCCCCGTCAAGTTCGCCGGACACAGTCCGAACGAGCCACTCGCCGTCAAACGTTACAGCAATGCGTTCCAGGACAAGAACTACGCCGAAGTCGTCACAGTTCTCGAACCCGTTGCAGCAGCATTTTTCTACGCCCAAAACTTGGAGCAAGACGCAACCGTATTGGTCGGTGATTTCGGCGGCGGTACCAGCGACTTCACAATCGTCCGGTTTGAACACATCAACGACAAGCTCACATTCCAGGGTGTCGCAACATCTGGCGTGCCAGTCGCCGGTGACGCGCTAGACTACCGAATTATCGACAACGTCGTGTCCCCCCAACTCGGAAGAGACACGAACTACGTCTCGTTCGGGTCCGAGTTAAGCATGCCGTCGAAATATTACGGCATGTTGGCGCGGTGGAACGATCGGTTTCTCTTGCGCTCCAGCAAGACCATCAAAGACCTGAATGAACTGCGCCGCATGTCGCTTGCACCCGAAGAAGTGAAAAAGTTCATTCAGTTGATCGAAAACGAGTCGGGCATCAATCTTTACCGCAGCGTTTCAGCATTGAAGAACGCATTGTCAAAAAACAACGAGGCGACATTTTCGTTCAACAGTGCGGGCATACAGATAAGAGCGGATGTGACCCGTAAAGACTTTGAGCACTGGATCGAAACGGATCTCGATCGCATGCGTTCCGGCATTCAGACGGTGCTGGACGATGCTAATCTCAAACCATCCGATATCGATAAGGTATTCCTGACTGGGGGCACATCTCTGGTACCTGCTGTACGGCGCTTGTTCTCGGACGACTTCTGTTTCAGCTCCATCGATGCCGGTGACGAACTCATCTCAATCTCTGCCGGTTTGGCACTTATCGGCGCACATGAAACGTTCGAGGACTGGATTACCAACACAATCTAGGCAGCGGTTCACAACAGAGGATCAATGTTCACATACGATGCAACGCAGGTGTCAGTGAACCTGAGAGCGACGCACGGACAAGCCGACTTGAACCCGCCTCGAAGTTCGCTAGGTTGCTCAGACGTTGATGTGCCGGAGCAAGGCTTGAACGCCCAATAACACCTTCCGGATCTCGTATCGCAGGAGTTTCATCATGGCAAAGCAGGCTCAGGGGCGTCTCGCACAGGTCACCGGCAAGGATGTCACGATTGATCCGGCAGACCACTACGATGGCTGGGCACAAAGTTACGACCACGATCTGTTGAACGAATACGGATATTCCGCCCACAAGATCGCGGTGAAAGCATTCGCTGAATGCGTATCTGACAAAACGAAAACGATCATTGACGTGGGATGTGGCACCGGGCTGGTGGCTCTGGAATTAAACGCGCTCGGCTATAAGACAATCGATGGTGTCGATGTCTCGCAAGGAATGTTGACCGAAGCGGACAAGACCGAAGTCTACCGCAAATTGATCCTTCAGGATGTGGAGAAAAGTTCTGCTATTCCCGACGGAGCATATGACGCAGTGATCTGTGTTGGCAGCTTCGGCGTCGGACATCTCCCTCCAAGCGCCATGGCTGACCTTGTTCGCATGGCAATCCCTGGTGGAGCTGTCGTGATTTTCATGAACGCCGAACCATACGTTGATGAAAACTACGCACGCTACATCACCGAAATGGAGCAGAACAACATCTGGTTGGTGGACCGCATTGAGGATCATAATTATATGAGCGCACTGGAACGACCCGGCAAGCTTATCATTGCGCATCACGCAACCTGAGGAACAACAAGATGCTGGAGGAAGCCGCAAGGACCTGTCTCGCCACATTGATTGATGACCTTGAGGCCAAAGCGGAGCGAGACCCGCAAGTAACACCATTCATTATGCAACTGCGCCAGGTCGATACCAAACAGGCGGTCCGCGGGCCACGTCCTAAACTTGAACACCCGGCCATGGGGCATCTTGAACGCGCTATCGAAAACGCGCCACACAGAACACCACTTGACCGCACAGTCATTGACGCGGCACGTTCCCTCGACTGGCTGCAACTATACGGCGGCGGCGGCATGGACCCCACACTGGCAGAGGGCATGCTTGCAGCGCAGATCGCCGGCTCTTACGGCTGTTTTCCGGATGACGACGTCGCAACGGGGCTGTTTCTGCTCGCGCCGGGGATCAATTACCCGCTCCACACCCACGCCGCAGCGGAGATGTACTACTGCATGTCCGGCACGCTGACGCTCCAACACGGCGTGGATGGTGAAAAGTTCGACGTATCGGCTGGATCATTCTCCATCACGCCGCCGCACAGGTTGCATGCACTCTGGACATCGAACGAGCCGGTTTTGCTCCTCTACACATGGATCGGACAGATCAGTTGTCCAATCTGGCTTTGGGAGCAGGTTGACAGTCATGACAACTGGAACCGCAGTTCCTGGATACGCCCGCCCGACAAACCCTGGCAAGTCGACCACTCAGAACCGGTAACCCCCGAAACAATGCGCGAAGCACACGGATGGTAAATCGTCAGTTATCGGGTTGATCATTCCGGCCCAGAAAATGCCAGGTGCCATCTGCGCCGATCTCGATGCGAAATCCCGGGTAAAGCACTTTCGCTCCCGACGTTTCAGATTTCTCATCTGGCAACACTGAGTTCAAAGCTGTTTTCAGATCAACCTGTTCATCCGGCATCAGGGAACGCAGGTCCCGTTTCACCAGATACGGCCAGATATACAGGTTGCCATCACGCAGGGGGGGGAGCGTCAGGATGGCCTCGATGGTCTTCAAGAATTCGGCCTCTCCTCCCTCCAATTTTGCAATAGCCCGCAAGGATTCAATTGGATCACCCGACATCGTACCAGTTCCACCAAACACCGGCGGTAACTCATTCATCTCGATTGGAACGCCCAGTTCCTCAATTTTTCCGGTTTTTGCAGCATCAAGGATCGCATTCCGCATCTCCATAACATGTTCCGGTAATAAATTGCTGGCACGATCAGATGCGTGAAGACGCGTAACCGTCGACAGCAGAACGACGGTCGCGAGCAGCGAAAGCAGCACACACCACGTGCCTGCATTCGAAGAGCTTGAAGCGTTGTATTTGCGACGACATGCCATATGCCATGGCTCCGACTGAAGAAAAGACCGGGATTGATGATCGACGTTTACCTGATACTCGCCGGTTTCGGAATTGGCCTGACGCTCGCAGCCCCAGGCGGCCCAGTCAACATTCTCTGCATTCAGCGCACTCTGAAACACGGCTTCTGGGCCGGACTTGCCGTCGGCCTCGGTGCCGTAATCGGTGACGGCCTTCTTGCCCTCATCGCCGCCTCCGGACTCACATTCGTCACGTCATTCCTCGAAACCTTCGCCTCAGAAATTCAGTTGATCGGCGGGTTCATTCTCATTTTATTCGGGTTGAAGCTATCCCACGACCGACTGGCGCAGAGCGATCCAGAAACCCTGATCGCGGAACTCGCACCACGACCGTACCCACAAGAAGAGTTGCTGCGCTCGCACGTACACATCATTCCACAATCTTTCCTGCTCACGGTAGCTAACCCGGGCGCCATGCTCGGAGCATTTGCGCTCTTCGGCGGTCTCGCATCTATCGTTGGTACGATGCCGGAAAAGCATCAGATCGTACTGGTGGTAATGGCCGTGATCGCAGGAAATCTGACCTGGTGGGTTGCGCTCTGTCACACAGTCACCCGTTTCCGGCATCGTGTGAAAACAGATCGTCTGCGCAAGGTGAACCGTTACGCTGGTCTGGCATTGATGGGTTTCGGGATTCTGCTGGTGATGCGCGGCGGCTTTACACTCGATCTGAATCGCGTCTCAAAAACCGCATACGACGTTATTGCAGCGTCCGGTGCAGTGTAAACTCGCCGCTTTCCAACCGCTCCGCCAGACCGTCCGTAAGCTTGACGACAGCACTCTCCCCATACGCGGCAACCAGGTCCGTGAGTGCAGCAAACAATGCTGCATTGGCCAACTGGTCAGACTGTATGCCGTCGTCAAGAGCATCTTCCCAAGCATCAAGAATATAACGAAGCGCTTTGGTCTCGGACTTCTTCTTGGAAATGGATGTGGCCGTTTGCATACGGCATCTCCGTTTGTTGTTCTCATGCGGCGTCGGACTTGCAGGCATCACAACAGCGAACCGCTGGAGCACGAACAAACGACACCTTCCGCATTTAGCACGCAGTTTCCGGTGCAATTCGCCTACGTGGAATCACGGTAAATATGCGACATCCAAATAATCAGCTCTCATTTTTGATCAGCCGGGTTGCGATCTCGGCCCCTTCGTCAACAAAGCGGTCAATGGCCGTCAGTGCCGTGTTCGTGCAGCTGCGATACGTCCGCTGAAAACTGCGATAGCCCTTGTTGAACCGCTTCGTCAGCGTCACGCGTCTGAGGGCGCTGGTACCTTCGGCCTCGATCAACGCTTCCATTTCCTTGCGCCATCGATCCCCATCGTTGGCCGCACAAAGTTCGCGCAAATAGTGGATTGCGCCAAGCAACTCTGAAAGTCGCAACAGATCGCGATCATACGGACGGGCTTTGTCCTGTGCCAGAAGTGGTGTCGCACATATGCACACACAGACCACGGCAGTGGCTGATGTACGACGCAATATCCGGTTGAAAGAGATCATCAGCCTTCAGTGCCATGGGTTTGCGCCAGCATCGCGGCAGCGCCAGATCGTCGTCTATCGCGCTTCGTCCACGCCGTCGAGATGCATCATCCCGCCAGACTGAACCCGGCGGATCAGATCGGCAGTGCCGTCCGTCATGGAGAACCGCCCAAGCTGCTCGACAGGCACCCACTGCGCTGCAAGGCAATCACTTGCCGGCATTGGTTCGCCTGAACACCATTCGCCCACCAGAACCGTGAGGACATAGTGGACGACGACCACATTCCCTGCGTCGCACTGAATGATGTCACGTGTCCCGGCATGTCCGGTGATACGCGCGGAAACCCCCGTCTCTTCCATCAATTCACGCAGTCCCGCTTTGGCAACAGTTTCCCCCGGCTCGATATGTCCCCCCGGCAGACTCCACACGCCTTGCAACGGCGGTTTCGCCCGTTGACCGAGCAGAACCAGATTATCACGAAAGACCATGATGCTGACGGCAGGCCGCGGCCAAGCTTGCAAAATGGAATGGGAAGCATTTGACGTCACGGGACTATTCGCTAGCTTGCTGGGATCACCTGTCGACACTGCCGGGCGAAGGACCTCACCGCAAGATGTGTTCGCGATACAGTTTCACATCAACGCCGGAAGCGGTGCGTGCGCTGTTCAAGTATATGCAGCAGCCAAATTTTCCACCGCGGCCAAACATTGCGCCGACGCAACCGGTGCCAATTGTCCGCCTCGATCACAATGACAACCGGGAGTTTCACCTCGTGCGATGGGGCTTCGTGCCATCCTGGGCAAAAGATCCGCGTGAATTCTCGACCCTGATCAATGCCCGATGCGAAACGGCATTCGAGAAACCGTCGTTCCGCGGCGCAATGATGTATCGCCGTTGCCTTGTGCCCGCCGATGGATTCTACGAGTGGACCGGAGAACGCGGTCGCAAGATACCCCACTTCATTCGCCGTCACGACAACGGCCCGATGGCCTTCGCCGGCGTTTGGGAAACCTGGCTCGGTGCAGACGGAAGCGAATTCGACTCCGTCGCGATCCTGACCACATCCGCCAACGCCACGATGGAACCAATCCATGCCCGCATGCCCGTCATCATCGCTCCGGAAGACTTCGACACCTGGCTTGATGTTCGGGGGACTGAAAAAAAGGATGTCACCGCGCTGATGCGCCCCGCACCCGACGACCTGCTGGAAGTCGAGCCGGTCACCTGGTCGCTCAGCCACAAGAAAACAGACGACACCCCCGAAGCGCCCGTTCAAGGCTCGCTGTTCTAACCTCGGCGGTTCAGTGCCCCTCAGGTGCAGTACGCGGGTCAATCCACTTCCCGAGTTGCGTTGTCCCACCGTGCGCATACCCCAACTGCTGGTAGAATCCGAGGGCTGCAGCATTGTCGTCCCGGACCATCAGATTCATCTTCCAGACACCACGCACCAGACACCACGCTTCGGCCGCCTCCATCATGGTACGCCCGTAACTCTTGCCACGACAGGCGGGATCAACAGCCACATAATACGCCACACCCCGATGCCCGTCATGACCAACCATGACCGACGCAACAATTGTATTCCCCTCAAGCCCCACCAGAACATCTGCATCGCCAGATTGCCGCGCAAAGGCGATATCCCGTTCAGGATCATTCCATGGACGTGTGAGATTGCAAGCCTGCCAGAGCGCAACAACGGACGCGATCTCGTCGTCCTTCATCGAACGAATTTCAAGAGAGGTCTCCATCAAAGAACCTTGCCCGGATTGAGAATATTATACGGATCGAAACTCACCTTTATGGCCCGCATCATGTCCAGTTCCACCTCTGATTTGATCTCCGACATCAGATGCTGCTTCAGGCGTCCAATGCCGTGTTCGGCGCTGATCGTGCCCCCGAATCCAAGCGCCACCTCGTTCACGGCACCACACACCTCGCCCCACCGCGCAATGAACTCGGCTTTCGCCATATCAACCGGTTGGCTGATATTATAGTGGATATTCCCATCTCCGAAATGACCGAATGGAACCGGCCGCGCACCGGGCATCAAAACGGCTAGGCGCGCGTTCGCCGCGCGAATAAATGCCGGAACGTCGGAGACGGGAACTGCGATATCATTCTTGATGCTGCCGCCTTCTTGCCCCTGCACGTCCGACAATCGTTCGCGAATGGACCAGAAGGCGTCGTCCTGTGCTACAGATGTTGCGATTACCGCATCGGATACGATTGCCCGTTCTGCAGCGTGTTCCAGAATGTGCAGCAACTGCCCTTCCGCACCACCGTCTGTGTGATGCCCGGAAATCTCCATGAGCACATACCATGGGTGCGCGACGGAAAGCGGATCCCGTGTCCCTTCGGCATGTTTCAAAACCAGATCGATTCCGATTCGCGGCATCAGTTCGAACCGCGTCAGCGCGCCTCCCGCTGCACTCTGCGCGACAG
>CALHAX010000106.1 GCA_937931785.1 uncultured Hyphomicrobiaceae bacterium | reverse complement strand
TTTGCCGAGGAGTTGCTACCACCGGATACGGAGCGCCTGGAGCAGCACCTGCTCAAGGTGATCGAGCGCATACCGTCGTTTGGAGAGGCGGGCATCAAGACCGTCAACAACGGGCCGATCTGCTACACGCCCGACGGCGCCCCCCTGCTCGGACCTGTCGAGAACCACCCAGGACTTTGGTTGGCCTCCGGGTTCGCCATCGGAATTGGAACCGGTGGTGGATCCGGTGAATTTCTGGCGCGCTCGATCTTGGATGGTGTACCTCCGTATCACCTGCCCATTGTGCATCCATCGCGGTTCGCAAACGACTTGCCGCGTAAGGATTGCCTCGCGATGATCCGCAAGACCTACGCCGCCGGGTACAGCCTGCCAGATTAGACCCCCAACCTGTCGCGCAGAGCGTACCAGGTCATGGCGAGTTTGAGCAGGGGATGCCTGAGGAGCGTGCCGCCCGGGAACGCGCGACCGGGCAAGCGCGCCATGACGTCAAACTGCCCCAGCGTTCCGCCGACAGCGTCTGCGAGGATTTTTCCCGCCATGTTGGCCATCGCGACACCGTGGCCGGAGTATCCGCTTGCGGTCCAGACGTTTGGGGCAAGACGAGCAAAGTAGGGCAGGCGATGTGATGTGATCGCCAGCGTTCCGCCCCACGCATGATCGATTGCGACGCCTGAAAGTTGGGGAAATATTTGCTCCATCGGCTCCCGCACGAGTGCGGCGATATCCTTCGGGAACTTGTAAGAGTACGTCTCTCCACCGCCAAACAACATGCGATTATCGCGCGAGAGATGGAAGTAGTTGATGACAAAATTGCTGTCGGCAACGGCGATGTTGTTCGGAATGAGCGTACGGGCTGTCGTCTCATCCAAGGGTTCTGTTGCCGCGATGTAGTTGTTGATCGGCATGACCTGACGGGCCACACGCGGTTCCAGATTATCGAGGTAGGCATTGCATCCGAGAATGAGCGCATCTGCCGTGACGGTGAAGCCGCATGTTTCAATCGTAACTTTTGCTCCTGCCTTGTAAGCTGATACCGGTGACAGTTCGAAAATCCGGGCACCGGCTACACGCGCTGCCTCGGCCAATCCCAATGCAAGGTTGAGGGGATGCACATGGCTTGCGCCCTTGTCCAACACGCCCCCGACATAACATGGGGAACCGACATGATCGCCGATCGTGTCCGGCCCGATGACGTCGAGTTCCGTGTAGGCATAGCGTTGCGCCATGTATTCGACGTGGGCGCGTGCCTCTGCGGCGCCGGACCACGCTTCGCCGTTATGGTTCGGTGCATAATCGACGTGCATCACGCCGGGTTTCAAGTCGCATGCGATCTCATGTTTTTCGATGCGCCCACGCACAAGCGACTTTGCATCCTGTGTGATGTCCCAGACGTGACGGGCATCGTCGCGACCGATCTTGCGTTCCAGCCAGTCCTGTTCCTTGTTGAGACCGGATCCTAATTGCCCACCGTTACGTCCTGACGCCCCCCACCCGACGCGATGAGCTTCGAGCAAAACGACGTCGACACCACACTCGGCAAGTGTCAGTGCGGCCGACAGACCGGTATAACCGCCACCGATGATGCAGACATCAGCGGTTACATCTTCGACAAGGGAGGGAAACGGGGCGTGCGTATTTGCTGTCGTTGCGTACCAGGACGGTGGATAGGTTCCGCACGTCTGATCTGCGGCAAACAGGAAACCGTGCGCTCCGAACGTCACGTCGCGATTTGTCCTTTGGACTTGAGGTGTTCGAACGTCTTGTCCAGCGCCTGGCGGGCGAGTCCCACGAGTTCACCAATCTGCGCAGGTGTGATGATCAACGGCGGTGAAATGACCATGCGGTCATACACGGCGCGCATCACCAGTCCCGCATCAATCGCCATGTTCCGGCACATTGCCCCGGACGCGCCAGGATCATCAAACGCGGAGTTGGTCGCCTTGTCGGCCACCAGTTCGATTGCGCCGAGCATGCCGATTGCGCGGGCTTCGCCCACGAGCGGATGGTCACGCAACGTGAGCCACTGTTCACGAAAGTACGGTCCCGTTTCGTTTGCGACGGTTTCAATGATGCCTTCACGTTCGAAAATCTCAATATTGGCAAGCGCCGCTGCGCAGGCCGCAGGATGACCGGAATATGTGTACCCATGATTGAACTCACCGCCCTGCAGGAGACCTTCCATCACCCGGTCTGACACGATGTTTCCTGATATCGGCAGGTAACCGGACGATAAGCCCTTGGCGATTGTGATCATGTCCGGTTCCACACCATACGTTGTGCAGCCGAACCAGGCTCCCATCCGGCCGAAGCCGCAAATCACTTCGTCAGAGACAAGAAGGATATTGCGTTCCCGGCAGATGCGCTGGATCTCGGGCCAGTATGTTTCAGGTGGAATAATAACGCCGCCTGCACCCTGCACCGGCTCGCCAATGAATGCAGCAACGCGGCCTTCGCCAAGTTCGTCGATCTTCGCTTCAAGTTGGCGCGCGCAAGCAAGACCAAAGGCTTCCGGGTCCTGACCGTTTGCTTCACCGAAGACGTAAGGTTGATCAATGTGCTCGATATCGGGGATCGGCATGCCGCCTTGTGCGTGCATGTAAGACATCCCACCCAGGCTTGCCGAGGCCATCGTTGAGCCGTGGTAAGCATTCTTGCGCGAAATAATCACGGACTTGTCGGGTTGGCCGACAGAATTCCAGTAATGCCGCACCATGCGTACGGTCGTGTCATTGGCCTCTGATCCGGAGTTCCCGAAGAACACGTGGTTCATATGCGGCGGCGCAATTGATGCGATTTTTTCTGCGAGTGCAATTACCGGCGGGTGGGTCGTGGAGAAAAACGTATTATAGTAGGGCAGTTGCGTCATCTGGCGATGCGCTGCGTCGGCGATTTCCGTGCGGCCGTACCCGGCATTTACGCACCAGAGTCCAGCCATACCGTCCAGTATCTTGTTGCCATCTGAATCCCAGAGATAAATTCCATCAGCCTGGGTGATGACGCGTGAACCGCGCTCGTTCAGTTCTGCCGTGTCAGAGAACGGATGCAGATGATGTGCGGCGTCGCGCGCCTGCAATTCGGCGGTCGGTGGCAAGTTGGCCATGATGTTCATTGTTGTGCGCCCCCTTCGCGCCAGATTGGCATTCAAACACTCAGCAGCAAATGCTCGCGTTCCCACGGGCTGATCACCCGCATGTATTCTTCAAATTCCTCGACCTTGACGGCTTCGTAAAGCTCACAGAATCCGACACCCAGAATCTCTTTCAACGGCTCGCAACTGGAAAACAACTGGAGCGCTTCCAGCAAACCGCGTGGCAAGCCGTGGTCAGCCTGATAGGCGTTGCCCGGGACAGCCTTACGGGGTTCGATTGCTTCTTTCATCCCAAGGAACCCGCATGCCAGACTTGTTGCAAGCGCGAGATATGGGTTGGTATCGGCACCGGCGATGCGGTTCTCAATCCGTCGTGCTTCCGGTCCAGAGACCGGCACGCGCAAACCGGCAGAGCGATTATCTTCGCCCCACTCCAGATTGATTGGAGCGGCTTCGTCCGGGATCAGGCGACGGTATGAATTCACGTATGGTGCAAGCACGCACATGGCTGCGGCGAGATAATTCTGCAGTCCACCAAGATGGTGTCGAAATGCATCTGTCGCGAGCCCGGTTTCCGGATCAGAGAAAATATTTTCGCCTGTTTCGATCGACACGATACTTTGATGAATATGGAGCGCGCTTCCGGGCTGATTCGCCATCGGTTTCGCCATAAATGTGGCGTAACAGTCGTTGCGCAGCGCGGCTTCCCGAATGGTGCGCTTGAACATGAAGGCCTGGTCTGCCAGCAGCAGTGGATCACCATGTTTGATGTTGATCTCGAGCTGTGAGGCGCCGCCTTCCTGGATGATCGTGTCGATATCGAGCCCTTGCTCTTCGGCAAAGTCATAGATTTCATCCACGATGACGTCGAACTCATCCACGGCACTGATGCTGTAGGATTGTCGCCCGGCACCTGGCCTGCCGGAGCGCCCGATCGGGGGTTCCAGAGGGTTGTTCGGATCCGTGTTTTTCTGCGTCAGGAAAAACTCGAGCTCAGGTGCAACAACAGGTTTCCATCCCTCCGCCTCGTAAGCCTGCACGACGCGGCGCAAAACTTCACGCGGCGCAAATTCGAGTGGCTCGCCAGATTGACGATAAACGTCATGAATCACCTGCGCTGTGGGGCTTTTCGCCCAGGGCACCTGCCGCAAGGTCGAGAGGTCAGGTACGAGATTGAGATCGCCTTCCGCATAGACATCGTCACCGCCCTGCTCTCCATAACCACCGGTGATTGTCTGCCAGAAAATCGAGATCGGGAGGTGCGACGGTTGCATTTCGGCAAACTTGACAGCGGGCATGACCTTGCCACGCGCCACGCCTGCAAGGTCGGGCACGATACACTCCACCTCCTCGATTCTGCGTTCGCGGAGCCAGAGAAGGAGTGCAGCACGTTTTTCCGCTTCGTCCGTACCTTCAGGAAACGACAGGCCGGTAGCGGGCAATGGCATATTGGGTGCATCTAGCATAGGAGGCCTTGTGTAATCGGTAGGTTTGTCAGGCAGGATCACAGAGTGCTGTGCGGTTTTTGGAATTCGCCCGCGCATACTTCAGAAAATCGACAATCCAGCCCGCCGCAATGTCTGTAGTCATGGCGCTCGTGAGTGACTCGCTGCCAGCTTTCATCCGCTCGTGCGGCACGATTGCTTCGAGGCGATCAACAATGAGATCGCGTTTGAAATCGTCGTTGAATTCAGGATGCGGCTGGAGCGTTAATGCGCGATCACCATACGACAAAATTGCATTCTCGCAGAACTCGGACGTTGCAAGCACATCAGCGTCCTCCGGCAATTCCACCACCTGATCCTGATGGACAGCGTTCATCGTCAATGTATCAGTCGTCTGTGACATCCAGGGACGCGTTTCCGTCACCTTGTAGGCGTGATGTCCAACGCCCCAGCCTTTTTCCGACTTGATGACGCGCCCGCCCAAAGCGCTTGCGATCACCTGATGGCCGAAACAGATTCCAACCAGCGGTACTTCGGCCGCGTAGGCCTTGCGCACGAATTCTTCCAGTGCAACGATCCAGTCATGGCGCTCATAAACACCGTACCGCGAGCCTGTGATCAGCCACGCGTCGGCGGACGTTGGGTCTTCGGGTACATCGCCATCGAGCGCGGCGCGCGTGAAAAAGTCCAGATCGTCCGCGACACTGGACAAGAGCCGCCGGAACATGTCCGGATAGTTGCCATGCGTCTTGTCGAGGTCGCCAGGAGGGCGGCCCGTCTCTATGATGCCAATCAGCATTGTTGAATTCACACAAGATTGAACCCGATTTCAGGTTTGCAACGTATCATTCTTGTGAGGGCAATCAAACCACCGAAATGGTGCGCAAATCGAAGGATCTCATCATGTTCAAGCCTTTGAAAGGGCTCGCTTTCGCAATCTTCATCTCGATGGTGGCTTTCGACGTTCACGCGAACGTGGCTCTGGCTGACGGTCGGGAAGCCATCATCCGCAGCGTAATCATGAAACAACTTCAGGCCTTCCGGCAAAACAACGCAGATGCAGCATGGGCAATCGCTGCGCCGACCATCCAGAAAAGGTTCGGCAGCAAGGACCGTTTCATGGAAATGGTTGGGGATTTTTATCCGCAGATCATGAATTCCAGATCCGCAGTCTTCAAGGAACTGCGTGAGGTCAACGGAAGTCTTGTGCAAAGGGTGTTCGTCGAGGGCGGGCCTGGAGATTTTGTGGACGCGTACTATTCCATGGAACTGATAGATGGCGTATGGCGGATCACCGGTGTGTACGTCACCAAGTCCAAACCCGAAGGCGTATGACAAGCAGGCCCGGCCACAACTTTCCTCCAGACATTAGTCATCCGGATGACCGAGGTTCGATCCCGTCTGGATTTCGATTATGGTCAAGATGCCGTCGGCCACATTTTCGATCAGGTGTATGGAGTCGGGAGGCAGGTCAATTGACTGGCTTTCAATAGCTGGTATTTTTTTCCCACCACTGGTGATGCGTGCATCGCCTGCAACGATGGTCCAGCGGGTCACTACGTGCGCCTGTGTCTGGAGAGAAAATTTCTGACCAGGTTCGACACTCAAGCGGTTGACCTGAAACTGCGAACCTCGGGCGACTGTTTCAATGCGCCCCCAGGGACGCCAGATGTATTTGTGAGACGAGGCCTCCTTTCGTTTTGCGTCCGCGAGGCGATCCACGGCATTGCCGACGGCCCTGATCTGTGCCTGAGTACCAACGAGAACGGCATCATCCGTTGCGACAACAACGGTGTCCTTCAAACCGATACCGACAACGAGCGGGCCGTCACTGCGTATCAGGCTGTTTTCAGAGCCCTGTGAAACAACGTCGCCCGTTAGCACGTTGCCGTTTTCATCTTTGTCGCCAAGATGCCAAAGGGCGTTCCAGTTGCCGACATCGCTCCAGCCAATGTCGCACTGCACCACCGCAGCACAGGAGGTCTTTTCCATCAGCGCATAGTCAATCGAGATGGCCGAAGCCGCGCTGAACTGCACCTCGTCGAGATAAATAGTTCCGTCTTCCAAGGCCAATGGCGGTACGGACAAGATGGCGGCACTCAGGACGTCCGGTGCATGCTTCTGCATCTCATTCAACATCTCACGTACGGGAAACATGAACATTCCGCTGTTCCAGGAATACCCCCCATCAACAAGCATGGATCTTGCTGTTTTCTCATCCGGTTTTTCGACAAAATGTTCGATGCTGGAGGTGGCAGCGTAACCTCCGATCACTTTGCCGGATTTGATGTATCCGTACTCCGTCTCCGGTGCAGTTGGCGTTATGCCAAAGGTTACGAGGTGGCCCTCGCATGCAACCGCAGTCGCGGACTCAATCGCTTTGTGAAAAGCGGCAAGGTTCGTGATCACGTGGTCAGCCGGCAGCACCAGCATGATCGCATCCGGGTCACTTGCCTGCAGCAACGCACCGGCGGCAACAATCGCCGGGGCTGTGTTTCGGCGCACCGGTTCCGCGAGGATCGTCAGGTTCTCGATGTCGGCGAGTTGCTCGCGTACCAGCGGCACATGATCGGTGTTGCAAACGACAATGGGCGCACCAATCTTCGCGATACCCGCAAACCGTAGGCACGTGTCCTGCAGCAAGCTCTTGTCGGACACGAGGTTTTGAAAAACTTTGGGGAAACTTTCGCGCGATACGGGCCAAAGCCGCGCACCGCGACCACCAACGAGAATGACCGGATAGAGTGTGCGTTCCAAAACTGATCCTTATCCCTGCCGGTGCGGCATGCAATTTTGCACTGGATACTCGCAATACTCGCACGCAGTCATTGATTTGTGCATTGTGGTGAGGTGACGACGTGCCAAGCACCCCACATAGCCAGCAGATGACGGGTCAAACAATGACAGATTTCAAAGACAACGAAAGCGACCGCGCAATCTTGCCGGGAACACCTTTTGGTATTGGCGCAGCGAATACGTTCGCAGGCGTGCTGAGTTTCCTGCGCCGTCCTTACACAAAGGACATTGTCGACGCGGATATCGTGGTGAGTGGCGTACCCTACGATCTGGCAGTGACGAACCGGCCCGGCACGCGGTTCGGGCCTCGCGCGGTGCGTGAGGCCAGTTCGAACCTTGCGTGGGACGGCGGGTTCTGGCCATGGCCGGATGATCCGTTCGAAACGCTGAAGGTGGTGGACTACGGAGATTGCCCGTTCGATTTCGGCGACCCGACAGGATTCCCTGCCGCGTTGGAAGCGCACGCACGGCACATTCTCGACAGTGGTGCGTCGATGCTGACGTTCGGCGGTGATCACTTCGTGACGTATCCGCTCCTGAAGGCGCATGCCGCCAAGCATGGTCCGTTGGCGCTGGTGCAGTTCGACGCGCACTCGGACACGTGGCGAGAGGACGAAAAACGCATCGATCACGGGACGATGTTCTTTCATGCCGTGCAGGAAGGACTGATCGATCCGTCGCGGTCAGTGCAAATCGGCATCCGCACGGGCAACACCGAAACGCATGGGTTGACCATCATCGACGCGAACTGGGTGCATGCGAACGGAGTGCAGAAGACGCTTGAACGTGCGCTTGAGGTGATCGGCGACGGAAAAGCCTATCTGACGTTCGATATCGACTGCCTGGATCCGGCCTTTGCGCCCGGCACCGGCACGCCCGTCTGCGGCGGCCTTGCGACCTGGCAGGCGCGAAACATATTGCAGGGGATGGTGCCCGTGAACTTCGTCGGCATGGATCTGGTGGAAGTATCGCCCGCCTACGACCACAGCCAGATCACGGCGCTTGCCGGGGCGACAATGGCTCTGGACTATCTGTGCCTGCGTGCAACGCAAGCCAGGTTGGCGGGGTGATCGTCTTTACCAGCGACGAAGTGGGGGATTCCTAAGGGAGCGCAAATCACCTAACTGTCAACCTATGTCGAACCCGATCGCAAATCTATGGCATCTGGCGCGGGCGGGCTTCGTCCTGGCCCAGCACGGCGTGCGTTTCTTTCCGCCCGGCGCAGACGTGCCGCTGCCTGTGCGGATGGCATCGGTTGCGACGTGGCCGATTCGAACCCTGACGCGGGTTCTTGCCGGGAAATCGGGTGGTGAGCAGAGCCAGATTGCTGCGGCCCTGACGCGTCTCGGCCCGAGCTATATCAAGCTGGGGCAATTTCTGGCGGCGCGGGCTGATCTGGTTGGCGAGGAACTGGCCGGGGATCTGGCATCGTTGCGGGATCGCCTGCCGCCGTTTGAACAGACCAGGGCAGAACGCATGATCGAGAGCGATCTGGGCCAATCTGCTCAAACGCTCTTTTCGCATTTCGGATCACCAGTTGCCGCAGCTTCCATTGCCCAGGTTCACAAAGGCACGTTCACTGAAGATGGACATGTCCGGGACGTTGCGATCAAGATTCTGCGGCCTGGAATTGAAAAGCGTTTCAAACGCGACCTTGACAGTTTCTACTTTGCCGCACGGATGATTGAACGGTTTCACGCGCCCTCGCGCCGCCTGAAACCTGTCTCCGTGGTCGATACCATTGCGGCGTCGACCGAGCTTGAGATGGATCTGCGGATGGAAGCTGCGGCGATCTCGGAGATGCGCGCGAACACATCGGACGATGCAAAATTTCGATTGCCGGAGATTATCTGGCAGTGCACGTCAAAACGTATTCTCACCATCGAATGGATCGATGGCATTGCGGTGAGTGATGTTGCGGCGCTCAAAGCTGCGGGGCACGACATGTCTACGCTTGGAACGGAGATTATTCGTACGTTCCTGCGCCACGCCATGCGCGACGGGTTTTTCCATGCCGACATGCACCACGGAAATATTCTCGTCGATCACGACGGAAACCTGGTGCTGATCGATTTCGGAATCATGGGGCGATTGACCGGTCGGGAACAGCGTTTTCTGGCGGAAATTCTCTACGGGTTCATCACGCAGGATTACATGCGTGCGGCGCGCGTCCACTTCTGGGCGGGTTATGTTCCGGACCATCATTCGGTTGAGGTGTTTGCCCAGGCGCTACGGGCTATTGGTGAACCGATCATGGATCGCCCTGCGGAAGAAATTTCCATGGGGCATCTGCTGGGTCAGTTGATCGCCTACACCGATGTGTTCGACATGGAAACGCGACCTGAATTGATCCTGTTGCAGAAAACCATGGTCGTTGTGGAAGGCGTCGCGCGCTCACTGGATCCAACACTCAACATCTGGACCGCGGCGGAACCTGTCGTGAAAGACTGGATCGAGGGGCAACTGGGTGCAGCAGGACTTCTCAAGGATGCCCGCGAAGGTGCCGAGAACGTTGGCAAGTTTGTCGGTGACCTGCCGGGACTGCTGGTGCGTGCCGAACAAACGGCGGAGCGGTTGTCCGACATGGCCCGTGACGGGATCCGGCTCGACGATGTGACGGTCAAGAAAATGGCGGACGAGCAAAGCGGTCACGATCGCTGGCTTCGCGCCGGCATCTGGACGGGTGCAGCAGCGCTGGTGGCATTGCTGGTTGCGCATGTCTGGTAGGGTAGGGTGCAACTACTACGCGTTGGAGTGGTCGGTTGCAGGCTCGATAGCGGGCATGTTGTGCTCGATATGCCGGTAATCGTTGATGGGCCGGTGCTCGTGTTTAGCTCCGGCTAACTCTCGCTATGCACGACGGTCACAACATCCCATAAGGAGACATCACCTTCGAAGTAAGTCTGGTCGCATTCTGAACATTCAACCCGCTGGCCGGCTTGGATCATGGTTGTTCATCCCTGGAAGGGCTACAAATGCGGAGAAGGACGAACCAGATTTGGTTTCTTATATTTTTTCTCCTGAATGCTAACCATTTGTTTTAAGGAACCGGTCGCGCACACCACACGACGCACTGAACTACTAGAAATCAATTCAGTCGTTTGTTCCAAGCGAACCAAGTAACCTTCCCGCACATGCCTAAGAAACTTGGATTGAAAAATTGTGTTATCGTCCAAGTGAAAATTGCACACCCGCCCCCCATACGCAGACACGTAGTGCGACGTACTGTTGAATACGAGCATTCCCGAAACGAGTGCGAACATCGCTAGAGAACTGACGCTTATCGGCCTAAAGTCCCTGACAGAAGTAGCGATCTCAACTGCCATGGTGATTGCTAAAACTACAACGGCGGGATAGTATACCAACCATAGGTTGGGGATTTCACCATTGAGCATTGCAAAGACAATCGCGATTACAAATATTAGAGCCAAGCCCTTCCACGTGTCGAGAAATACCGAGACGCGGAGCCAGTCAGAAGTGTGCCAAGTGCCGTCGTCTATGCGGCGACTAACGTGCCGAGACAATGTAATCATGATTGGAATGGTGATCAGGCCCGCCGGCAAGACGTAGGCGAACGCAAAAATCCAATCTGCGACACCTACCAACGACAGG
>CALHAX010000105.1 GCA_937931785.1 uncultured Hyphomicrobiaceae bacterium | reverse complement strand
CATCGCTGCCTTGCAACAATTCCATGATCGCAACCATGCCCGGCCCGCCTTCGTTCTGGTACTTTTGCGTCGGCGGCACGGAGAGAGCCTGACAACAATCCTCCTGCGGCAAACGGATGAGGCGGCCGTCCCTGGCCCAGAGCCGATCGAACCGTTCTATGACCAGCGCCTCGGTATCGCCGAATCTTGCCACTTCGGCTTTGGCGACGGGGAGACCAAACGCTTCCATGAGCTTCAGGCAGAAGAACTCGTTCTCGACGCTGTCCGTGAGATCCATGCCATTGGGCAGTTTGCCAATCCGGGGTTTCAGGATGTGGGTGGTCGGGGTGGTGCCGGTCGGACGGATCCATTGCCCGTCGTGGTAGAGCAGGGCAGTCTTGTCTTGGGCGCCCGCGACGGAAATCCGAAAATCGTTTTCCTGACGGATGCCGAGCGGGGTGACGTCCAGATTGTCGAGCAGCGTGGCAATGGCGTCGGAGGTGACCGGTTCGCCTGTCAGAGAATCCGATGCCTGCGGTGTTTCATCGTCGGGCAGGAACTGCAGGGCACCGATGCAATCACGCCCGATCTCCAACAGCATGCTGAATGCATCGACGCCCTCGGCCCCAACACGCTCGGCCACACGGCGACGCATCCCTATGTTGTCGGGCAGCAGGTTGTCGAACACCGCCATGACAGGCGCGCCGACATGGCGGTCGTCACGCAGCGGCAAGGAAAGCGAGACGGGCAGCGTGTGCTCCCACGTCAACCAGCTTTGCGCGTAGGTGAAGCTGATCGCGCCGTTGGCCTCGCGCGTGAGCTGCCCCACGTGCCGCGTGTTCATGAAGACGTTGAGCGGTGTGTAGGTGCGCTTGCGTCCCATCTAGAAGACGTCCTCAAGGCTTTCCGTCGTGCCCTTGCTGCGGTCTGCAACTGTGAGCTCCAGATCGAGTGCCGCAAGCAGGGCAAAGATCGTTTCCAGCTTCGGATCGCCCACACCGCGCTCGACTTTAGAGATCGTGTCCTGCCAGACGCCGCTCAACTGGGAAAGACGGGCCTGAGTGAGCTTTCGTTGGCGGCGCGTGTTGCGGATCGCTGTACCGATGTCTCTGGACGCGCGTGCAAGATGTGCCATGCCAGCCTCTCTACAGTTATTGCCGGAGGACCATAAAACTACAATATCGTTTACAGGCAATAAATACGACTTATAGTCTTGAGGCAATAAATCATATTTATGGCTTGTGGGCTATATTTCTGCGACTCTAATGCGTGAAAGCACAACCAAGGAGCGCTTGATCAGTTGCACCGTGCCCCATCGCGATCCGCAGTATATGAAGATCACATAGATCACGCATAGAAGGATTCGCTCCATGCCTCGTTTCGCACTGCTGCCCGCCATCGCCTTTTTTGCCGTGGCCTTTGCATTCACCACAAGCGCGTTTGCAACAGATCCAGCCTATGTCGGCACATGGGGCAAGGACGCTGCTCAATGTGCGCTTCCGCAGGAGGTGGAAGGCGCGCCACTGATCATCGGCACGGAGCGCTACGATCAGCATGAGGCGCACTGTCTATTTGCCGGCATCCGGGCTGACGGAAACAACTGGTCCATCGACACAATCTGTTCCGTGCAGGGCGATGAGCAGAAGGACATTTTCAATGTGAGTGTGGAGGGAGACACGCTGACGCTCGGCAGTGGCACCTCTCAGCAAACACTGATCCGCTGCCCCTGATCGGGCGCAGTATTGGTGACCCCGGCGCGATTCGAACGCGCGACCCCCAGATTAGGAATCTGGTGCTCTATCCTGCTGAGCTACGGGGCCAGCCTGTAGGTGGGTGTACTAGTAGCAGATTTTCACGGTACACGCAGCATACTGCGCAATCGAATACCATGACGGTGTCGGTCGGGGCTTGAACCCCGACCGACAACCATAACTGCAAAACTTACGCCGCAGACGCGTCTTCTTCCTCGGAGACGACCGCTTCTGCAGCGTCGCCTTCTTCACCGGCCCCCTCTTCAAAGACATCGTCCGGATTGATGGCGTCGTCATCGAAATCATCGTCATCGTCAAACGCATTGATGTCTTCACCGCGCGCCTGGCGTTCGGCTTCGTCGGCGGAGCGTGCAACGTTCACGATCACATCAGCTTGCACTTCAGGATGGAGGGAAATATTCATTTCCTCCAGGCCGAGCGACTTGATTGGGCGGTCGAGCAGAACCTGACGGCGGTCGATGGAGAAGCCGCTCCCGGAAATGCTTTCTGCGATATCACGCGTTGAAACCGACCCATACAACTGACCGGTGTCGCCAGCCTGGCGGATAATCACGAAGCTCTGGCCCTTCAGCTTTGCGGCAATGGCCTGCGCTTCCTTCTTGGCTTCGAGGTTGCGGGCTTCAAGCTGTGCGCGGTTGCCTTCGAAAACTTCCTTGTTCGCCTTGTTGGCACGCAGAGCCTTGCCCTGTGGCAAAAGGAAATTGCGCGCGAAGCCATCCTTTACGGTGACAACGTCACCCATCTGGCCAAGCTTGGCGATGCGTTCGAGGAGAATAACGTCCATGGATCAGTTCCTTTGTCGTGTGTATTTGTCTGAAGTTGAATGGGAGAGAAATTCAAGGTGATGGCGGCGTCGGGGGTGGAGCCTGTCCTTCGCGCTGCAATCGCGCCTTGACCCGCAGGTGAAAGAACCAGTCGGCGAATCCGAGCAATACAAGCAGCAGGCCGGAGAACGGTTGTGCGATGAAGGCTCCGACGTAGACGCCCGCCAGCAGCAGTCCCCGGGCCGGTCGCCCGACGGACCATTCGTGCAGGACTGCAAGCCCGATCAACATGATTGCAAAAAGCGCAGCACCGCAAAATGCCATCGCAATGCGTCCGGGAACGCCGGCCATGGTGGCGACCAGCAACGCGATACCGAGGCCAAACAACACCATGCGCGGCAACATTGCCAGACGCATATCGGGGGCAGGGCGTTGCAACAATCCGGACATGCGCGCAATCCGCATTGCGATCCACCCGTTCAGGATCATCAGCATGACCCAGCTTGCAGCGGCGAAGGCTGGCAGGAGACGGGCGGTGTTCACTTTGAGCGCTGCCACTTGATCCGGTGTCAAATCGCTCTGCATCGCCGGGCGAAGCTGAGCAATCAGAGTGTCCACCAGTTCGTGCACATTGGCTTTGTACTTCAGGTCGTCGAAGCCGAACGGAAGAAGCATGAGGGTTGTCAGCACAGTTGCGAGGATCACGAGCCAGGCCAGGATGCCTGAGAGTGGGAACCATTCGACATGCTCTTCGGCGCCCGCGGGGGGAGGATTGCGGAAACTATCCGAGAACCGTTCCGTCGTATCCGGCCGCCACAGCCCGATCACCTGGGCGAGGAGTGTCGCCGGTACAGCAATCATCACGGCATAGACCAGCCCGGCGATGCCACTCGCGCCCGCAATCATGAAGAAGCACAGCGCGCCAACAAGTCCCGCTATACCTGCCACAGGCCAGCCGTAGGCAATGCCTGCAATGAGGGAGGGGAGGGGGACGAAAAGTCCGAGCATCATGCCGCCCGGGGCCAGGATCGACGACACGTAAAGGAGAACCGTTGCCACACCAGCTACGGCTCCAATTACCCAGATATTCTTTGTCAGATCCGGCATAAGGTCGCTGTCCCGGCCCGGAACGTGAGGTTCATATGGGCGGTTAGGCGCGGCGCAAAAAACACGCCGGGCCAGCTTCAGGAATGTTCCGTGGCACGCATGCGCCACGGACAAAAACTCAATCGATCACGTAGGGCATCAGAGCCAGAAAACGGGCACGTTTGATGGCACGGGCCAGTTCACGTTGTTTCTTGGCGGAGACAGCCGTGATGCGGCTTGGCACGATCTTGCCACGCTCGGACACGTAGCGCGAAAGCGTGCGGACGTCTTTGTAGTCGATCTTCGGTGCTTTATCGCCAGAGAACGGGCACGTCTTGCGACGACGGAAGAACGGACGACGAACGGGAAGCTGGGAGATTTCCATGGGAAACGATCCTCTAAATCAATGCGCGCTTATTCAGCAGCGGGAGCGGATGGAGCAGGGGCAGGAGCGTCGGCACGCGGACCACGGTCCTCACGTGGTGGACGATCTTCCCGTGGACCGCGGCTATCCCGGCGTGGACCGCCACGATCGCCACCGCGTCCCCCGCGACGGTCATCCCGATCGCTCTTGCGGAGAATTGCGGACGGCTCCGTCTCGTGCTCATCAACCTTGAATGTCACGAAGCGCAGTATATCGGCGTTGATTGCCTGCTGGCGCTCCATCTCCGCGACGGGGGGATGTGCGCTGTCAATATTCAGAAGCGTGTAATGCGCCTTGCGGTTTTTCTTGATCTTGTAGGACAGCGGACGCACGCCCCACTGTTCTGTCTTGGTGATCGATCCACCGGCGTCCTCGATAATTTTCGTGAATTCAGCCGTCATGGTCTCGACCTGTTGGGCGGAGACGTCCTGACGCGACATGAAGATGTGCTCATACAATGGCATGAGTTCTGGCCTTTCTGTGCTGTGCAGATTCACAATTGAACCCTGTCAGCCCGGCGCAAAGCCCCTATCAGGCCTCGGAAGGGCCCAACAAGACAACCGTCAAGAGCGAAGACACCGGCGACGTCTCAGGGCAACCGCCCCAACAACAGACGCGCCGTTCAGCCTCCAGCCGAACTGCGTAGGCGGCATATGACGGGTTTTGGGGAGCGGGTCAAGTGAGGAGCGGACAATGCCCCAGTTGACATGAAGGGCGGCGTCATCTTTCGTCTGCAATCTGATCTTTTGGGGGGAACTGATGAAATACGGAATTCTGATTTTTTTTCTTGTGGTTTTACCGTCGGATGCATTTGCACAGCGATGGATTGGTACGGTGGAAAAAGATGACTTTGGCGATGCCCACGTCGGAATGGCGACAGTTGTAGGCAATGGAAGAGTTTTTGGACTTCGATGCGAAAACGGCAAAGTCCCCACTTTGATTTATGCCACTTTGGAACAGTGGGCAGATAACCTGGGAGTGATCCCAGCCAAACTTTTGCTTCGAGTTGACGATGGCGAAGTTATCGAAAAACGTGCGGTTCTTGATGCTTATGAACGCGGTATTGGGAAATCGGTACGTGTTTTGGCACCAGGCGATCACAACTTCCCCGTTCTTGGGAAAATAATGCGCTCCCGAAAGCGTTTGTCTGTCGCTGTAGAGTTGCTCGGTGAAAAATTCGAAAAAGCACGTTTTTCAACCGTTGGCGCAACATCCGCATTTCGAAAGATTTGGCGTTATTGTGGCTCGAAGCATGGAACATACGAGAAGCCAAAGCCTTGAAACCAGTTGCTAGGGGCTTCCGTATTGCAACCCTAAACGACCGTTGATGGGATGAGTGGCCGTTACGCTCTGCCTAGCAACTGCAGCTACGAATAGAAAGTTGAGGTTGTCTTCCCTATCTCAACAAGGCCGCGACGTTGTCGATCTCTTCGGTCAGAGCTGTCGACTGCTGACGCAGGCTGCGCAGCATCGCTTTCATGTCTTCGACGGTTGGCGTTGCGATTTCGACGTTCGGGCGTTCGCCGCCGCCAACCATGAGCCATGTTACGCTCACGTTGAGCATGCTGGCGAGCATCAACAGTCGGTTGGAACGTGGTTCTGAACGGTCCGTTTCCCAGCCCTGAAGCGTTGACGTCTTGATACCAAGACGTCTTGCCAGTTGTGCCGTCGACAAACCGGTGGTTTCGCGCGCCTGAACCAGACGTCCGCCGAGGGTGTCTTCCACGTCCATGGGAGCAACAGCAGTAAAATCCTTGTCGGCATAGGTCGTGCGCATCTGCAGATCTCCAGTTTGTTAGGGCTAAAGTGAAACCGTGTCCGGACCGCGCAACGGTCAGGTGGCAGCGCCTGTTCGACGCACGTTCGGTTCTGTGATGGTGATCTTGAGTATAGATCGTGGATCGCTAGCAAGCAACCAGGGCAAGGGACATCATGCGGATACGCCTCTGACAACGCCACAGAGTTAAGCAACAACATGATGCTGAGCGCTTGTTATCTCATCACATCGCAACATTTCACACATCAGTGTGTGGCGTTGTGTTTGGCGTTTTCCAGAGCAACGCAGTATGCAAATCAAGATACAGGTACCACGCTTCGTTGAAGGATACATTCATGCGCGCACTCAATATTGCTGGCCGAGTTGCATTGCTGGTTATTGGCCTTGCCATGATCGCAGGCCCTGCAGCAGCTGAAACTGATGTCCTCTACTCGGGAGCATTCAAAGGTGCTGGAGGAAAGAAATCATCAGGTGACTTTGAAATCTTCAAAAAAGATGGAAAGACGTTCATCACACTCAAGAGCAACTTTCGCCTGACCTCGGTTCCCGACCCCAAGCTGGCGTTCGGCAACGGCAAATATGTGAAGGGTACGATCTACACGGGTAAACTGAAAAAATCCAAAGGCGAACAAACGTACGAAATTCCAGCACGTCTCGATCCAGCTAAATTTTCGCAAGTCTGGATCTGGTGTGAAAAATACAGCGTTCCGCTTGCGGTTGCCAGTATCAAGAAAAAGTAACAAGAGACTTTTTCGAGACCCAACCTTGTTGGCGAGGCCTTTGCTCCTTTTGCGTGCGACGCTTGGCCGTCGGCCAGTCAGACCGGACGCCTGGCATTCAGCGGAGGTTTGGCATTGTCGGATGCGGTCGTGAATTTCAGGGGATGGCCAAACGGTTGTTCTGCGTTGTAGAGCGGAGCTTCGACAGTACGTTCTGACGGAGTGAGCAACCATGCCGCTGCCTACTTTTCACATGATCGACGGTGCGCCGAACCCGGTGGCAACCTTCTCGCACTGCTCTGAGGTTGATGGTTGGGTCTTTCTTACCGGGCAGATGCCGACATGGCCCGGCGAACCGGACAGGCCTTTGCCAGAAGGCGTTGAGGCGCAAACCCGACGCGTCATGGACAACCTGATCATCGTTCTGGAGGGTATGGGGCTTGGGCTGGAGAATGTTGCGCAGGCGCGGGTCTATATCACACAGTTCGAGCGCGATTATGAGCTCATGAACCAGACCTACAAAAGCTATTTTGCGGAAGGAAAACTACCAGCACGCACCTGTATTGGCGTGACGGGCCTCGCCGTCGGTGCGCTTGTCGAAATCGACATGGTGGCGCGGCGGCCGTAGGGTCTATTTTTTGATTCTGAAAAAGAGCCTACGCGATGACGAAACATCGATTTGCACGGCTGTTGTCGTGGTTTGCAGCGCTGGTCGGCGTGATCTGCCTGTTGGGTCTGATGCTGACGATCGCGCTGCTGTTCGAACCCAGGCATGACACGACTGCCCCTGCCGGATTGGCGTTTCTTGTGGTTACCACGTGGCTGACATTCACCGGCGCAGGTGCGCTCGCCAGCGGCGCTCTTTCCAGCCTGCTCGCATCCGATCAGGCCACCGTCTGGCACACAAGACGATCGCGTGGCGCACTGGTGATCGGTGCTGTCGCATTGGGCGTAGGACTGGTGTATGGCCTCACGTTCCCCTGATCCGGGCGCTGGCAGTCTCAAAACAGGCGGCACACCATGGACTCGCTTACACAGATCGCACTTGGGGCTGCCATGGGCGAACTTGCCATGGGCCGCAGGATCGCGGCGAAAGCAGCGCTTTATGGGGCGGTGCTCGCAACACTCCCTGATCTTGATGTGCTCGTTCCGATGGGCGACCCGGTGGCGGATTTTACGTATCATCGCAGTTGGTCTCATTCACTGCTTGTACTCGCCGCCGTGTCGCCGGTGATTGCGTTCGCGATCCATCGCTGGCGCAATGATCCGCCCGAATGGCTTCAGTCCTGGATGCTGTTGGTTTTTCTTGTGCTGATCACGCACCCGTTGCTGGATGCGTTCACAGTCTACGGTACGCAACTGCTCTGGCCGGTGACGGAATATCCGTTCGGTATCGGCTCTATCTTCATTATTGATCCGCTTTACACGGTGCCGCTTGCTGTGGGTGTCGTCATAGCATTGCGATCTGCACGCGGGACGTTTCGCCGAACACTGGCGAACCTTATCGGCCTGACATGCAGCAGTTTCTATCTCGCATGGACTGTGTTGGGCCAGGGGATCGAGACGCGTGTCGCGGAACGCTCACTCAAGGCTGAAGGATTGAACTACGACAAGGTTCTCACGATCCCGTCGCCGTTCAATACGCTGCTCTGGCGCACCATCGCCATATCGCCCGACGGGACGACGTATCATGTTGGTTATCACTCGCTGTTCGACGGAACGGATCACGCAACGTTCACTTCATATCCGGCTGGCCACAGCTTCCTCGACAAAGTGCCCGGTCATTGGCCAGCGGAACGGTTGGCCTGGTTTTCAAAAGGGTTTTATCGTGCACGGCTCGAGCGCAAAGATCTCGTGATTTCCGATCTACGCATGGGCGTCGAGGGACGCTATGTGTTCAGCTTCAAGGTCGGCGAAAGTCAAAGCCCGACAGTCAAACCAACCGTACCGGTCCGGATCATGGGATTGCGCAGTCTCGATGGGTTGAGCCGCATCTGGGAACGCATCTGGGATGCTCGTGTCAACGTCGTCCCACGCTCATAGAGACCTGATCCTAATTCCGTTCGTCCGGCAATGGTGTGGCAAACGATCCTCGAATATCGAAGAAGCTTTTACAAGAACCTGACGCTTCGTCGAATGTCTGACCACTGGGGCAGGAGCGGATCAGAACGTCAGTGCGAGGTGTCGTGGAAGACGACGTTGCGGCAACGGCGATGACGGCAAATGACGCAGCGACGGTCGTGGCGATGAACGCTCCGGCGAAAAGGTTGGGTCGGTACACCTGTTCACTCCTTGATAGTGTTGTTAAAATTCCGGGCACAGGACTCTGTATTTCGCAGTATGGCGGAAATGGTGTTCACCTCCGATCCAAATACCTGTGATTGGAGTGTGATCAGGCGAACCTCCAATCATCACGAGATGTGAACCCGTTTCAGGCCCGTTCGGCCTGAGGCGTTAGCACTCTTGCACGCCCCTTCCTTGACACGTTCCTGCCAAGCGTGTTTCACGGCCCGTTACGTCTCAAAGCGCAACAGGAGCCATACAACTCATGGCGAAAGCATTGATGTTCCCGGGGCAGGGCAGCCAGACCGTTGGCATGGGCAAGGCACTGGCGGATGGTTCGGCAACAGCACGGGCCGTGTTTGAGGAGATCGACGACGCACTTGGCGACAAGCTCTCTGCCATTATGTGGGATGGTCCTGACGACAAGATCACACTGACCGAAAATGCGCAGCCTGCGCTTATGGCTGTGTCATTGGCCGTCATGCGGACGCTGGAACAAGACCACGGGGTGGATATATCCAAGGCGGTGAAATTTGTCGCGGGGCACTCGCTCGGTGAGTATTCCGCCCTGGCGGCTGCGCACGGGATTGGTGTGGCGGATGCGGCGCGTCTGCTGCGCACGCGCGGGCAAGCGATGCAAAGTGCGGTGCCTGTTGGTGAGGGGGCCATGGCTGCCATGCTGGGCATTTCCATGGAAGATGCCAACAGGTTGGCTGAAGCCGCGAGCGCTGAGGGGGTCTGTCAGATTGCCAACGACAATGCACCAGGTCAGGTCGTTCTCAGTGGGGCGAAGGCCGGCGTCGACAAGGCTGTTGAACTTGCGAAGGAATACGGAGCAAAACGCGCCATCCCGTTGAACGTCAGTGCGCCGTTTCACTGTGCGCTCATGGGACCAGCAGCAGACGTGATGTCCGAGGCGTTGGCAAACGTGACGATCTCCACACCGAAAGTGCCCGTGGTCGCCAACGTCCTGGCCGCTCCGATCAGCGATCCCGCCGACATCCGCAAACGTCTTGTCGAGCAGGTCACCGGAACGGTGCGCTGGCGCGAATGCGTCGGTGCCATGGCAGGCGAGGGTGTCGATACGTTTTATGAGATCGGTTCTGGCAAGGTTCTCTGCGGTCTGGCCCGACAGATTGACCGTAGTCTCAAATCAACACCTGTTGGCACGCCGGACGACATCGAAGCGATTGCGGCTGAATTAAATTCCTAATTTCGAGAACAGGAAAAAACATGTTTGATCTGAATGGCAAAACTGCGCTGATCACTGGGGCAACCGGTGGCATCGGTGAAGCCGTTGCACGCACGCTCCATGCGCAGGGCGTCACAGTTGCGATTTCTGGAACGCGGGAGGAAAAACTCCAAACGCTTGCGGGTGAACTCGGCGACCGCGTTCATGTCCTCCCTTGTAATCTGGGAGATCGCGCTGCGGTCAAGCAACTCATCAAGGATGCTGAGACCGCCCTCGGCAAGATCGACATCCTCGTGAACAATGCGGGTGTCACGAAAGACAACCTGCTGATGCTTCTGAAGGATGATGACTGGGATAACATTATCAACATCAACCTGACGTCGACATTTGCAATGTGTCGTGCCGCCGTGCGGGGCATGATGAAAAATCGTCATGGTCGGATCATCAACATTTCCTCGATCAGTGGTATCATCGGCAATCCCGGGCAAGCGAACTACGCTGCGTCCAAGGCCGGCATGATCGGCATGACCAAATCACTTGCGCGTGAAGTCGCAACGCGCGGCGTTACTGCAAACTGTATCGCGCCGGGTTTCATCAAGACAGCTATGACGGATGTCCTGACTGAAGATCAAACCCAGCAGATTGCGCAACACATCCCATCGGGCACGTTTGGAACGCCCGAAGACATTGCCAATGCCGTTGCATTCCTCGCCTCGGATGAGGCCCAGTACATGACAGGCCAGACCCTCCATGTGAACGGTGGCATGCTCATGGTGTGACCGATTGTGGCACTAGCAACTCGAACAAAGTCGGGGACAAGTCGCGCCTTGTCGTGACTCACTGCACATGTGGCGGACCCAGCACAGTTTTGCCCTTGGTTTCCTCAAAGAAAGTATGGTAAGCGCCGCTCACTGACGCGCGAAGACTTGTGCGGGGCCGTTGCCGTCCTCATGTGTAGGCACGAAACGGACACGGGCCTGACAACGTTGCGATCTTGCATCAATGGCGGGGACACGGCCGGGGGATTTGGCCAGCTCATGTCGGCGATATCTCAAAAACTGACCAGAACACCATTACGTACGGAGAACCAGAGAATGAGCGACGTTGAAGAGCGTGTAAGAAAAATTGTCGTTGAACACCTGAGTGTTGATGCAGAGAAGGTCACCACGAAAGCGAGCTTCATCGATGATCTCGGCGCTGACAGCCTCGACACCGTGGAACTCGTCATGGCGTTCGAAGAAGAATTCGGTTGTGAAATCCCTGATGATGCCGCTGAGACCATTCAGACGGTCGGGGACGCAGTATCCTTCTTGCAGAAGGCGGCAGCATAGGTTGCCGACCTTTTGCTTGAGTGCAGGTTGAACTGGCTGGGCCATTGCCCCGGTGTGCCGCACTCAAACCAAGACTACGACAACCAGACCGGCGTCAGTTTCTGATGCCGGTTTGTGTGTATTGCGCAGTATGGGGGCGTTCATGAGACGTGTTGTTGTCACCGGCCTTGGCCTTGTTACACCTCTCGCAAGCGGCGTGGAGGCCTCCTGGTCTCGTTTGATTGCTGGCGAGAGCGGCGCAGACCGCATTGCGGAATTCGAAGTCGATGACCTGGCTTGCCAGATTGCGTGTCGCGTCCCGCGCGGTGATGGTACCGATGGTACGTTCAACCCCGATGAGTGGATGGAAAAGAAAGACCAGCGCAAGGTCGATGATTTCATCATTTATGCCGTTGCATCCGCTGACCAGGCTCTGGACGACGCAAACTGGCATCCGGAAGATCGGGAAGACCAGTGCCGAACCGGTGTACTGTTCGGTTCCGGCATCGGTGGACTTGAAGGCATTCACGATGCGTCGCTGTTGCTGGCTGAAAAAGGTCCACGGCGCATCAGCCCGTTCTTTATTCCGGGACGATTGATCAATCTGGCGTCCGGCCAAATCTCCATCAAACACGGCTTGCGTGGACCAAACCATGCGGTGGTTACTGCATGTTCAACCGGCTCACATGCGATTGGTGACGCATCCCGATTGATTGCCCTGGGTGATGCCGATGTCATGGTGGCGGGCGGTAGCGAGTCTCCAGTCTGTCGGATTGCACTCGCGGGGTTTGCAGCATGCAAGGCGCTTTCAACGAATTTCAATGACGATCCAACCAAAGGGTCCCGGCCCTACGACGAGGATCGTGATGGTTTCGTCATGGGTGAAGGGGCCGGGTGCGTGGTTCTCGAGGAATACGAACACGCCAAGGCGCGTGGTGCGAAGATCTATGCAGAGGTCATCGGTTACGGCATGTCAGGTGATGCCTACCACATCACGGCGCCTGCAGAGGATGGTGACGGTGCTTTCCGGTGTATGAGGGCCGCTATAGATCGTGCTGAAATTGAACCAACGGAAATCGACTATATCAATGCGCATGGAACGTCGACGCCTATGGGAGACGAGATCGAGCTTCGGTCTGTCGAGCGATTGTTCGGGGGCGAGAAGGCCGACCTGGCCATGTCATCCACGAAATCTTCGATCGGGCACCTTCTTGGCGCCGCCGGTGCGGTAGAAGCCGTGTTCTCCATCCTCGCAATCCGCGATCAAGTGGTGCCTCCGACGCTGAATCTCGACAATCCGTCTGTGGATACAACGATCGATCTGGTGCCGCACAAGTCAAAGAAACGCGCGGTCAAAACCGTCTTAAGCAACTCGTTCGGGTTTGGCGGGACGAATGCATCGCTGGTCATGCGTGCGGTGGAGTGAGCCTGAATCACAACACTCGGACGCGCCCTTATCTCCACCGATGTATTACGCAGGACAGGAAACCCGGAATTCGCCATATTTCGCTATAGGTTATGGTCAACGCGGGGGCGATTCCCGCTCTCTATCTCTGCAGACCAGAACTGTGACAGTCAATGTCGATGGATGATGCAATTCCCCCCGGCAGTCAGGGTCCGGTTCTTGCAAATCAGCCCACAGGCGTATCGCAACGGTTTGCAGCCGTACCACGTAGCCCGTCCGAGGCGCTGGAACCTGCCCGGGCTCCAGAACCACCGACACGGCGGGCGAAACTTCAACGGGAACAGGCATCAAGACGGGTTTGGCCAATGCTCAAGTTTCTGAATGGACTTCTCACGGGCGCATTGATGGTGGCAATCACCTTCGGCGGCCTGTTTGCATATGTGAAACACCAGTTCGACAAACCTGGACCGCTGAACTATGCGACCACCATTGTCATTCCAAAAGGGGACGGTGTGAACTCCATTGCCGGCCGTCTGGTGAAGGAGGGGGTTCTTCGGGACCGCTGGCTGTTCAAGCTCGGCGTCATGCGCTTTCGTGCCCAGAAAAAGCTTAAAGCCGGTGAGTATGCGATTTCAAAGAATGCGAGTGTGCGCGAAGTTCTGGATACGCTGACCGAAGGCAAGGCCATCCTGCATCGTGTGACGATCCCTGAAGGGCTCACGAGCTATGAGGCCGTTCAGATCATGAATGCTGCGCCATTGTTGACGGGTACAATCACCGAGATTCCACCTGAAGGCAGCCTTTTGCCTGATACTTACAGCTTTTCGCGCGGTACAGATCGCAATGAACTTGTCGCGCAAATGAAAAACGATCAGCGTCGATTTGTTGAGAAACTCTGGAAAAACCGGCAACCGAACCTGCCTTACAAAACCGTTGAGGAAGCGATCATCATGGCCTCTGTGGTTGAGAAAGAAACCGGGCGCGCAGACGAACGCGACCGTGTGGCCGGGGTGTTTCTGAATCGCTTGCGCCGGGGGATGCGCCTGCAATCCGATCCGACGATCATTTACGGAATAACCAGGGGCAAGGGTAAGCTTGGACGCGGGCTGCGTCGCAGCGAAATCGATCGCAAGACGGACTGGAATACTTACCAGATTGATGGATTGCCGATAACGCCGATTGCAAATCCGGGACGTTCTGCGCTCGAAGCAACCCTGAACCCGGCCGCGACAGAAGACTTGTTCTTCGTCGCGGATGGAACAGGTGGGCACGTCTTCGCCAAGACCGTGCGCGAGCACAACAAGAACGTGCGTAACTGGCGCAAGATCGAGAAAGAGTTGATCGCAAAGCGCAAGGCCGCCAAAGAAGCCAAGGACGCCAGTCAGTAAGGCCACGCCCACTTTATACTGTTTCCTCTGTTCAACTCCCGCTGTGAACATGCGGGTACTGTGCTTGAGTGGATCCGGCAACACGGCTAAACCAACGAAAATGGTTGATGAGCTGCTTGCCTGTGTTGACGTCCAGGTCACGCAACAGCGCGTCCATCGCTTGGCGGGAACACAATGACGCTCAATAGTATGACGGGGTTTGCCCGTGTCGATGGTGCAGACGAACGCTGTTCCTGGTACTGGGAAATTCGCACAGTCAACAGCAAAGGCTTTGATGTGCGGGCACGGTTGCCTGTTGGCTACGATGCGTTGGAACCCAAGGTTCGAAAGGCGTGCGGGGATCGCCTCAAACGTGGAAACTGCACCGTCAATCTCTTCATCCAACGTGATGCGGGCGGGGTGGGTGTACAACTCAATGAAACGGTTCTGCAGGATGTTGTGCAGGTAGCGGAACGCGCGGCAGAACTCAGTGGCCTTCCCAAACCCGATCTCGGAACCCTGCTCAATGTGCGCGGTGTTCTTGATGTTACCGAGGGGCGCGAAGACGATGATGTGCGTACGGCGCGTCAGACAACCATACTTGCAGACCTGGAAAAGACGCTCACTGCTGTCGTCCATGCGAGACGTGAAGAGGGCGCACGTATGTTCGCCGTCTTGAGTGGCCACATCGATACCGTCGAGGTGCTGGTGGACAAACTTGAAATGGCACCGGGGCGGACGCTCGAAGTCATTCGCGACAAGTTTCAGGCCCGCCTTGACCGATTGATGGATGACAGGGACGGGATTGATCCACATCGTCTGCATCAGGAGGTTGTTCTTCTGGCAACCAAGGCTGATATTGATGAGGAACTCGCACGACTGAAGTCTCACATCGTTGGTGCGCGCGATTTACTCTCCTCAACGGAGCCGGTTGGTCGGCAAATGGATTTCCTTGCGCAGGAATTCAACCGGGAAGCCAATACGGTGTGTTCCAAGGCGAACGAGGAAACAGTCACGCAATTGGGCATGCAACTCAAGACCGTCATCGACCAGTTCCGCGAGCAGGTGCAGAACATTGAATAACCCTCTTCCAACACCGGCTACGCGTCGCGGATTGCTTTTCATCCTTTCCTCACCTTCAGGTGCTGGCAAGACAACACTCGCACGTGAACTTCTGATCGCGGAACCCGGGCTCGGTGTATCTGTATCCATGACAACGCGCCAACCCCGTCCGGCAGAAGAGGATGGCAAGGATTATTACTTCGTCAGCCATGAAGGGTTTGAAGCCGCTGTTGCAGCTAACGAACTTCTTGAATGGGCGACAGTATTCGGCAACCAGTATGGCACACCGCGTAAACCAGTGTTGGATGCGCTCGATCGCGGCGAAGATATGCTGTTCGACATCGACTGGCAGGGCGCGCAACAACTCCGCGAACGTGCAGATCATGATGTCGTGTCCGTGTTCATCCTTCCGCCATCAGCGTCAGCACTCGAAGAACGCCTGATCCGCCGGGCACAGGATTCCGCTGAGACCGTTGCGCAGCGGATGGCGCGCGCATCAGAGGAAATCAGCCACTGGCAGGAATACAACTATGTGATTACGAACCGCGATGTCGCCGAAAGTACGGCTGCGCTGCGCGGCATCCTGGCAGCAGAACGTCATCGTCGCGAACGCCAGACCGGCCTAAGCACGTTCGTGCGCGCAATTCAGGCGGATCTGTGAGCGCGGTTACGACGCGAACGCGTTCGCCAGATCGCAAAACCCTTCCACCGGGATTTCCTCCGCGCGTTGCCGAGGATCGATACCGCAGGATGCGACAATCTCCTCTGCGTCGGGTCGGAGCTGCTTGAGACTCGCGCGCAACATCTTACGTCGTTGCCCGAACGCAGCGGCTGTCACACGTTCAAGCGCTCGAACCGACACCACACGTTCCGGAGCATCAATTGGTGTGAAATGGACAACCGCAGACTCGACCTTGGGTGCTGGCGTAAACGCTTCGGGCGGTAGTGTCATGACGATCTTCGGGTGGCTCCGCCACTGTGCGAGGACGGCCAGTCGACCATAAGCTTTGGTCCCCGGAGAAGCTACAATCCGTTCGGCAACCTCGCGTTGGAACATCAAGGTCATACTTTCCCAGAACGTCGGCCATTGCTCAGGCGTCAACCAGTCGATCAGAAGTTGCGTTGCAACGGAGTAGGGGAGGTTGGCGACAATACGGATCGGGGCAGTGCTCAACGTGTCATAGTCAATATCGAGCGCATCTGCATTGTGCACTGTGAGCGCGCCCGGCCAAGCTGCCTGAATCTCTGCAAGTGCTTCAAGGCACCGCGCATCCCGCTCGATCGCAATCAGATGTTGCGCACCTTCCGTGAGTAGTGCCCGCGTCAAGCCACCCGGACCAGGCCCAATTTCCACGACAGTTCGCCCCTCGAAGCTCCCGGCCTGACGTGCAATTTTTCCTGTCAGGTTCAGATCGAGAATAAAATTCTGGCCAAGCGATTTTTTCGCCGCGAGCCCATGCTTGCGAATTACGTCCCGCAGTGGAGGAAGAACAACGCCCGACGGGGAAGATGCGCTCATGCCGTGCGTGCTCGCGTGCGAGCGATAGTCTGCGCCAGTTTCAACGCTTCAATGAGACTGCGCGGATTGGCTTGCCCGGATCCGGCAATCGAGAAGGCTGTTCCGTGATCCGGAGAGGTTCGCACGAAGGGCAGGCCAAGCGTGACGTTCACCCCACGATCAAACGCGAGTGTCTTGATCGGGATCAGGGCCTGATCGTGGTACATGGCGACAATACAATCCACACCGGCACGAGCGTCCGCGTGGAACATCGTGTCCGCAGGCAGAGGGCCGGATACATCGTGGCCCGCAGCATTCAATTCGGCGATGACAGGGGCGATAATCTCTCGATCTTCCATTCCGATTGCGCCGTTCTCACCGGCATGGGGGTTAAGTCCGGCACATACAACACGTGGGCGCGTGATCCCGAAATCATCCTTCATGGATTTCAAAACAATTCCAAGTGTCGTTCGCAACATCGCGGGCGTCAACGCGGCGGGGACGTCCTTCAGCGGGATATGGATCGTTGCGGGAACAACCCGCATTTCTTCCGCGGCCAACATCATCACAGATTGACAAGCCGTGCCCCAATATGTGTGTGCGAGTGCAGCGAGGTATTCCGTGTGACCGGGATGCGAAAACCCTGCTGCATACAACACATCCTTGGCGATCGGATTTGTTACGACTGCCGATGCGTATCCGAGATGAACATCCTCGACCGACCGTTCAATGGAGGACAATGTTGCCGCAGCAGAAGCGGCATCCGGTTTGCCAGCCGTCGCTTTCACGTGCGTGGCCAGCGGCACAACGGGGAAAGCTGATGTAAACGCCTCAGTCACCTGATCGGCAAACATATTGGCGGTACGTCCTGAATGGTCGATGATTTGTAGAGAGAGTTCAATTCCAATCTGTGCTGCCCGGCGGGTAAGCAGGGCTGGATCCGCATGGATGTAGAATGGCGGTGCGGCGTTTGATTCTCGCCCCTGATATGCCGCAAGCGTGATGTCGAGACCGATCCCTGCCGGGTCGCCCATCGTGAGTGCCAAGGGAAGGGGAGAGTGTTCCGTCTGACGATCAGCTTTCCCCACAACGGGCCTTCGATCCGCGCGTTACGGGTGGTTCGATATAGGCTTCCTGACACAGGTCTTTCAGAAGACGTTTTGCAAGTGTGCCGATCTGCTTGTTCTGCAATTGTTGTTTCGCCTTCTGACGCAGACTATCGTCGTTGGTGACTTCCTTGCGATTGCAAACGGCGTAGAGTGAGACGCCGGTTGGTGTGTAAACAGGTGGAGCCATCTTTCCGACAGGTGTCGCAAGGAGGAGGGGGCGGGCATTGTCAGGCAGTGCTCCGGCGCGCGTCTTGCCAAGCTTCTGGTAGCGTGCGCCTTTCACCCCTTTGGCCAGTTTCTCAAGACCGTTGCAACCACGGAAGCGCGATCGTGCTGCCAGCGCCTGTTCGTATTGCGCTGTATCGAAAGCTTTTTCAGAACGGAAGCTGATCACGCCAAGATCGAACTCTGTGGCCTTGCCACGCTCAGCTGCCGGATCACCTGCCACAGCCTGATCGATATCTGTGGATCGCACAGTTACCTGACGTCGCAGCCGTGAACCGGCAACGCGTTGCCAGGACACGCGAGCCTGCATTTGCGACATCAACGACCTTGGATGAATACCTTGCCTGCGAAGAAATTTATCGAACTGTGCGCGGGTCATCTTATTGTTTTTCGCCATCTTATTGAGAATGTCGGTCGTTTCCTGCTTTCCGATCAACACTCCGCGTTTCCGTGCTTCCTGAACCTTAAGACGGTCGTCAATCAATTCCGACAATGCGCGCTTGCGCAAACCACCACGTACGGATGATCTGGCGCGCTCAAAAATACGCTGACTGAAACGCTTTTGCAGGCGTTTGGCTTCATCACGGGACTTCGGTTTGTTCGCGATCATATAGGCTCGAAAGCGCTCGTTGATGTCCTTGGCTTTGAATTGGCGTTGCGCGCGGGCACGCACTTGCTTTTGAATATCCGGCGCACTCATCATAATGAGATTGGTGCGTTGTTTGATATCAAGGTCAGTGATCGGTGCGCCGTTCACGCGAACTACGATCTTGTGGGCGCTACTTTTCTGGGCCAGGACAAACCCTGTGGGCAAGATCGACAGGATCATCGCCAGGAGCATGCTTCGAACGAAGAATTGGAAATTCATGTGATTATACAAGTCCTTGTTCGGTGGGCTTGCGATCGGCATGTCCCACGCGATTCGTCACAAGACTACAATCCGAACGTGACGCAACTCAAGCCGGTGCATGGCGTGCAAACAGGATCGTGAAACGATCGCATTCCGATATCTCTGGATGTGAAATACTTCTGAGCTGCGTCAACAACATGGCGACCCTTGAGGGACAAAAGCACCGATCAGGTTGCGTTCAGATCGTCGTCATCCGCCACCAGCGCGTCTATAACATCCGTTGTGATGCTGCTACCGCCCAGGTGCTTGAGTTCAAAGCGCACTGTCAGCGTGCGATCCGGATCCACATCCCGGTCACTGATATTGGTTTCATTGTAGCTGATCGCAAGAACAAAACAGTCGTCCGCATACTGCACACCCACGGTGTTCCGCGCTGAGAATTTTTGTTCCAGATCGTATCGTACACCGCCAAAGACCGACCAGTATTCAGAAAGCTGAAGTTTGACGTCACCGACGATCTCTTCCTCTGACTGAGACAAGAGGTTGCCGACCACGGCATCTTCAAATGCGTAGTTGGCAGCCACATTCACGGGGCCATAATTCGCGTTGGCGCCAATATCCGTGCGGCGGAGATCAAAAGTTTCCTCATCGAACCGGCCCTGTGCGATCAATGTCAGATTGCTGTTGGGAGCAATGTTGAGCCCGGCCACATAATCCGAACGGTCGGTTGCCAGACCACTTCCGACATCGAATGCATTCTCGTCAGCAATGTGGAAGCTCTGACCAAACACCGCGCGAATATAACCGCCATTGTGGCTCTGCATTGTATAGCGCAGGCCGACGTTCGCCCGGGTTCCGGTCTCGACTCGATCATAACCTGAAAACTTATCTGCTTCGAACAGAAGCGTGTTGTCGAACACAAGGCTCTGGGAATCTTCGTCCGGTACGTCATTTTGATCAATGTTACCGCCGCGCGCAATGATCTGACCAACCGGCTCAATCACATGAGAGGCCCGCTCCGAATGTGCAACAAACGGATAGCTGTACTGGAGCCCCGCAGTGAACAGGGCACGCGCCTGGCGTTCACTTGTGTTCGTTGGTGTTGAGCCCGCACCGGAGACATCGTCTGACACGGTATAAACATCACCACGTGCCCGGGCGAATGGTGTGAACACCTGCCCCAGACCGTCGATCAGCTGACGGCGCCACTGTGCTTCGATCACAGCCTTGTTTTGATCTCCACCGTCGTTTTCCCGACTGAGACTGACAATATTAGCATCGAAACTCAGCTCACCACCGAGTACAGGCGTTCCTGCGATGTAATTGTAATCTATGACCGGATGAACCTGGGATTCGCTATCGGCGTCATTTCCGGTCTGCAAATCTTCAAACTTGTAAAGCTTTGCTGCGAAATAGTTTCGGTCGTTGATACCTTCAAGGTAAATTTGCGACGTCCGTTCTGTGACCGACGTACCGTCCAGTTTGAAGAAGCGGCGGAATGTGTCATCGGTCTCAAACGTCGCATCCCAGCCGAAATGCCACCAGTTGTTGAGCGCGAAGCGTCCTTCGGTTTCGATGCTTCCACGGAATTCATTGCGCGGCGCGCCTCCAGCCGTAGAGTCTTCGTCGTAAATTCCGGCAACTTCGACACGGTAAGCTCCGCTTGCAACGCGGTGTCTGAATTCCAGTTGTCCCAGGACACCCTGTTCTGACATGAATTTGGGAGAAAACGTGAAATCAGCATTCGGAGCGATCGCCCAGAAGTACGGCACCTCGACAAAGGCACCAAGCTCTTCGGAATAGCCGGGCATGGGACGCAGGAAACCGCTTCGGCGTTTGATCCGTGGATCCGGGTGTGAAAAATATGGCGTGTAGGCAACCGGCACACCGAAGAACTCGAGCGACGCATCCTCATAGGAAATGTCGCCCTTTTCCTTGTCCTGAATGACGCGCGCGGCCTTGATCCGCCACGTCGGTGCCTTGTCCGGATTGTCCGCACACTCCTTGCACGGTGTGTAGACACCCCGTTCAAACACTGTGGTCTCACCATCACGGCGCTCGCCACGTGCGGCTGCGATGCGTGCGTTGTCCTCGGTAACGATCCTGAGGCTCTCAACGAAACCGTCGCGGAAGTCATCTGTCAGTGTGATCTTCTCGGCATTCACGACCGCGCCGTCCGGTTCCTTGATCCGGACATTGCCCTCGGCGGTCAGACGTCGCTCCGTCTGGTCGTAGATCACTTTATCTGCGAGCAACGTGTAACCGTTATAGTAAATCTCAACATTGCCACGAGCGACAATCGTGTTCGTGTTGTTGTCGTTGATCAGCTCGTCGGCCTGCAGCAGCAACGGATCAGGCTTGTCTGTGGTCCGCACAACCTGTTCGAGCACGTTGTTGCTTTGAGCCTGGGCACGCGCATCACCGAGAGGCAGTGCAAATAGTGCAATGCCTGCAATCACTGAGACCGCAATCCAGTTGGATGTAAAGATGCCTGTCAAAGGCGCGACCTGCCTGCTTTTCATACGGTTGAACCGACCATATGCGAACGCCCGCGACAGCTTGGCTGACACGGTTTGTGTTTCTTCACCAGACACCGCCCCCCGGGGCGAGGTGAAACGCATACTAGCCGTCCTCCTGATAGAGAAGCGCGGTCAAAGGGTACAAACAGGCGACCAGAGCGGGCACCCATGCAGCAGTCCAAGGAGAAACGAGTCCGGAAACTCCAAATTGGCGCGAAATCTCTGCCAACATGAAAACCCCCAGTCCAACAACCAGACCACGAATGATCATAGTCTGGATGCCCCCGAACCGGAATGCCCTTAATGACACAGTTGCCCCCAAAAGAACCATCGCTGCGAGCATCAACGGTCGAGACATCATGAGGGCGTGTTGCACCTTGTAGCGTGTGGCCGAAAGGCCCGCTTTTTCGGCCAGTTCAATCTGTCGGGGAAGGTCCCAAAAACTGACCGTGAACAGCGAACCGAAGGCGTCCCGTACTTGCGCACGCGTGAGGTTTGTCGCGACGTGATATTTGCCGTAGCGCTCCGGTGGGCGACCGGGACGGACAACGAGGACATCCGTCATGTCCCAATATCCCGGCTTGAGGAACGCAGTCGTGGCCTCGATCCGCGCCAGGAATTTGTCAGCCTCATCGTATTGCAGAATGAAGAGATTCCCGAGAAAGAGCCCCTGGTTTGCTGTATTGGCTGCATAAAGCACGGATGGTCCGTCGGCGCTGTTCTGGCGTAGCCATGCGCCATCACTTCCCTTGAGAAGGGATGACACGTTTCGCTTGAGGGACGCTGCGCGCATGCGCTCCGATTCTGCGCTCGCAGCTGCTGCCAGCGGGTTGTAAACCGTAATACTCAAAACCCCGAGCAAAACCGCAATCACGACGCCCGGGATCAGAAATTGCCAGACGGACATCCCTGCAGCGCGCATGATCGTCAGTTCCGACGAACGTGAGAGGCGGAGAAACGCCGTGATGGTGCCGACCAGTGCCGCAAAGGGCAGGGTGAGTTCTGCGAACGCCGGCATCCGGAGAAACGTGATGGTGGCGAGCTTCAGGAATGAAACGCCCTCTACACCGGCCGATTGGCGTAGAATTTCAATGAAATCAACAAGGTAGATCAGCGTGAAGCACGCAAAAAACGTCATGAGGATCGTGCCGACGAAGCGCAGAGCAACGTAACGCCAGAGAATGGTGCGCATCATCATGAGGTGGGACCCGACGCCGTTGGTTGTATGGCTTTGCTACGTTTGCCGAAGCGATTGGTATGTTCTGTCATGCGGGCCACCGTCATCTCAATCCAACCTTGTAACTTGCGCTCCAAAGCGGAAGGCTTACGCGGTTGCATTTTTGTGTGCGTGGCATAGATAGCCCAGGCCATGGCTCCGAGTGGCAGGATATACAGGAGCGGTGTGGCCCATGCCTGTTTGACGGTCAGATTGGTGGCTGCCAGACCGGCCAATCGAATGCCGACCGAAAAGGCAATTGCAGTCGCGATCTGCTGTATGCGGCCCTGTCGCGTTGTTTGGGCATGCCCAAGTTGTGAGAGAACAATCAACACGAATACGAATGGATACAAAACGCTCGACAGGCGCTCATGCAACTCGGCCCGATAGCGACCGGGCCAGCGAATGAAGTAAGGTTCCTTCGGATCAGGGGATAACAGCTCGTTCATGTAGCGCGCACGTGGTTTGATGTAGACGGGCTTGTTCTGTGGCGCCATCTGTTCGATGTCGAATGCGTAGGTTTGAAACCCGATGACCTGGGGCGCCTTCTTGTCCAGTTCCTTGCGAATGATGTGACCAGCGTACATGACCAGGTAAGGCTTGGTGTTCTGTTTGATAATCTGTGCCCGTTCCGCGAGGTATGTCAGGCTCGTGCCCTTTTCGCGCGTGTCGCGGATCAGCAGTCCGTTGATCACGCCGTTGCGGTCGCGCCCACGTATATGGAAGGCGAGGCCTTTTTCCGGCGTCGAAAATTCTCCTGGCTTGAGGACCTGCGAAATCAGATCCGTCCGGACCTTGGCGATTTGAAGCTGCAGTGATCGGGCGCTCCAGGGATTAACGATCATGCTGCCTAACGCGACAAGCACAGACACAATCAGCGCCATCAAGAGGAACGGACGGGCGATGAACCACACCGTGGCGCCAGATGCGGTCATCACAATCAGCTCGGAGTCCCCGTTGATCCGATTGAGCGTCTGCACGGCTGCAATCATGAGTGCAACGGGTGCAATGATCGTCACGAGGTTGGGCAGGGCGAGGAACGTGATTTTCAGAAACGTGAACGTTGTCTGGCCCTGACTGGTCACTACGTTCAGGCTCTTGAGGGCGAGGGCGATCCACAGCACCGCTGTCAACGCCAACAGAATCAGAAGCAGGGCGGTTACGATCTGGCGGAAAACATAGCGGTTGAACAACGTCTGCATGAAGATGCGTCCCCCCTGTTTCACCTGTCGCGTCCGTTCGCGATGCCGCGCACGATATGTGTACCGATTCCCGCGCTCAATCCCATGCGGCGAGAACGTGTCGGAAATCGGGTTCAACGATCGCCCGTCCGTCGCGTTAGCCCCAATTGCTGATTTGATTTACAATCCGGGCAAAGCGCTGCAACAACGTTCGAAAGTCGTAACCCCCACCCCACAAGCAGCGCAGGACAACAGATGACAAACTTTTTCGATGTGACGTTTGATGAGCTTGAAGCCCCTGAAACGGGTGTCGTACTCGCGCTGGTCGACAAGGATGGTGTGTTTCCGCCGGTTGTTGCGGCAATTGACAAGGCCACAAAAGGGCACCTCAAGAAAGCGTCAAAAACTGCAGATTTCAGTGGGGCCGCAAAGACAAGCGCTGATGTTCTCGCGCCGACTGGTGCAGGCATTGATCGCATCATTCTGCTGGGTGCAGGCGTGGCAAAGAAACTGAGTGATAGCGACATCATCAATCTTGGTGGGGCGGCAATGGGTCTGCTGTCGGGGAAAGGGATCACCGAGCTGACTGTCATCGCGGAGTTCAAGGACAAGACGCTCGATGGTGGAGCGACCGCTGATCTTGTCATGGGTATGATGCTACGTGCTTATGTCGATGATCGTTACAAATCCAAAACGAAAAAGAGCAACGACAAGTCTGCGAACCGCAAACTGAAATCCGTGCGTGTGCTCTGCAAGAACCCCAAAGCTGCGACGAAACACATGAAAACCCGTCTGGCGATTGCCGAGGGGGTGTGTATCGCTCGTGACCTGGTGAACGCGCCTGCGAACATTCTCGGGCCAGAGGAGTTTGCTTCAGAAGCCGAGAAACTTCGCGATGCCGGTGTCGAGGTTACGGTTCTCGATGATGAGGCGATGGAAAAACTCGGCATGGGGGCATTGCTCGGCGTAGGGCAGGGGAGCCACAAGCCATCGCGCCTCGCGATCATGGAGTGGAAAGGCAGCAAGAACGCCAAAGAGAAACCTGTCGCGTTCATTGGCAAAGGCGTGGTCTTCGATACGGGGGGTATTTCTCTGAAACCAGCCAAAGGCATGGAAGACATGAAAGGTGATATGGGCGGTGCCGCATGTGTCGTCGGTCTGATGCATGCGCTTGCCCATCGCGGTGCAAAAGCCAATGTGGTCGGTGCCATCGGGCTTGTCGAAAACATGCCCAGCTCAAATGCACAACGACCAGGGGACATTGTGACGTCGATGTCCGGCCAGACGATCGAAGTTTTGAATACTGACGCAGAAGGCAGGCTCGTGCTCGCCGATGTGATCTGGCACATCAAGAATGCTTACAAGCCCAAATTCATGATCGATCTTGCCACTCTGACCGGCGCAATCATCGTGGCTCTTGGCAAGGAGCATGCGGGTTTGTTTTCAAATGACGATGACTTGTCGGAACAACTTGCGGCATCAGGGCATGCAACGGGGGAGAAAGTCTGGCGCCTGCCGCTTGATCCCGCTTACGACAAGATGATTGATTCAAAGAATGCGGACATGAAGAACATTGGCGGGCCACAGGCGGGATCCATCACTGCTGCGCAGTTCATTCAGCGCTTTGTCGATGATGTGCCGTGGGCGCATCTGGATATTGCCGGGACAGCCATGGCGTCGAAATCGTCAGCGATCAACACAAGTTGGGCAAGCGGTTTCGGCGTTCGTTTGCTGGATCATCTCGTTGCCGAACACTACGAAGATTGATCCTGAGGCTCACATCATCATATTTTCCATAATAAGCATTATGCGAACAATGGTCTGTGGGTTTTTGTTCGTGAAATCAATGCGTTAAGATGTGGAAACATTTCCTGGATGACAGAAACACCGTCAACATCATCGATCAACGATCTTTTGCGTGTGATGGCAGATCTGCGCACACCGGAAACCGGCTGTCCGTGGGACCTCGAGCAAACGTTCGAGAGCATCGCACCGTACACGATTGAAGAGGCCTATGAAGTTGCCGATGCGATCGAACGTGGTGATCGCGATGACCTCAAGGATGAACTCGGCGACCTTCTTCTGCAGGTCGTCTATCACGCCCGCATTGCTGAAGAGGAAGGAAGCTTCGACTTTGCATCCGTGGCGCGGGCTGTGACCGACAAGATGATCCGCCGCCACCCGCACGTGTTCCAAAAAGATCATGTGGGCAACGTTGATGCCGTGAAGGTCAAATGGGAAGACATCAAGGCCGAGGAACGTGCATCGAAGGCGAAGAAGCGTGGATCAAAGAGCACGACAGATCCAGCTGGTTTGCTTGACGACGTTACCCTCGCCCTTCCCGCGCTCACGCGCGCCCTGAAACTTCAGAAGAAAGCGGCGCGGGTTGGGTTCGACTGGAACGATCCCCGTGCCGTTATTGCCAAAATCCGGGAAGAGATCGATGAGGTGGACGAGGCGTTGGGCGACGGCAACGAGGATCACGTCCGTGAGGAAATCGGTGATCTGTTATTCGTCGTCACCAATCTGGCGCGCCACGTTGATGTCGACGCCGAACAAGCCCTGAAGGATGCCAACCTCAAGTTCACCACGCGCTTCGCCTACATTGAGCGCGAACTCCGCCGCATCGGGCGATCTATCGAAGACGCCAGCCTTGCCGAAATGGATGCCTTGTGGAACGCGGCGAAAGTGGCATCCTCAGATTCGAGTGCCTGAAGGCCTACTCCGCAGCATTTGTAACAGCGGTCCGGATCGCTGGAAGATGCACTTTAAGGTGCTTACCGGGACAATCCGTTGAAGCGTGATCGTTGTGACCGGTGATCTTGTCAGCCGGAACATTGTATTTCTTCGACAACCACACTGTAAGCGCCTTCAGCGAGCCAAGTTGGCTGGCATTCGGCTTTTCCTTGTCAAAGTAGCCCTCGAGTACGACCTGGACGCGATCTTTCGTACTGTACCTGGTGTTCGTGTCGCCGGCGTAGTTGATGTTTCGACCTTCGGCAATCCGACCGGATACGCCGATGTAATAGTGATACGGCACATCGCCCCAGGCTGGTTTCTTACGTTTGCCAACTTTCCCGGTTCGCTGCGAGAACCCCTGCAACCCACGCATCTTACGCTCAAGGGAAATTTTGGGCTGCTGCTTGACCGATGTGTGGTGAATGATGATTTCGCGTGGTGTCTGCGATTTCATGAGCTTGGTAATGCCTGGTTTCGCCTTCCAACCAACGCGGGGCAGAATTTCCAGTGCGGCACTGTCAGCAGCGAGCGCGCTCATGGTCGGGGCTGCAACCACGGCCAGGCCAAGTGTCAAAATTCTCAACATCGTTTTCTCGCTTTTGGGTCAATCACGTTGCCCCGATAATGTAATGCGGCAACTGATACACTGAAAGCGAATTGCGGCTTTATGAAAGTAGTACTGATGGCCCCTCGACGCGCTCGCGCAAACGCGCCGCGTTGGCAGTTGAGAGACGTACGTCAATCTGGACACAACCATCATCCAGATCATCCCGTTTCAGCACGTCGCCTTTCTCGTACAGCCAATGCAGCATTGCGCCATGCTGCGGCGCAACCCGAACGCCGATTTCTTCATCTCCAGTCGACAGGATTCCATCAATCCGGTTGTAGAGTGTTTCAACGCCCTCTCCTGTGACGGCAGACATTAGCACTGGTCCGTCGTCCCGTCGTGCAGCCGTGTTCGCGTGTATTCCCCGCGATAACTCATCCAGAAGGTCGGATTTGTTCCAAACTTCCGCAATCGTGCGGTCTGTCGTTTCATGATCAATACCGAGTTGCTTGAGCACTGTCAGAACATCGTCGCGTTGCGCTTCTGTGTCGGCGTGGGTGATGTCGCGCACATGGAGGATCAGGTCTGCTTCAAGGACCTCCTCAAGCGTGGCGCGAAAAGCTGCGATCAAAGTGGTTGGTAGCTCGGAAATGAAACCAACCGTGTCAGACAAGATCACCTTGCGTCCACTGGGCAGATCGATCTCGCGCATTGTGGGATCAAGCGTTGCGAACAGAAGATCCTCTGCGTAGACGTCCGCATTCGTCAACCGATTGAACAGCGTGGATTTACCAGCGTTCGTGTAGCCAACAAGCGCGACGATCGGATATGGCACCCGCCGTCGCCCGGCGCGGTGTAATTCACGTGTCCTCCCGACGGCTGACAGATCCTTGCGAATGGCGTCGATGCGCGTCTGTAACATTCGGCGGTCGGATTCAATTTGTCGTTCGCCCGGTCCACCTAGAAAACCGACACCGCCGCGTTGCCGTTCGAGGTGTGTCCAGGATCGGACCAGGCGGCTTTTTTGATATTCAAGATGCGCAAGTTCGACCTGCAGTCGCCCCTCCTTCGTCTGCGCCCGCGCACCAAAAATCTCGAGAATAAGACCGGTTCGGTCAAGAACCTTGGCTTTCCATGCGGTTTCAAGATTGCGCTGCTGAACCGGTGTGAGTGGATGATCGACAACGGCAACTTCAATTTCATTGTCGTGGATCAGCGCTGCAATGTCCTCCACCTTGCCCGGACCGAACAATGTCGCTGGTCTTGGCTTTGGGACGGAAACAACCTCGGCAAGGCGTTGGTCGAGTTGTATGGCGGCGGCAAGGCCGCAAATTTCATCGAGACGTGCAGCTTCGCTGCGTGCGTCAGGATTTTCTGCACCGGCGTTACGGACGCGCACTGAAGGGACAAAAATTCCGGCACGTGCCGATGGTTCGATCGCAATTCCGCCATCCGACAAATCAAACCCCGGCTGGGCTGATGGTTCGGGAACTGAATCGCGTGTGTCGTTGTCAGATTTCAAACAGGTTCAACCGTCAGCATCGCCAGCGCCCGGCTCTCCATCCATGAGATTGACCGGCTGCCCAGGCATGATTGTCGAGATCGCATGCTTGTAGACGAGTTGGCTGTGCCCGTCACGCCTTAGCAGAACGCAGAAATTGTCAAACCAGGTTACAACACCCTGCAGCTTGACCCCGTTGATCAAAAAAATCGTGACGGACGCTTTTTGCTTCCGGACATGATTGAGAAAAGTATCCTGAAGACTTTGTGTGCGTTCCGCAGCCATTGTATTGTCCCTCTTGCTGGGGTTTGAGTTGTATGCGCTCGCTCCGTGAAACGGCCAGGCATAACGTTATCAGAACTGCACTTGCGGCATTGACGCAGGACTTGAACGCTTTGCTTCAATACATGATCACGAAATACACCCTGCACGAAGCATTTCTTTTGTGATTGTCAAAGCGTTGCTTCAGCAAATGTGTGGAAAAGTTGGCGCAATTCCGTTGCAGTGGATCCCGGTGCACCGTTCCCGATCACCGTGCCATCGATTTGTATCACGGGCAAAACGCCGGCTGAAGCGGATGTGACAAAGGCTTCACGCGCCTTTTTTGCTTCGTCGACAGTGAAGGCCCGTTCGACAAGTTTCAGCCCTCGGTTTTCCGCAACTTCCATAGCAACTGTTCGTGTGATCCCCTTCAGAATGTGCCCATCCGCTGGGCGTGTGATCAGTTCACCATCCATTGTCACGATCCATGCATTGCTGGACGCCCCCTCAGTGACCATCCCGTCATCACCGACAAACCATGCTTCTTTTGCGCCGACTGCTTTGGCCTTCTCCTTGGCGATGCTCGACGCCAGCAGCATCACAGTCTTGATGTCGACACGGGCCCATCTCTGTTCAGGTGTCGTAATCACGGAAATGCCCTTGAGAGCTATTGCCTCGTTCGTAGCGCGTGACAAAGCGCGTGCCAGAACCACGACAGTCTGCCCAACGTTTGGCCCAGAAAAGAGGAAATCCCTCGGCGCTGCACCGCGGGAAACTTGAATGTAGACAAATCCGTTTCGTACGCGATTTCTTCTGATCGTTTCACGGATCACTCGCCCAAACGATGCGTGGGACATCCGCATCGGCATGTCGAGTTCATTCAACGAACGCTCAAGGCGTTCCAAGTGGCGACGTTCATCGATGATTGCTCCACTTCGTATTTCACATACCTCGTACACGGCATCTCCGAACTGAAATCCGCGATCCTCGACATGCACACCGGCTTGAGAATAGGGGAGATATTTCCCATCGACGTAGATCGTGCGTGTCATGTTCTGCCTTTCGCCGACGTGAGGTCGTATTTCTATAGCGCGTCTGATTCAAACGGACTCATGACGCGACGCTCCAGGTCGCTCCACTGGCACCCCGGCGTCTCCGTTCAAGTCGGACACACCCTAGGACCGCCAATACGCGATATTGAAGAGGGACAGCAAGGCCAGCACTTCAAATCGTCCAAACACCATGCCAACTGCGAGTGCAATTTGTGCAGGTCCCGGCAACTCGTCGTACCCTAATCGCCCGGCGATGTCCGAAGATTGAGCCAGATCATAGGCCGGTCCGACATTGCCAATGGCGCTGACCGCGGCCAACAGGGACGATGTCAGATTCAATCCACTCGTACTCATGACGAGAGCAAGAAGGACAACTGCGCCGGTCACAACAAAGAAATTTGCCCAAATCGCACCTTCCGTCGCGAGTGTTCGCTTGGGCAACCCGCGTGTGCTCCCGATCGCACTGTGCGGGAAAACCAGATGGTGAAATTCGCGCATGGATGCGGTGAACATCACACCGATCCTCTGAAACTTAACACCACCCGCAGTCGAGTACCGCCCTGCCCCGACAAACCCGAGTGCCAGAACAAGCACCAGTGGAAGTTGTGTGTGCATGGACTCGCTGACATTGAACCCCGTGGTCGTAATGTGCGAACTGGCCGTCGCAAGTATGACACTCAGGGCCTCGACCAGAGAAACGATCGTGCCGTTGTTACTGGCGTTCAAGCCGACCAGCAGCAGGTAAACGGAAAGAAGAATGATCGCTGTGAGGACCCAGATCGGTTCAGGGTTTGCGCGTACGATTGACATTTGCCGTTGCATAAGCGCGCGGACCCATAACAGGGAAATCGCTCCGAGGAACATGAAGAGCGATACGACGAGCAGTGCTGCGGGTGTTCCGTATGAGACAAGTGAACCGTCGCGTGGCATGAATCCCCCGGTCGAAACCGTTGCGAAAGCAAGGCAGATCGCGTCAAACGCAGGCAGGCCAGTGACGACCAGCCCGAAGAAGCATAACGCCGTCATGCCGGTGTAAAGTGGAAGGATGGCGCCATACACACTTCGCGGCAGCCAATGACGACCTGATTGAAGCGCACTGGGTGCAAGTGTGGGATCGAATTGCGGAGAGCGCATGTCTGGCGCCACAAGTACGGCCCAAGCCATCAACGTTGCCAGACCGCCAAGCCATTGCAGTTCAGCACGCCAGAGAAGTATCGCCTCAGGCTGCCCCGTCAACTCTGTAAAGACTGTTGCGCCGGTCGTGGTCAGACCGCTGACCGCCTCGAAATATGCACCTGCGATCGTGTCGATCGTACCAGACAAGACAAACGGTATGGCGGCCCAGAGCGGCAGCAGCAGCCACAATGCAGCGATCACCAATAAACCTTCACGTCTCATGTCGATGGGGCCGCTTTCGCGCGTCGCAAGGATGAGACCGCCCCCGGTGAAGGCGCTGGACAACATCATCAGGATGAACGCGTTTTGCGTCGCAGCCGGATCGTTCGAGAGTGCCGTCAGCGTTGGGAAAACTGCTGCTGCGGCCATCACAAGGAAGAGCCAACCGACAATATTTGCGACCGCCTGATAGCGCATGAAAGCCTCTTAGAAGAATTCGAGGCTGACCCGGAACAGTTGCTCGACGTCACGAACATGCTCGGCCATCGCAAACACGACAACGCGATCCCGTGCTCGAATCTCAATGTCACCGGTCGGCATCAAGACTTCACCATCACGCAAGATTGCCCCGATCCGAACCCCCTGTACGAGTCCCAGATCGCGTAACGACTGGCCAACAACGGGGGCCGTATCGAGCGCTTCTGCTTCGATGATTTCTGCATCACCATTGTGCACGGACTGCACGGCACGGATTCGGCCTCGCCGAACATGTTGCAGGATGCGCGACACCGTGACAGCGCGTGGATTGATCTGAGCGCTGATGCCCAGAGAGCGGACAACATTGTTGTAACCAGGACTGTTCACAAGGCAGAGATTTCGCTCGCAGCCCAATTGCCGCGCCAGGACACATGTCAGAATATTGGCCTGGTCGTCGTTTGTCAGCGCGACAATCGTATCCGCTTGATTGACGTCAGCTTCCCGGAGCAGTTCTTCGTTCAACGCATCACCGTGCAGCACAATCGTTCGCGACAGTTCTTCGGCGATCGTGACGGCCCGATCTCGATCGTGTTCCACGATCTTGACCCGGATGGTCGGGTGTTCTGCTTCAATCGCGCGCGCAACGTACAGGCCTATATTGCCGCCGCCCGCAATCACGATTCGTCGGGCCTGCTGTTCTTCATGGCCAAAAATCTTAAGGGTCCGGACAACCTGGGATTTTTGTGCGCAGAAATAAACGTCATCACCCACACGCAAATGATCTTCTGCGCTTGGCACAAACAGATGACCGTCTCGCACAATCCCTACAATGAGGGCTGGTAGATCCGGAAACAGGTCCGAGAGCTGCTTCAGCGGCGTATCGACGATGGGGCAGCTCTCGTCGCACGTCACACCCACGACGCTGATCTGACCGTCTCCGAAACTCATCGCTTCGAATGCGCCCGGTTGATTCAACCTGCGCAGAACCATTTCGCCAACTTCAATTTCTGGAGAAATTGTGACGTCGATTGGAAGATGATCCCGTGTGAACAGATTGCTCCATTCCCGCGACAGGTAACTCTGCGCCCTGATCCGCGCGATCTTAGTGGGCACCTCAAAAAGAGAGTGTGCAACCTGGCACGCCACCATGTTCACCTCATCCGACAGAGTGACGGCAATGATCATGTCGGTGTCCTGCGCACCTGCAAGTTTCAGGGTGTCCGGATCGGATGCGTGCCCCAGAAACGCACGCGCATCCAGCATGTCGTTCACGCGCTGGACGAGTTCCGGAGAATTATCGACAATGGCAACGTCATTGCCTTCAGCAGCAAGCCGCTCAGCAATGCCGTAACCGACCTGCCCTGCTCCGCAGATAATCGCCTTCATCGAAGAACATGCCTCTCATGGCCCGGATCGCCCATTGGCAGAACCATGCCTGTTGCACTGCCTGTTCGGACAATGGATGCAAGAGCAGGCCCGTTAACACTGCTGGATGCAGTGTTACAAGAGACAGGAGACCCCGATAGGGTTAACAGAGGCTTAAGCTGCGGGTTTCTGATCCGGGTTCCGGTCCGATGAGCTTACACCCAAGGCCCGTAACTTCCGGTGCAATGCAGAACGCTCCATCCCGACGAACTCTGCGGTTCTCGAGATGTTGCCTCCAAACCGGTTGATCTGTGCGAGTAAATACTCTCGCTCAAAGATCTCGCGCGCTTCACGCAACGGCATCGACATCAGATGTTCATTGCCGGAATTGGCTGACAGGGGGACGGCATTGCCGATCTCGTCCGGAAGCAGGTCCGCTGTAATAACGCTGTTTGCATCGCCTTCCGAGAGGATCATGAGGCGTTCGACGTTGTTGCGGAGCTGACGCACATTGCCGGGCCAGTCATGTGTCTGAAGCACGGCGATCGCATCATCACCAATCCGTCGTGGCGGCAGCCCGGACGCGGAGGTGATCTGTTTGATGAAATAGTCGACGAGTTCCGGCACGTCTTCCCGGCGTTCGGAAAGAGCGGGCACGCGCAGTGGCACGACATTCAGCCGGTGAAAGAGATCTTCGCGAAATCTCTTCTGTGCCATCTCGTTTGCCAGCTCCTTGCTGGTTGATGAAATGATGCGCACATCCACGTTCACTTTCGTGTCCCCGCCGACGCGTTGGAACTTCTGATCCACCAGAACACGGAGTACCTTGCCCTGCGTTTCGATCGGCATATCTGCCACTTCATCGATATAGAGTGTGCCGCCGTGAGCTGCTTCGAGTGCGCCAACCTTGCGCGGCATACCTGTTGCGTCTTCAGTGCCGAACAATTCTGCCTCGACTGTATCCGGAGCAAGAACCGCTGCGTTCAGAACAACAAACGGGCCGGATGCACGGAGCGATTGACCGTGCAGGACGCGTGCCGCCAATTCCTTGCCCGAACCGGAGGGGCCGGTCACCATCACCCGGCTGTTCGTTGGACCAACGCGTTCAATCTGTCCTTTGAGCTGGCTGATCGCGGCGGAGCGCCCAACCATTTCCGTACTGTGCACGCTGCGTTCGCGCAGATCACGGTTCTCGCGTCGCAACTTGTCGGTCTCGAGTGCACGTGTCACCACCAGCAACAGGCGATCGGCGTTGAACGGTTTTTCAATGTAATCATATGCACCGCGTTTGATCGCGGTAACGGCCGTTTCAATGTTGCCGTGGCCGCTGATCACGACGATTGGAAGGTCCGGATGCTGCTTCTTGATATGGGCAAGAATTTCAAGGCCGTCGAGTCGGCTTCCCTGCAACCAGACATCCAGCACAACCAGTGACGGTCGACGCTCTTCAATGGCATAAATTGCCTCATCGCTGTCTCTGGCGAGCCGGGTTGCGTGCCCTTCGTCCTCCAGCACACCTGCCACGAGTTCACGGATGTCCGCTTCATCATCCACGATCAGAATGTCAGATACCATTTTTTATCCCTGCTTCAGTCAATTGTAAGTGCGACGCCATGGATCAGGCGATGCGTTTTATTGGTTCGTTATTGTCTTCAATGTTCAAGTCTTGCAGTTCTGCGCCCTGCTGCGCCATTGCCAACATCTCACGTCGCTCCATCACGATGCGCATGCACGCCCCCAACTTGCCGTTGAACGGCTCAGGCGCATCCTCAAGATACAGCGTTCCGTTATGTTGTTCGGTGACTTTCTGCACGACGGCGAGACCGATGCCGGTCCCCTTTTCGCGCGTGGTCATGTAAGGTTCGGTGAGGCGGCGGCGGTTTTTCGCGGGCAACCCGCAACCATTGTCGATGATCATCATCGTTGCAATCGCTCCGTCTTGCGAGACACGGGCTTCGATACGACCCTTGTATCCCTCGGGCGTATCGCCGCCCTCCACGACGGCTTCGATCGCTTCGGCGGCATTCTTTGTCAGGTTTGTCAAAAGCTGGGCAATCAGACCCCGGTCGCAGTTCAATTTCACGGCTTCATCAGGCAGTTGGAACGTGAACTCGATATCGGGGTGACCAACCTGGAAAAGATAGACGGCATCTTTCACAAGCGTGCGCAGGTCATGCTCTGCCATGACCGGTTGAGGCATCCGTGCGAACGATGAAAATTCATCGACCATTCGCCCGATATCCCCAACCTGACGGATGATCGTTTCAGTGCAACGCTCAAAGACTTCCCGATCGTCTACAATGACCTTGTCGTACTTGCGACGAATGCGTTCTGCAGAAAGTTGTATAGGCGTCAAAGGGTTCTTGATCTCATGCGCAATGCGGCGCGCGACATCTGCCCAGGCGGAAGACCGCTGTGCATTCACGAGTTCCGTAATGTCGTCAAAGGTCAGAACGTATCCATCATCTTTCGGTCCGGCCTCGTCACGTGTGGTCTGAACGATCAGATGTCGCTCCACACCGTTGCGATTGATGTCAACCTGAAGTGGCGCATCCGTGCGGCGCTTGGATGTGGCTTGCGCGAACGCATCAGCGAATTCAGGAACAACCTCGCTTATAATCTGGCCCTGCAATCCAACCCGCGTGGTTCCAAGCAGTGTGGCTGCTGCCGGGTTGGCAACGTCAATTCGACCGTCTGTATCCAGACCCACCACTCCGGCGGATACACCAGAGAGCACGGCTTCAATAAAATGTCCGCGTTCCGTGAGGCGTTGGTTGGTTGCAACAAGTTCGTTGCGTTTGACAGCCAGTTCGCTCGTCATCTGGTTGAAGGTGTTGGCGAGATGGCCGAGGTCTCCTTCGCGGGATTTGACCGGCACACGAACCTCAAGGTTGCCGTCCGAGACTTCCTGCGCCGCCCCTATCAACCTTCGAACAGGCGCGACCAGTGCGTTTGCGAACCACAACCCGATCCAGATCGCAGCCAACAACAACGTCACTGCGATCATCACGTACATCAACCCGAACGCGATCTGCACACCTGTTCGGCGTTCTTCCAACGCAACGTATTCCTGAACCCCAGCCTCTGTAAGTTGCAGATGCCGCAAGACTTTGCGATCCACAAACCGCGCCACGTAAAGATAGGTGTCGGGCCGGTTCTCCAGCTTCTTGAGCAGCGCCACCCGGTTCTGCCGCCCTGGTGCGATGCTCACTGGTTTACCGAGCGCAGCCTCGTTCAATGCAGATGTTGGTGGGGCGACATAATCCTGATCCTTCGAGTGGAGTGCTGTCTCAAGCACTTCGCCCCGTTGGTTGATCAGGTAAGCCAGGGGGATGCCACGAATGCCTGCTTGCTGTGAGAGCACCAGATCCATGGCGGCAGCCGGTGTTGCAGAAGCTTCGAGGTCCCGTGCCATGGCAACCCCTTCAGCCCGCAACACCTGCCCATGCTCCTGAACATAAGCTTCTGCCACCTCGAGAGAGTTGTTGATGATCGCTTTGGTTTGAACGGAAAACCAGTTGTCCAACCCTCGATCGAGGGAGATGGATGCAAACGCTGCAAGAACGATCGCCGGAACAATGGCGATGACACTGAACAAACCGACAATTCGGGCATGAAGCCGCGAGGCCGCCGCACGCTGTTGGCGTGCACGCAGGAGATCATATGCCTGCCAACCGATCACGGCCACAGCAGCAGCAATCAGGATGGCGTTCACAGTGAGCGCAGTGATCACAACGCCATGTGTCGGAACGATCGGCGTGAGACCCGTAAGGATCAGTCCTGTCGCGAGGGCTGAGACAAGCGACAAAGGAATAACGAACAGTCCAACCCAGAATGCCTGTCCGTTGGCGTCCGCCGCAGCCCTGAGTTTCTCGCCTGTTCGCGACAGACGCATCATCACCCGCTCACCGATCATGGCCGCGCACTCGTGGACGCATTGCAGCCTGTACGAAAGCCACACTGGCACCGTAAAGCGACAGTTTGAGCGTGCATCAGTTGCGGCTTAAATATCACAAGTGTGGCCTCGAACACATGGAGCAGCGTCTACTCACCCGCATATCGGGCGAGTTGGGCGGAATATCGAGCAAGCAAGACACAATTGTGTCTTTTCAGAAACAATTTCAGATGAGATATCGCTCGCAACCGAGCGGGTCAATGATTGTGTTTAATATGCATCGGTAGAGGTATCCTGATCGATCAGTGCGCGTGATCGCACAGCCTGTTGTTGTCTCCGTTATCTTGGAAGAACGGGCGAGCGAACCACCTTGATGTCCAGCTCCCGGATCTTCTTGCGCAGCGTATTGCGATTGAGACCTAGGATTTCCGCGGCCTTGATCTGATTACCACGCGTTGCGGCGAGGACGGCGTTGATCAAAGGCAACTCAACTTCGTGCAGAATGCGTTGATAGAGGCCGGGTGGTGGCAAACCATCTTCGAATTCGGCGAACTGCGTTGCGAGATAGCCCTCGGTGAATTCCGCCAAATCGCATGTCCCGACTTCTGACAGGTGCTCACTTCCAAATGCCACATACCCTTGGAACTCCGCCGTTACAGCGTCTCGTCCTATCGTGTCGTGTGGAGACAGCGCAACAAGACGTTGCACAATGTTCTCAAGTTCACGGACGTTGCCGGGCCACTGGTGCGTTTTGAGCGCCTCCATGGCCTGTGGTTCAAAACTGCGATCCGGTAAGCCGACATCACGGCCATGCCGCAGGAAGTGTTGCACCAGATCTGGAATATCCTCCATACGATCTCGAAGTGGAGGCAACCGAAGAGGGACAACATTCAACCGGTAAAACAGGTCTTCACGGAAAACGCCCTGATTGATCTGCTGTCGCAAGTCACGGTTCGTGGCAGCAACAATTCGTACATTCGTCTTCAAGGGAACACGACCGCCTACAGTTGTATATTCCCCCTCTTGCAATACACGCAGCAAACGCGTTTGAGCATCCATCGGCATGTCGCCAATTTCATCGAGAAAAAGCGTGCCGCCTTCCGCCTGCTCAAACCGCCCGACGTTCCGTGTTTGAGCGCCCGTGAAGGCCCCTTTCTCGTGTCCGAACAATTCGGACTCAATTAATTCACGCGGGATAGCCGCCATGTTAATTGCAACGAACGGCGCGCGACGACGTGGAGAATAATCATGCAGGGCTCTTGCAACGAGTTCCTTGCCCGTCCCGCTTTCTCCAAGAATCATGACCGTCAAATCTGATTGAGTCAGCCGCGCCATGACACGATAGATTTCCTGCATCGCCGCCGATCGACCAACAAGAGGCAAGTCTTCGTCGCCTCCAACGGGCTTCTGGGTACGTGGTTGTGTCTTGGGTGTTTCCAGGGCACGCGCGACAACTGCTAGAAGTTCATTCAGGTCGAATGGTTTGGGAAGATATTCGTAAACGCCATGTTCCGCCGCCGTTACGGCCGTCAAGAGTGTGTTCTGTGCACTCATGACGATAACCGGTAGGTCCGGGCGAATCTTCTTGATGCGCGGCAACAGATCGAATGCGTTCTCGTCGGGCATCACCACATCCGTGATGATCAGATCGCCCTCCCCCTGGCTCGCCCACCGCCAAAGCGTAGACGCATTCCCCGTGATACGGGGCACGTGCCCTGCTCGCGCCAATGCCTGGTGCAGAACTGTGCGGATCGCCGTATCATCATCAGCAACAAGAATACTGCCCATCAGAGTTGCCCTCCGTCAGGGTTGGCGTGTGTTGCATCCCCGTTTGCGTGAAACGGCATCAAAAGCCGAAATACCGTCTTGCCGCGCTCGCTATCGAATTCGATCACACCGCCATGATCGTGAACAATCTTGGCCACGAGCGCCAACCCGAGACCGGATCCTGCGCTCTTCGTCGTAACGAACGGATCAAAAAGATTGCCTCGCATCTCATCGGGGATGCCTGGGCCGTTGTCTTCGATGGATATCATCAAAGGGAGGCTTACGCGGCTCTGTGTTCCTGGAAGCGTAAGATACACACCTGGTCGGAATGCCGAACTGAGAATGATGCGTCCGTCCGTTCGGGCTGGCCCAATCGCCTCCGCGGCATTTTTGGTCAGATTGAGGAAGGCTTGAATCAAACGATCTCTTTCTCCTGCAAGAGGAGGAAGCGACGGATCGAAATTGCATTCGAACACAACTGACTCTGCAAAACCGTTCTGCGCCAGTCGCTGGACATGGTCGAGCACGCTGTGGATGTTGACAGGTTCCTTCGGGAAGGGACGCTCATCCCCGAAGACTTCCATACGATCCACCAGATCGCGAATGCGATCCGTTTCCGTGCAAATGAGCTGCGTCCATGAACGCCCCTCATCGTCTTGCGTCATTTCCAGCAATTGTGCAGCGCCGCGAATTCCTGACAGCGGATTCTTGATCTCGTGTGCCAGTACACTTGCAAGACCAGACACGGATCGTGCGGCGGCCCGGTGGGTCAGTTGCCGCTCGATCATTTTGGCCATGTTGCGTTGTTGCAGGATCAAAAGCAGCGCGTCCGGTGTATCCGCCACGGGGGAGCAATAAACATCCACCAACCGCTCATGTTGTGCGCGTGGAATACCGAGGTCGATGTTGTATTCATTGATCGAGGCGTGGGAACGGCGGACCTGTTCGACCAGCGCCAGAAGCGGCGAACCAAACGCGACAAGATCTGCGAGCCTGGTGCGTCGCAGCACTGAAAGTCCAGCATCGAAGAATATCTCAGCTGCCGAATTGGCCTCTTCAATCCCCCCATCCTCTCCGAGGATCAGGACAGCGTGCGGGATCGTGTTGAGGATTGCGCTTTCCGGCACGCGTTCTCCAGAACCGTGCTTTGCGTCTGGCGTTGTGTCTCCGTTCACGCAGCAATCCGTTCCAGATTGTTGAAGCAGCTTCTGATATTGCGACGTACTTCAACCACATCATCGGATTGACAAAGGCGCTGGCGCCAATGTCGTCCAGTCTCTCCGTCACCGTGCGCCCGGGTCACATACCATCCGAGATGCTTGCGCGCGTTCCGCACACCAAGGAACGGCCCATAATATTCAAGCATCGCTTCGAAGTGGCCTTCCACAATCTCACCAACGCCATCTGGCATGGCGCCGGGGTCCGAAGCGCCTTCTGCCGCAGCACCTGCGGCCCATGGTGCCCCATAGGCCCCGCGACCTATCATTACAGCGTCCGCACCTGAAAGCGCGAGAGCTTTGGTGATATCAGCGCCGGTGCAAATGTCGCCATTCGCAATGACAGGTACAGACACAACGGATTTGACCGCGGAAATTTTCTCCCAATCCGCCTGCCCTTTGAAAAACTGACACCGTGTCCGCCCATGCACCGTCAGGAGTTGCACGCCTGCGTTTTCGGCCCGCCGGGCCAGTTCGGGTGCGTTGAGAGACTCATCGTCCCAACCCAAACGCATCTTGAGAGCGACAGGCACCTGCACGGCTTCAACCGTCGCCTCGATGAGCGTCAATGCATGGTCCAGATCACGCATCAATGCAGATCCCGAACTGCCTCCCGTTACCTTGCGTGCGGGGCATCCCATATTGATGTCGATGATATCCGCGCCGCTCGCCTCAGCGATGCGAGCCCCTTCCGCCATCCAGCGCGCTTCACGCCCAGCAAGTTGTATGACAAACGGCCCTGTCCCGACGCGTTGGGTGCGCTGTACGGCGTTGTGTTCGCCCTCGGCCAGTTGTGCGCTTGCAATCATTTCGGACACCACCATGCCCGCGCCATACGCATCCGCAATGGCGCGGAAGGGCCCATCACTGACCCCCGACATCGGTGCCAGAACAACGCGGTTTCGTAACCGTACGCCGGCGACATCAAGCGAGGCATCCAGTGCTGAAACGGATTGTTGCGCTAGAATGGAAGGGTGAGCCATGGTCAAAATCTAGGCAGCGGTTAGGTTGCGATGGTTTCGCCTAAATATTAGACGTTTTTGGGAAAAAAGACAGATGTTTCGGAGACCCAGCATCACTGGGAACGACATGATCCTGCTTGCAACACAACATTGACTGATGCATTTGCACTGCGAAGCAGAACTCCCGAAGGCAGTCGCAGAGTGAATACGACACCATCGAATACAACGGCGGCGCTTGTTGTCGCGGCAGGTCGCGGAACGCGCCTGGCCGATGCGTCTGACGGACTTGCGAAGCAGTATCTGGAATTGAACGGACGCACAATCCTGGCCCATGCCATTGAGCCGTTGCTTCAGCATTCAAGCATACACTACGTTCAAGTTGTCATCCATGCGGACGATGTTGAGAGATACAGGCAAGCCGTTACGGTCCTGCATGACCCAGATCGCAAACTCCGCCCTCCTGTATTCGGTGGTCCGACACGCCAAATTTCGGCGTTCAACGGATTGGATGCCCTGACCGGACTCGAGCCCAAGCATGTCCTTATCCACGATGCGGCGCGACCGTTTCTCAGATCAGCAACAATCGACGCTGTATTGTTGGCATTGACGGAGCATGATGGTGCGGTGCCAGCTCTGCCCGTGGCCGATACTCTGAAACGCAGCGGCGAAGACAACACAATTGCCGCCACGGTTGTTCGGGACCACCTCTGGCGCGCGCAAACCCCGCAAGCCTTCAGGTTTGAAAAGCTCCTCAACGCACATCGGCAAACATCAGGAAACGATCAAACCACCTTCACCGATGATGCTTCCATTGCAGAGGCGTCTGGCATGAACGTTGTACTCGTGTCCGGTAGTGAAGATTTGCGCAAAATCACCACGACAGATGATCTGATCTGGGCCTGTCAACGCATTGCGACATTTCAGGAACACGACATGCCAGCACTTGAAACACGCGTCGGTCAAGGGTTCGACGTCCATGCGTTTGCAGACGGAGATGCTGTCATCCTGTGCGGTGTAACCATTCCATTCTCACAACGTCTTTCAGGACACTCTGATGCAGATGTTGGCTTGCATGCCCTCACGGATGCGATCCTTGGTGCATTGGGAGATGGTGACATTGGCACGCATTTTCCGCCCTCGGATCCACAGTGGAAGGGAGCTAACTCCGTTCTGTTCTTGGAGGATGCCGTCCGTCGGGTTGGAGAACGACACGGCGAGATCCGCCATGTCGATATTACTCTTATCTGCGAGGCGCCGAAGATCGGACCACACAGAGCGGCCATGACCCAATGCCTGTCGAGCATCTTAAGTCTTGGCCACGATCGGATCAGCGTGAAGGCAACGACCACCGAGCGTTTGGGTTTTCCGGGACGCGGTGAAGGCATTGCAGCGCTTGCAACAGTCACACTGGCCCTGCCCTCCTCTTCCTAAACTTGGCGTGCCATGGCTGCGTGTCCACAACTTCCGTGAACCAATGAAAGATGCCAATTCGCGCCGTATACGCTCTTCATCGCGTGCATTTGTGGCACTCATGGTGAGGTAACCAGGCATCACTGTGGTCTTTCTGACAATACCGGTACGACACTCCGTTGCCAGGACTCAGGAATCACCCCAGTTTGTCTGAATAATTTCAGGGGTGCGGACTCGGGGCAAACATCATGAAACAGAATGCTGAGCTCAAGGGACTGACTGCCGAGGAAATCGGCGAGTCGTCATCAGCATGTTGTGTTGCATTACGTGTACGACGGATGAGTCGAATTATAACGCGCGTGTATGATGATGCCCTCCGGTCGTTGGGACTGACATCCAGTCAGTTTACGTTATTGACCGCGGTTGCGCAGCGTGACGGTATTACGGCTGCTGAAATCGGGGTGTCACTTGACATTGAAAAGTCAACGCTGAGCCGTAATCTCAAGCGACTTGTCGGTATCGGGCTTATTCAAATGGATCCGCCTGCCGGACGACATGGCCGTGGGCTGCATTTATCCGAAGCCGGTCGTAAAGCTATTCAGGCTGCATATCCGGTGTGGCGACAAACCCAGGATACTGTCGAAAAAATTCTCGGAAGCGAGAGCAGTGAAAAATTCGATTCCATCCTCGATTCTGCAGAAAAACTTGTTGCGGCTTGAACGCCTGATACACGCATCCGCACGATCTGACAGCCGGGACATCCATGATGTTTCCGGCTGAAATGATTCAAGCGGCGGAACTTGTGTCGAGCCAGCTTCGCGGAAGACATCTTGTTCTTGCAACAGCCGAGAGTTGTACTGGCGGACTGATTTCCGGCCTTATCACAGAACTGGCTGGCTCATCCGATGTTCTGGATCGTGGCTTCGTGACTTACTCGAACGAAGCGAAACACGAATTGCTCGATGTACCTTCTGACATGATTGTCGCGCACGGGGCTGTGAGTGAACCTGTAGCACGTGCCATGGCGACAGGTGCGCTGATCCACTCGAACGCAACCGTGTCCATTGCCGTTACAGGCGTTGCTGGGCCGGGAGGTGGCAGTCTGGAAAAGCCGGTTGGTCTGGTTCACATAGCGTCCGCAATGAATAGCACGGTTCTTCACAGGGCCTACCACTATGGCCCAATGTCGCGATCAGAGATCCGGTTGGCGACAATAGCTTCCGCGCTGGAACTGGTTGGCGAAATCATTGCCGTTTGATCAGCGTGGTTTTTCCAGCATCCACTGCAGGTTGGCTTTAACCGTCGGCCATTCCGACGCGATGATCGAATAACATGCCGTATCCCGCACTGTTCCGTTCGCCATAATCATGTGCGCACGCAGCACTCCGTCTAATTTCGCTCCCAGCCGCTCAATTGCGCGCCTGCTCTGGACGTTGATAAAATGCGTACGGAACTCCACTGCAATGCAGTCCAGTTTCTCAAACGCATGTTGTAGCAGAAGCAGCTTGCATTCGGTGTTCAACGGCGAACGTTGGACGGACTTGCGATACCAGGTTGAGCCAATTTCAATGCGTCGGTTTACGACATCGATGTTCATGTAGGTGGTCATGCCGACGACCTTGCCCGACGTGCGATCAACAATGCTAAACGGGAGCATGGAGCCACTTGCACGCAGTGCCAAACGGCGTTTGATTTCTGCGTTCACTTCGTCCGGTTTCGGAATAGTCGTGTACCAGAGCTTATGGAGTTCGCCATCGGCCGCCGCCTCGACAAGATCAGCTTCATGCTCCGTTGACAATTCAACCACTGAAACATGATCACCAGTTACGGAAAAGGATGGAGGCCAGACGGACATCAGATACTCCTGCAAGAGTTGTACTGCGCGAGGTGTCCCATACCTCTATCGTTGGCGGCCGTACACCACGTCGGCCCGTGTTTCGAACGCCGTTGCAAATTTTCGGAATGCCGTATCAAACATGGTCCCCATCAACATCTCCAGCGTTCGCGACCTGAATGCATAGTCGATCGCGAAATTCACAGTGCATGACGTCTCCCCCGATGCAACGAAACGCCACTTGTTTTCCATGTGCGAGAACGGGCCGTCGAGATACTCCGCCAGGATGGACAGGTTCTCGCGATCCATCGTGGCGCGACTGGTGAACGTTTCGTGGAACAGTTTGTACGCCACGGTCATGTCCGCAACGATGGCCGGATGCCCATTCGCACCAACAGTTTTCTCTCTGATTGACAAAGACTGGCAGAGCGGCACGAACTCGGGATAACTCTCCACATCCGCGACAAGATCGAACATGTCCTGCGCACGATGGCGGACCCGTCGGCGTGTTTCGAATTGCGGCATGGGAGACCTAAATGAGCGGGCGAGAGTTCTATCGTCTGGCGCCCGCTACGCAGACGCACGTCGCGCAGCGCGGAGCTGTGCGAAATCTTCACCTGCATGATAGGATGAACGGGTCAGTGGACTGGATGCGACCATGTGAAACCCCTTTGCATAGGCGATCCGCTCATAGGCCTTGAACGTCTCTGGCGTCACGAACTCCTTGATTTCTGCGTGTTTGCGCGAGGGTTGCAGATACTGTCCGATCGTCAGAAAATCCACATCCGCTGCACGCAAGTCATCCATCAACTGCAGAACCTCGTTCCGCTCCTCGCCAAAGCCCACCATGATACCCGACTTGGTGAAAATCTGCGGATTGCGTTCCTTCACTCGTTGAAGCAGGCGCAAGGAATGAAAATATCGCGCGCCTGGCCGGATCGTCAGATATTTTGAAGGAACGGTTTCGAGGTTGTGGTTGAAGACGTCTGGTGCCGCATCGATCACAACATCCAGCGCCCCGTCCTTGCGCAGGAAATCTGGTGTCAGAATCTCTATAGTTGTGTCGGGCGCCGCGTCACGGATCGCTGCGATTGTATCTGCGAAATGCAGTGCACCTCCGTCAGCAAGATCATCCCGATCTACGGACGTGATGACGACGTGTTCCAGTCCAAGCGTTGCAACCGCCTTGCCTACTCGCGCAGGTTCGCTTCTATCCAGCGCGTCGGGTAGTCCTGTGCGCACATTACAGAACGCACAAGCCCGTGTGCAGATCTCGCCCATGATCATCATGGTTGCGTGTTTCTTTTCCCAACACTCGCCAATGTTGGGGCAACCGGCCTCTTCGCAAACCGTCGCGAGACCGTGTTCCTTCACGATCTTACGTGTTGCGGCATAGGCAGGTGAACCCGGAGCCTTGACCCGGATCCACGATGGTTTCCGCAGTATAGCCGTGTCTGGCCGCGCTGCCTTTTCAGGATGGCGCGGCGCGGCGCCTTCGGATCTTGTGTCAATAAGTGTTGTCATGGAGCAAATATGGGGGGATGGCTCTCTCAAGTCCAGCGCTCACCTGAGGATGTAACGATACTAACTGATCAGGCGGGCAATGATCACCACCACGATCGCGCCAATCGTCGATGTCACAATCTGCGAGATCAGTGGATTTGAGATGCCAAGACTTGCCCCGAGCGCACCCAATAGCCAACCACCGACGAACGCGCCAAGTACACCACTGACAAGATACTGGATAAGACCGCCACCACCGACGACGATGCTCGCGAGAAAACCCGCTACAATACCGATGATCAAAAATATGATGAGCGCGCGCGCATCCATGACGATCTCTCCCGTCGTACCTTGATTATCTGAACTATACACAGATTCTGAATGACAGGCAGGCAACCGGTTTCGTCACATGTGAATGACACGGTCGTAGGCGTCCAACACGCTTTCATGCATCATTTCCGAAAGGGTCGGATGCGGGAAGACTGCGTGCATCAGATCTTCTTCCGTTGTCTCAAGTTGCATTGCCACGGCAAAGCCCTGAATGAGTTCCGTGACCTCCGCTCCCACCATATGTGCCCCAAGCAACTGACCGGTTTTTGCGTCAAAAATCGTCTTGACCATGCCCTCAGGTTCACCGAGTGCTATTGCCTTGCCGTTTCCCATGAACGGGAAGCGCCCGACCTTGATTTCGTGCCCAGCTTCCTTGGCCTTGTCCTCAGTCAGGCCGACGGACGCGATCTGTGGATGACAGTACGTACATCCCGGAATTCGCGCCTTGTCCATTGGATGTGCCTCCTTGCCGGCAATCGCCTCAACGCAGATCACACCTTCATGCTCTGCCTTGTGCGCGAGCATTGGTGGTCCGGCCACGTCGCCGATTGCGTAGATCCCAGGTACGTTCGTCTTGGCGTAAGCATCGATCACAACGCAACCTCGATCTGTCTTCACCCCCAGACTTTCGAGCCCCAGGCTTTCGATATTACCAACGACGCCAACTGCCGAAATCAATTTGTCTGCTGAGAGCGTCTGAGTGGACCCGTCTTCCGTTACAACCGTGGCAACGACACCCGCGCCGCTTGTATCGACTTTTGTGACTTTGGCGCCCGTCAGGATGTTCATTCCCTGCTTCTCGAAACGTTTGCGTGCGTGCGCTGCAATCTCAGCATCCTCAACAGCGAGGATTTGTGGAAGGAGTTCAATCACGGTCACGTCCACACCCATGGTGCGGTAGAACGAGGCAAATTCGATCCCGATTGCTCCAGAGCCCATCACAATGAGCGATTTGGGCATTTCGGCTGGAACCATCGCCTCGAAATAGGTCCAGATTTTTTTCCCGTCTGGTTCGATGCCGGGAATAACGCGTGGCCGCGCTCCCGTCGCAACGATAATGTGTTTGGCGTGATAGGTTCCTGCGTCGAGCGTGCCCTTCGGTTGAGGGTGTTTTGGCTCCATCGGGGTCTTTGTCGGCGTGGCAACGATGACCTCACCCGGTTTCGTGATCTTCGCTTCGCCCCAGATCACATCGACTTTATTCTTTTTGAGAAGGAAGCCGACGCCGCCATTCAACTGACCGGACACCCCCCGTGATCGTTTCACGATGGCACTGGTGTCGAAGCCCATTTTACCGTCCAAAGTGAGACCATAGTCCGCTGCATGTTGCCCGTAATGAAAAATCTCTGCGGATCGCAACAAGGCCTTTGTGGGAATACATCCCCAGTTGAGGCAGATGCCACCAAGGTGCTCACGCTCGACCACCGCTGTCTTCAGGCCGAGTTGGGCTGCGCGGATGGCCGCAACATAGCCACCAGGACCACCGCCAATAATGAGAACGTCGTAGGATTGTTGGGACATGAAAAGACAACGGCTCCGGATGCGGGTTACATTCCGCATTCAGGTAACAGGTTGTCATACTTACTCACAAGTCATCCGCCAGGACGCACCGATGGTACGTGCAAGATATGGTTAGCCTGTCTGGGTGTCGCATTCGTGGCGAATGTACCTTGCAATCGCAGCGTCATAGGCCTTTGAACCTGTTTCGCGCCGTCGCTCGAAACGATTGAGTTCACGTTTGATTGATCGACATGTTTTTGCAGACGCACGTTTGTTATGCTTCGCGACTGGTTTCCCGCTTACGGATAACCCTGCCCCTCCATACAGGCCTTGATTGTTGGCACAGCCTGCCAACACGAATGCTGCGATCACAGAAATACAACCAACGGCAAGGCATCGACGCATGAAGCCAACTCGCTTTTCAAAAAACACACGGCGTGTTCATCCCCGATGCAGCGTGAATGCGGCAAGTCACAGATCTGTGTAACGGATCAGATTCGCCTCACGCGATGCACGCAAACCACAGCAATGCTCACACAAGCATGCGGACAGGGTCTTCGATATACCGTTTGAAAGCGGCTAGTAATTCGGCACCGAGTGCACCATCCACAACGCGGTGATCGCACGACAGCGTGCAACTGACCATGCTTGCGACCACCGGCGCGCCATCGACGACAATCATGCGCTGTTCACCAGCCCCGACAGCCAGAATTGTAGCGTGTGGTGGGTTGATGACGGCGTCAAAGCTTCTGATCCCCATCATACCAAGGTTGGAAATCGACGATGTGCCTCCCTGGTATTCATGAGGTTTCAATTTCCTGTCCCGCGCACGTCCGGCAAGATCTTTCATCTCGTTGGAAATTTCCGAAAGTGTTTTCAGATCCGCATGACGAATGACCGGTGTGAACAGTCCACCTTCAACGGCAACTGCAACGCCAACATCGGCGCGGGTATGGCGAAGCATTCCCTTTTCTGTCCAGGTTGCGTTGGCTGCGGGGACGTCCTGCAATGCCAAACCAAGCGACTTGATGATGAAATCGTTGACGGAAAGCTTGTATCGTCCATCCGCCATTTCGTTCATGCGTTTGCGTGCAGAAAGCAGCTCATCAAGACGACAGTCGATGGTGAGATAGAAATGCGGAATGGTTGTCTTGGCTTCGACAAGACGTGTCGCAATCGTCTTGCGCATGTTGTTATGAGGAACGACCTCGTAGGAGCCTTCCTCGTAAAGCGCCATGACCTTGTCATCGGCCATGGCTCGTGGAAACGCAACGGCCTGGCCAACGCCACCCGCTGCAGCGGAGGCAGCGCCGAGCTGTGAGACCCCGCCATCTTTCCGGGCGTGCTCGATATCAGCCTTCACAATCCGTCCATGCGGGCCGGAACCTTTCAGTGCCGCAATATCAATTCCGGATTGTGACGCCAGACGACGCGCAAGAGGAGACGCAAATACGCGCGTTCCATTCGATGTATGCTCGTTCGAGTGTGTTGCAGGCTGCGTAGAAGGTTTTGGAGCAGACGCAGAGGCCTCCACCGTTTCGGTGAGCTTGGGCGAAGGCGCGCTTGCAGGAACCGCATCCGTCAGATCGCCTGCCTCTTCTCCATCTTCCAGAAGGATCATGATGGGCTTGTTGACGGCGACGCCCTCCGTTCCTGCAGCAATCAGGATTTTCCCAACGGTTCCTTCATCAATTGCCTCCACTTCCATGGTGGCCTTGTCCGTCTCGATCTCGGCAATGACGTCACCAGACGACACACTGTCCCCTTCTTTCACAAGCCACTTGGCAAGCGTACCTTCCTCCATCGTGGGGGAAAGTGCCGGCATTAAAATCGGGATAGGCATTGCGATATCCGTTCGTCGTCTAAGTGGATCTCTTCAGGTATGGATCAGACAATCGTTCAGTTCTTGTAGCTGACTTGTTTGACTGCAGCGATCACATCCTCGGCTGATGGCAAAGCCAATTTCTCAAGATTGGCCGCATAGGGCATCGGGACATCAGCGCCACTTACCTTCGTTGGTGGTGCGTCCAGATAATCAAACGCCTGCGCTGTCACTTGCTGGCAAATTTCCGAACCGATGGAACATATCGGCCAGGCCTCCTCAACGGTGACGAGTCTGTTCGTTTTCTTGACGCTCTCGATCACGGTTGCTGTATCGAGTGGCCGCAGGGACCGTAAATCGATCACTTCCGCATTAATCCCCTCATCGGCAAGACGGCTTGCAGCTTCGAGCGCATAGGTCATGCCACGCGAGAATGAGACGATTGTTACGTCATCGCCTTCCCGCACGACCTTGGCCTTGCCGATCGGCACCGTCCAGTCGTCCATCTCTGGCACATCAAACGATTGACCGTAGAGAATTTCATTCTCAAGAACGAGCACAGGGTTGGGGTCGCGGATCGCTGCTTTCAAAAGACCCTTCGCATCGGCGGCCGTATACGGTGCGACAACCTTCAAACCTGGCACATGTGCGTACCACGCTGAGTAACACTGCGAGTGCTGGGCCGCGACGCGTGCAGCCGCGCCGTTCGCTCCGCGAAACACAATCGGGCACCCCATCTGCCCGCCTGACATGTAGAGCGTCTTGGCAGCGGAATTGATGATGTGGTCGATGGCCTGCATCGCGAAATTCCACGTCATGAATTCAACGATCGGCTTCAATCCCGCGAATGCTGCGCCGGTCCCGATACCAGCAAACCCATGTTCCGTGATCGGCGTGTCGATGACCCTGCGATCTCCAAATTCTTCCAGCAGACCCTGACTGATCTTGTAGGCGCCCTGGTACTCAGCGACTTCTTCCCCCATCAGGAATACGTTGTCGTCCGCACGCATCTCTTCCGCCATGGCATCGCGTAACGCCTCGCGAACGGTTGTCGAAATCATGGTCGTGCCTTCTGGCACACTCGTGTCAGGGGCAATGATTGCTGCTGGTGCTGTTGTGGCTGTCGAGGCAGTCTGTGTTGCGGATATGGTTTCGGCGGGGGCAGCAACTTCGGGAGCTTTTGCAGATACAGGTGCAGCAGAGGCGTCCTCGCCATCCTCCAGAATAGTCGCTATCGGCGTGTTGACCGGAACATTTTCGGTGCCGGCCGCAATCAGAATTTTGCCAAGCTTGCCTTCGTCGACAGCCTCGACTTCCATCGTTGCTTTATCGGTCTCGATTTCCGCGATGACGTCACCAGACGAAATGTCGTCTCCTTCCGCGACCAACCACTTGGCGAGTGTCCCCTCTTCCATGGTGGGTGACAGGGCAGGCATCAGAATATCAGTAGGCATAGGGGGTATCCGTTATCGTCGCAGGGATCCAAAAATCACGCTTCTACAGTCACGTCTGTCCAGAGCTCCGATGGATCGGGTTCAGGATCGTTCTGGGCAAACTCAGCACTTTCATTGACCGTTGCACGGATGGTCTTGTCCATCCCCTTGAGCTCATCTTCAGACATGTCGTGATCACGCATCAGGCGAACGCGCACACGTTCTATGGGGTCACGTTCTTCCCGGGTTTGCGTCACTTCTTCACGTGTTCTGTATTTGGCCGGATCTGACATGGAATGCCCGCGATAACGGTAGGTTTTCATCTCGAGGACATACGGTCCTTCGCCAGATCGGGCATGTGCAGCAGCTTTTTCTCCAGCAGCACGAACAGCACGCACGTCCATGCCGTCGACCTGTTCGCCCGGAATGCCAAACGCTGCCCCCCTGGCATACATTTCCTCGGACAGCGCGGCGGAGCGCTCGACCGCCGTGCCCATTGCATAGCGGTTGTTCTCGATGATGAAGATCACCGGGAGTTTCCAGAGCGATGCCATGTTGAAGGTCTCGTAAACCTGGCCCTGGTTCGCTGCACCTTCGCCGAAGTACGTCAAAGACACTTTCCCATCGCCGCGGTACTTGTTCGCGAACGCAAGCCCGGCCCCCAGTGGAACCTGCGCGCCAACGATTCCATGCCCGCCATAAAAGGCTTTTGTTTTCGAGAACATGTGCATGGAGCCGCCCTTGCCACGGGAATAACCTCCTTTGCGACCGGTCAGCTCTGCCATTACGCCTTTCGGGTCCATACCGGTTGCGAGCATGTGCCCGTGTTCACGATACGCGGTGATCACCTGATCTCCCTCCGCTATCGCCATTTGCATGCCTACGACAACAGCTTCCTGTCCGATGTATAAATGACAGAAGCCACCGATATGCCCCATGCCGTAAAGCTGACCCGCTTTTTCCTCAAAACGCCGGATCAGCAGCATCTCCCGATAGGCATGAAGGTCTTCTTCCTTGGTAAATGGTGTTGGTGGAGGAGCTTCTCCATTCGTTGCATGAGCCGAGGCAACTGCAGTTGGGGCACCAGCAGTCATTGGATATCCTTCTTGATCAGGCCAGGCCATTGATTGCATCTGCAATCGCAGCCGATGTCAGTGGACAACGTACACTACGCATACCGGACTTGCCAATTTGGAGCATCATGTCGTGATGAATGGATCATGTGAAGATGCGAGCCCGGTTGGCATGGACTATCGCCGGTCGTGCCGATCCGGGACTAGAACAACATCATCAGGATGTGTCATCACAAGGACGTGACGCGCCTGTTCGGCAAGCATGTCGGGATCAAGACGATCATTGCTCATGAGGTCTACATTCCGCACAAGGCGGAGCCGCTTAACCTCGAGGCGCGCAAGCCGACGATCGAGCTCGGAAGCCCGTTTTAACAAAACAGCGCGCGCCTCAAGGCCATGCTTCCCCTCGACGGCATGGAAGCCGAAATAACCAAGCATCACCAGGCAGATCACCAGGACCAAATTCTGCCGGAGTGTTGATTGCTCGATCATCATTTCAGGAGGCTCAACACGCGAGACGCACAACTCAATTCGCGTGATCCAAGGGACAAGGATGAACCTGCCTGACCACCGTTAATTCGGAGTAAATCACCGCCTCGATCTGGCGATTAAATTATGCAGAGGTTGTTCGTTCTCCCGGAACGACCTCCCGGCCGGCATAATGGGATGTGTCGCCCAATTCTTCCTCGATCCGGATCAACTGGTTGTACTTTGCCAACCGATCTGAACGAGACAACGATCCGGTCTTGATCTGCCCCGCATTTGTGGCAACGGCGATATCAGCAATCGTGGAATCTTCAGTTTCACCGGAGCGATGGGAAATCACGGCCGTATAGCGAGCACGCTGCGCCATGGAGACGGCGTCCAGGGTTTCGGTGAGCGTGCCGATCTGGTTGACCTTGACCAGAATGGAATTGGCCGTCGCCGTCCGAATTCCTTGCTGCAGGCGTATCGGGTTTGTCACAAACAAGTCATCTCCGACGAGTTGAACTCGGTCACCGATGGCATCGGTCAGGGCTTTCCATCCATCCCAGTCGTCTTCCGCCATGCCGTCTTCAATCGATATAATCGGATACCGTCGGGTCAGGTCATCATAGAATGCCACCATATCGGCTGCATCACGAATTTTTCCTTCCCCTTTCATGTTGTATTTACCGTTCGCATAAAATTCCGTGGACGCGGAATCCAACGCTAACATGACATCATCGCCTGGCGTGTACCCCGCGCTCTCGATCGCTTTCATGATGAAGTCCAGCGCTTCGTCAGTGGACGAGAGATTGGGTGCAAACCCGCCTTCATCGCCTACGTTTGTTCCGTGCCCCGCAGCACTCAACCCCTTGCGCAGTGTGTGAAAGATTTCCGACCCCACGCGAATGGCGTCGCGGCACGTCTTCGCACCAACAGGCATGATCATGAATTCCTGGATATCAATTGGATTATCCGCGTGCTCCCCACCATTGATGATGTTCATCATCGGCACCGGGAGAACATGTGCGTTGGGTCCGCCCAGATACGTGTGAAGCGATAGACCGCTGGCTTCTGCCGCAGCCCGCGCAACAGCAAGCGAAACACCCAGAATTGCGTTTGCTCCAAGCCGTGATTTGTTGTCGGTCCCATCGAGCGTACAGATCGCAGTGTCGATCCGCCGCTGATCTTCCGCATCCATACCGGAGATGGCATCAAAAATTTCGTGGTTCACAGCGTCGACGGCCTGCATCACCCCTTTTCCGAGGTAACGTTCGCCGCCATCACGCAACTCATGAGCTTCATGCGCACCGGTCGAAGCGCCCGACGGAACGCCGGCGCGGCCCATTGAACCATCTTCGAGTACCACATCCACCTCAACCGTCGGGTTGCCCCGACTGTCCAGAATTTCGCGGGCTATGATGTCGGTAATCGCGGTCATGAAATGTATCTCGCTTCGGTGTGGCTGTCCTTGCCCGGCTTGTACTCAAATGTGGGTGTCGCGCAAACCCCACCGATCCCCCCCGTTTCAGCGTTTATGCGCCAACAGCTTGCCGGAACGCAGGCAATCGCGTATCGGCTTCCTCACAAAACACGTGCGCAGGTCTATTCAGCTTGAATGCACATGGAGAACTTGATGACAAAAACGCATGCGATGCGCCAGCGGATCGAAGGATTCGTATTTTTGGCGGCCTATATCCTGACAATCCCACTCGCCAACTGGATGATCGGAAATCTTGGAACAGTCTGTGTTCCAAATGGCCCCTGCCTTATTCCTGTGGCGCCAGGACTGAGTGCCCCTAGCGGTGTTCTGCTTGTTGGCGCGGCGCTTGTTCTGCGCGATCTGGTTCAACGCCGCCTCGGTGCGCTTTGGTCCTTATCAGCGATTGCTATTGGCGGCGCTCTTTCATGGGCCGTTGCTCCGGCGATGCTTGTTGTGGCCTCGGTGACTGCATTTATCCTCTCCGAGCTAGCAGATTTTGCCGTTTATACGCCGTTGCAGAAAAAGGGGTTCATTTCTGCCGTCGTACTTTCCAGTGCGATAGGGCTCATTGTAGACAGCCTTGTCTTCTTGCAACTGGCCTTCGGGGACCTGACGTACCTGTGGGGTCAAATTGTCGGTAAGGGATGGATGGTGCTTTTGGCGATCCCGCTCATTGCCTTGTTGCGCCGACGTGACGACAAACTTGGAATGGAACCGGCCTGATGCAACTTGGTGAACATGCGCCGCTTCCGGCCTCACCTGAAGATGCGGAACTGGAACGTGTGCCCAATCCGCACGCGGATACGAACTATATTGCACGTTTCACCGCTCCTGAGTTCACTTCGCTGTGCCCGGTCACTGGACAGCCTGACTTCGCGCATCTTGTCATCGATTATGTTCCCGGCGATTGGCTCGTTGAGTCCAAGTCGCTCAAATTGTATCTTGGATCCTTCCGCAACCATGGCGCATTCCACGAAGACTGTACGGTTGCGATTGGCAAGCAACTCGTGAGCTTGCTTGATCCGCGCTGGTTGCGGATCGGCGGTTACTGGTACCCCCGCGGCGGTATTCCGATTGATGTCTTCTGGCAAACCGGTGCCGTTCCAGAAGGTGTGTGGCTTCCGGATCAAGGCGTTCCGACGTATCGCGGACGCGGCTGACGGACACCTCTGTCTGGGCAATCCCCGGTTCTCCACCCTTGTCCACGCGCTATCCACACCCCCGTTGCCTAACGGGGAATCACCCCACTATGGTTCCGGCTGTAGCTTGTTGCGTTGCGTTCATCCGAAAAATCAAAATCAAACAGTAGCGTTCAGTGTTTCCGGGGTTGGGGGCACGAGTATGCGTAGAGGGAAGTATTATGTTGCGTTTGGGTAAGCGTTTCATGCGTGCTGGTGCCGCCGGAGTCGGTGCTGGTTTTCTAATCGTCACAGGGTTCGCATTCTGGGCCGTGACGGCGGCGCATGCCGACAACGGCAGTTTCAAGGACGATGATATCATCATCGTCGACCAGCCACTGCATGCCTGGCACGGCTGCTACATTGGCGTGTCCGCTGGTGGAAACATCGATTCGTCATCAGCCACAATCAGCGCGCCGGTCACAGAAGTGGCAAACACATCAAGTGACGGCCTCGCACTTGGAGCCTATACGGGCTGCAACCTGCAAGCGGGCAGTCTCGTTCTTGGCATCGAAGGGGACATCAACACGGCGAGCAACGATCCGCACTTCTTTGCGAGTGCACGCGTCAGACTGGGGCTGACAGTCACGGAGCAAATGCTTGTGTACATCACGGGGGGGTATGCCGTTGCAAACCAGTCCTACGACGTGTTTGCGTCAAATGGTGCCGGGGTGCGTGTCAGCCGAAGTGCCGATGGTGTGGCCTACGGTGGCGGTATCGAACACGCTCTTGGCGATGGCAACGCCTTCCGGGTTGAGGCCATTCACTACGACTACGACAACAATCGCGACCTCCTTGCGGGTGGGTTCGCGGATGTTGATCAGTCACACACGGTGATCCGTGTCGGATTTACACTGAGCTTCTCGGGTGGCTTCCTTGGCAATACGTTCAATGGCACCGACCTTGACGTCATCCAATAACGCGTAAAGTCAGTCAAACAGCGGGGACTGCCGGGACCGGCGGCGCAGAAATGCGTCGCCGGTTTTGTTTCTCAACGTGCCGAAATGCAGCGCAATGCCCGATCTGCCATCGTTTTGCGCCTTGAGCGCCATAATCTCAGTTGAGTGATATTTCAGAGATCGCGTGTGATTTGAACCAGTTATGGAAAGCGGCGAAATACCAACTTTTATCCGTGCCGTATTCCTGCCGCGAATGGAGCGCTCAGTCTGTCTTAACGGGGGCTCGATAGAGCTTGCCCGATGAGACAAGGGTAACGGGTCGTCGCAGCCAACCTGGAACCCTTGGGAGCGGCGGGGTTTCCCCGCTTTCCTCGCCGCTCCTCTTCTTCTCACATCACGCATCACTCTGCTGGAGTTGTGACCGTCGCGACCGGCTCTTCCAGATGTGGGAGCGTCAACACCGCGAGAAGAACGCACGCTGCGGTCACCGATAAAATTCCGAACAATGTTCCAAACCCGTGATGGGCGTGAACCCATGCAATGAACGGGACAGATGATGCCATGACACTGATCGTGACCGTGTAGCGAATGGCGAGAATACGACTGCGCCATTCACTGCGCGCCACCCGTCCCACGAGAACATCGTTGATCGGGATCTGTCCGAATGCCGCGAACATGAAACCGGCGGCAACGACAGCAGCCCACCATCCCGTTGCAGATATCATCAGAGCAAAAAACAGAACCTGAAGCGTGGCCACGATCATGAAGGCGATGCGTGGTGACGCACGATCCACGAAGTGTCCGACCACCAGTTGACCGACAGATCCGACTGCAAAGGCAAGAAAAGCGAGCCAACCGATCAAGGTGGCTGTTGTATCCACGTCAGACACCCGCTCTGCGAGCACCTTGGGAAGTGCAAATGTCGTGCTCTGGAAAACCAGTCCGCCCAAAGCCGTCGTAAAGAGAATTACGCCCAGGACACGGATGAAAACAGATCGATCGAACACCGGTTCAACGACGACTGTTCGGGTCGTTTTGTTTGCTGCTGATACCCCCTCGGTGTTTCCTGCCGTTCGCCAGATCAACCAGCCATAGGCGACGCCGATCAGGGCGCAGATGAGACCGGGAAGAACAAAGGCCGTGCGCCAACTGCCACTGTCGATCAGCAGTCCTGTGAGGAGTGCTGCAACGGCCACCCCCATATTGCCCCACACGCCGTTGATCGCGATCCGCATGCCGGTCTTGGCGTGGCCTTCGAGCACGAGCGCTATACCGACTGGATGGTAAATCGCAGCAAATACGCCAACGAAAAACAGTGCTGTTCCGATTTGCACAGGCGTCGTCGCGAGCGCTACCGCAGTACTCGATACCCCGCATCCAATGAAAAACAGTGTCATCATTGCTTCGCGACCCCAACGATCGGCCGCCCATCCCGCGGGGATGGCAAATGCACCGAACGCAACAAAGCCTGGCGTCGCATACGCAATCAACGCACCATAGCCCATGCCCCACTCGCGCGTGAGCGCCAGCGCGGCCACCGTCGCGAAGATCAACATGAGCAGATGGTCCAGGAAATGGCCCACATTCAGAAACAGATAGTGCAAGCGATCGCGCATCACGCCTCCGGGGCAAAGTGTCGAAGTTGCAAACCTAGACTGTGTCTGATTCAAATGGAATCATGACGCGACGATCCAGATCGCTCCACTGGCATCCCGGCGCCTCAACTTCGTAGAAGCCGCCCTAAGTCGGACACGCCCAAGCCGACTACACCGTAGCGGCGGTCTGGTTCGTTGACCATCCATGTCAGGCCTTGCCAGACTATGATCGCTGCGCTTTTCTCATAAGCGAGCATAGAAGCAGCACCGGAACCTTATGCCATGGCAATCCCACTCTCTCGACGGCTCGATTTCTCGGAGATTCCGCAAATCGATATCGCACCGTTTCTCGAAGGCACAGCATCCACCGACGATGTTGCAGCAATTGCAGCGGCCTGCACCGACGTGGGCTTCTTCTATGTCCGCAATCATGACGTGTCACAAAGCCTGATCGCTGATTTGCGACGCGAAGCGCAAGGCTTCTTCGAGAAACCGATGGACGAGAAGATGCGCATTCCAATTGATCCGAGATTACGCGGTTACCTTCCACTCGACTATGCAAGCTACGAGAACGAGAAGCGCGAGGCCAAAAGCCATCAGGAAGGATTTTGGATCGGTTACGATCGCCCCGTCGATGTGGACAAGCCACTGGAAGGTCCCAACATCTGGCCCGTGGGGCATTCGGATTTCAAGGACATGATGCTACGATACCAAAGCGCGGTCGAACCGCTGACACTTGCGCTTCAAAGCGGGTTTGCACAGGCTTTTGGCCTACCCGCAGACGGTTTCGCCGAGCCGTTTCACGAAGCCATGACACGTCTGAAAATTAATCATTATCCACCGCAGGACAACCCTGAGAGCGTAAAACATATCGGCGTGGTTCCACATTCGGACTCAGGTGCGTTCACCATTCTCTGGCAGGACGACGGCGACGGCCTTGAAATCCAGAACAAGAGCGGGGAATGGATCGGTGCGCCCTCAATACCTGACACGTTCGTGATCAATATCGGTAACATCATGCAGATCTGGACGAACGGGCAATTTTCCTCCACGCCACACCGCGTCATAAACCGTGGCGGTCGAGACCGCTATTCAATCCCGGTGTTTGTCTACCCGGGACATGATGCTGTCATTGCACCGATAGGTAATAACGAAGCTGACGGTGAACCTGGATTGCTGTGTGGGGATTACCTCCGCGAAACCTGGCGGCGTACGTTCCCGGTTGCGAACATCCAATAGTTGCACCGCAAACAATTTTTTTTTGATCGCAGTCCATGCACCAAATCATGTTACGGACTGAACAGATGCACCCAAACAAGACGAGCTCTCCATGACCGCGCTTTCAGATTTTCCGATTACCACCAAATGGCCTGCCAGCCACCCGGATCGTATTCAGCTTTATTCCTTGCCGACGCCGAACGGAATCAAGATTTCTGCCATGTTGGAGGAAACCGGGCTGCCCTATGAACCGCACCTTGTCAATTTTTCGACCGACGACCAGCTTACACCGGAGTTCATGTCGCTCAATCCCAACAATAAGATCCCAGCCATGATCGATCCTAATGGCCCGGGCGGGAAACCACTCGGACTTTGGGAGTCCGGTGCCATACTCATTTACCTCGCACGCAAGTCTGGAAAACTCCTCCCGACGGATGACGCAGCCCGGCTTGAAACCATTCAGTGGTTGATGTGGCAGATGGGTGGTCTCGGACCAATGTTCGGCCAGTTCGGTTTCTTTCACAAATTCGCGGGCAAAGAGATCGAAGACAAACGCCCATACGAGCGTTACCGCGACGAATCCCGCCGCTTGCTCGGTGTGCTCGACCAGCGACTCGACGGGCGTGCCAACATCATGGGTGACGACTACACAATTGCAGACATTGCAATATGGCCATGGATCCGCGCCATGACAGGCTTCTATGAGGCCTCAGATGTGATCGGGATGGACAATTATAAGAATGTGATCCGCTGGTTTAAAGTTTGCGAAAATCGTACTGCAAGTCTGGCCGCCGTCAATATTCCGAAACGAGATTGAGCAATATGCGGCGATCTCATCAATCCGGCAGGATCAACGCATCGGTTTTATCCTTGTTTGGAAGCAATATCTGGCGATGCGGGTAAGGAATGTCGATGCCGTGTTCCTTGAACGCATCCCATAATGCGAGGAACGCGGTGCCGCGGATGTTGGTCAGCCCGCCTTCCGGGTCGACGATCCAGAAGCGAAGAACGAAATCAATTGAAGAGTCGCCAAATCCGACGACATGGCAAACCGGCGCCGGATACGAAATGATGCGTGTGATCTCCTTCACCGCATCTACCGCCAACTTGCGCACCATATGAGGGTCACTGTCATAGCTCACCCCAAAGCGCACATCGAGGCGAACGTTCCGGTTCGAATGCGACCAGTTCACCACTTTCTCAGTGACGAAATCTTCGTTCGGAATGAGATATTCCACTCCGTCGCGCGTCACGACAGAAACGTAGCGCCCTCGAAGAGATTCAATCCATCCGAAAGTATCTCCGAGCGAAATCACATCCCCCGGCTTGATGGACTTGTCGATCAGAATAATGATCCCACTCACAAGGTTTGACGCCACCTTTTGCAGTCCGAAGCCGATCCCAAGCCCCAAAGCACCCGAGAACACCGTAAGCGCTGTCAAATCCAGCCCGACGGCCGACAAGGCAAACATAACCGCCGCAACCATCAGTGCTGCCTTGATGATCTTACCTATCAGAACCTGAAGTGAAGGGGCCAGTTCCAGGTGCTGCTTGATCCGCCGGTCGAGAAAATCCCCCAGGATCGAGGCAAGCCAGATCAGAACTGTTAAAAGCACCACAGCCTTCAGAACGAGGAGGAGAGAAATTCTGAAATTGCCGACTGCATAAGCCACTCCGTCAAGTGCACCCAGAAGCGGCGATAACCAACCCAGGATATGCAACGCGGCCAACGACCATGCTACGATTGCGAAAAGTTGCCCGACCGAGCGATTGCGAATGACACGTGAACCAATACTGATCGCAACCCACGCTGTTGCAAGATTGGCCGCAACACCAACGTAAAAACTGCGACTTTGCCAAACGGCAAATTCTTGTAAAACGTAGTAGGTGGCCCAGAGGAAAAATGCGAACAGGATCCAGCGCAACCGGCGCAGAATGATCACCAGAAGCCGCAACAAACGTGGCTGCCCCGTGATACTGCGGATACGTTCCTCAAGGACAGGTGTCAGTGCCCGCCCTGCAACCCTGGCAATCAACAGAGCAATGCAAACAATGGCGAACTGATAGATCGTCCAGGGTGCACTGAGATTGTTGAACTCTCGCACTATCGTTGCGCCGAGACCGGCCAACGCGTCGCTCCACTCGCCAGCCCCCGTAACCTCGGGTACAGCAACCTCTCCCCCAGATGTCGCAGGAGTCGGAACCGTTTCTGTCGTCGACGTTGTTGCCATGTGTGGTGTCATTCCGAGCAAACCGAAAAGCGCTTTGCGACCATGACAGTCCGGCAGCGGTGACGCATATTGGTGCATCACGAACAGGGCTCAGTCCGATGACCAGGCTCGATCTGTCATGCGAGGCGTATTGCTCTCCGCGACAGATCAGAAATCAATCCTGCCAAGAGTTGAGCATCCGTAGTGCTACTCAGGACATATCGGAAAGTGGTGATCCCGCCAGGATTCGAACCTGGGACCTGCTGATTAGAAGTCAGCTGCTCTATCCAGCTGAGCTACGGGACCGTGTTGCGCAGATAGCCTGATTTCCGAGTTGGCCGCAACTCAAGTCACAACACTGACTAAAGCTTCGCCCGCTAAATCACAAAATTCTCAAAATCACAGAACCGATAAAAGTGTGATGCGGATCACAGTCGCGACATCTGAAATTCACCATAAACGGTTCAAGACAGACGCAACAACACAGGAAAACAGCACCACAACCACAACACACCGCGGCTCGCCCGATATCCTCAGCCCTCCCCTGAAACCGGGTAGACTGTACTCACACCCTTCCTTCTCCCTGCCTGAACCGCTTCTCATTTCCCTGATGAGAGGCGGTTTTTCTTTGACGATGCGCTTTTCGACACGTGCCACACACATCGTTCTGCACATTCAAGTTCTGCAGTGAAATCCGTCTCGAAAACGTAGCAGTGAAATCCGTCTCGAAAACGTAAATGTGTGATGCACGTCATATGGTTAAGGCCGATACTAGGTCATTGTCTCAATCAGACGGGACAAACATCCCCCCAAACAGAGAGAAAATCATGACAAAATTCTTTACAGCCGCTGCTCTGATTGCCGCCATATCTGCTGGTGCCATCGCAACGACGACCCCGGCAGAAGCCGGCCCGAAGTACAGTCTCAATGGTGGTTCGTACTCGGGCAACCCCTTTGGTGCCGTTAACGGTCGCTGATCTGTCGGGTCCATATCACGTGCACAAGACAACCGCCTCTCCTGCACAGGAGGGGCGGTTTGCGGTTCAAATGAAGAGATCTGGCGGCTCAGCACCCTACGACGCAATGAATCGTCCGGGACTAATGCGTCCAGGGCGCGCGGCGACCGAACTTGAAATTGTCGGAGTACGATTTTGGCGTTTGCTTGCGCGGTTTAGGTGCGCTTACCGTATAAGCCAAACCGTTACGCTTGGCATAAGCAACGGCCTCGTCCTTCGTATCGAACGTGAGTTGCACCTGCTGGCGTGTATCGGACGAAGATGTCCAGCCCATCAACGGTTCCGTTGTTCGAGCTGATGCGCGATCGTGCTCAAGCACCCACTTCTGTGTGCGGGCAACACCGGACTGCATGGCGGTCTTTGCTGGCTGATAAATCCGCGCAACCATGACGACCCCGAATGTGATGGCAGGTAAACAAGTCGTCGTGGTCGGGGCACGGGGATTCGAACTCCGGACCCCTGGTTCCCAAAACCAGTGCTCTACCAGGCTGAGCTATACCCCGATCATGACGGCTGGCGCACTCTCTGCCCGGTTCGCATCACGGCGTCAAGTGGTGATGGGCACCAGCGGGGAGCGATGCCGAAACGTGATGAGCATGGAGGCTTGGCATTTGCCTTCAAACCGCGCTGGCTGGGCCAGGGGCGTCGTGTTCGGCTTTCAGGATATCCCGCGTTTGGCTGCGTGGGTAACTGCCCAGAACGCGGACTTCAGACGAGAAGAACCCCAATTCATCCATGGCGAGTTGCACCAGACGCTCCGATGGATGCCCCTCAATGTCAGCGTAGAACATGGTCGCGTTGAAGGTTCCGCCAAACTGGTAGGATTCGAGCTTCGTCATGTTGACTCCGTTCGTTGCGAACCCTCCCAGCGATTTGTAAAGCGCCGCTGGCACGTTGCGAACGCGAAAGATGAATGTCGTCATCACGTTCCCGGGATCGACCTCACAATCGTGCGGTTCGGCTGACAACAGGATGAATCGGGTTGTGTTGCTGTTGTTGTCCTGGATGTTGGCTTTCAGGATCTCCAGGCCATAAATCTCGGCTGCGAGTTTGGTGGCGATCGCGGCCTGTGTCGGATCCTTGCGCTCGCTGATAAGGCGCGCCGCACCTGCAGTGTCGGCTTCCTGTACGGCTGTCAGACCCAAGTTCGCGATAATGTTGCGACACTGACCAAGGGCATGAATATGGCTATGAGCGGATGCCAGTCCGTCCAGCGTCGCCCCAGCTGTGCCGAGCAACATGTGATTGATCCGCTCGAAATGCTCGGCAACGATATAGAGATCGGCGTTGGGAAGGAGGTGGTGAATGTCTGCGACCCGACCCGCCAGAGAATTCTCGATCGGGATCATCGCGTAGTCGGCTACACCTGACGTAACGGCTTGCAACGCATCCTGGAACGTTTTGCACGGCAGCGGCGTTAGATCAGGGTATGCCGTCATGCAGGCGATGTGAGAATTGGCACCGGGTTCGCCCTGGTACGAGATTGCTCTGGTTGTCATCAATGAACTCGTTTCGGGGTACAGTGGCGTGCACGCTCTCCAGGTGCGGCGCGCAGATCGTTATATTGCGGCGGTGGTTTGATCATGTGCCGGAGTACCCGTCAACGGAGATGCCTGATCCGGGCAAGCGGGAACTGCCGCGATACATGACAAGTCTTCAACTGCTCCCGGGCTTTGCAGCAACCTGCTCAGGACAGTCGGCGCGCACACGTCGCGTCAATGTTGCGCCTTCGAAGTTATCGCGGTCGGTTTGCAATTCACCGTGCCCGTACACTTCCCGACATCGCATGTTGTAGCGCTCTTGAATGGCCTTGATAAGTGCACGTCCGGACTTGAATTGAGCGTCGGTCAGGAATTCGTCGGAGCAATTGGTGACACGCCACCAGGCGTTCGGACGTAGCAGGCGGTCACACCCGCCGACCATTGATATACCAATCGTGTTACCGGACCAGAGATGACGTGCGATCTGCGTGCGTTCCTTGCGTTTCGTCGATTTGATGTGATTGGTTCGTTTTGAGAGCGGCGCACCCTGGGCAACCTTGCCGTCCCGGCCGATGTAGAAATGATAGCCGAACGAGGCACCCCCGCGGCTCTTGTCCTGAACGTGACCGTATTTCACCATCCAGAGGACAGGTTTTGCACGCGTGAAATGCACCACGATTCCGACCGGCTTTTCCTTACCCTTGGTCGCGTAGTTGGAATAGCGCGCATCCGGTTTGCCCCAATAGGCGATTGGCAGCCCGGCGACGATCAATCTGTCGTCTTCCTTGGCACCAGTGAGCCATGCGGCCGGCGCGGGCTCGTTTGCCATACGGGCGCGATCGTCAAGGTAGTCTGTGGCAAAGAACGTGATGGCGATCAACGGCGCCACGCTGTGGGCCAACGCTGCGGCACAACGCCGTGTCCATCTGTCGATGGTTTTCAGAACAGGTTCGAGCCAGTCCACCGCTTCGTCTGCCTCCCGACATCCTTCAATACTGGTCTGTTCTCCTACAAAGGCGTGGCAATCTCATGGCTGACGTTTGAGCATACACACGACACACACCGTCAGCTCTCGACATCCAGTTCGAGGAAAGTGCCGTCGAAGTCGAACGTGCATGCCAGCAAGTAGTTCATGTCCTCGGCGTGGAAGGTGAGATCCAGTGTGATCTGGGAGTCATCTGAATCTGTATCTGTCATGCAACTGGTGACGGAAGTGGCGCGTTTCACCATTTCCGGCGTCAGCTGTGCGACGGATACCAACCCTTTTTCATCTGGAAACAGTGCTGCGAGGATGTCCGAACCGGGATTGGACTCAATGAGATCATCGACAAAAGGGACAACAAAGTCCTGATGTGCATCACGTACGACAGAACGGACTGTTGCAACGTGGGTGTCCAAATCCTTGCAGAACTCCGCGAACCGGTCGATGAGTTCGGCCGTCACGGGGGGGCCGAGTTCAATGATCATGGGTTCCACTTCGACGTTGTCGACCAGGATCGCCGGAAAATCGCACGACGTGTCGTCGGCTGCGGTCTCATACTCGCCGAAAAACGGATGTGTAGGCATGTGTTGGTTTCCTGTAATGCATCTGTTCCAAGCGGAACCACGACGCGGCGTTGTGGGTTGGACCACGAGGGCTTCGGCGGCTCCATCCAAGCGGGCACGCCCTAGGAGCGGGAAGCGGCGGAACTGGCGACCGATGCAAGGGCGGCGGAAGCAAGACGGGCGACAGGTGGATCGGCACGACTGGTGAGCAAGATCGGAACTTTTGCTCCCATCACAAGACCTCCCGCACAGGCGCCCATGAACTGTACCATCATCTTGAAGAGCGCATTGCCCGAGACAATTTCTGGCACAACGATGACATCTGCCTGACCAGCAACAGATGAGACGACCCCTTTTACGGCTACGGCTTCGCTGGAGACGGCCAGATCGAACGCCAGTGGGCCGTCCACATCAGCGTCCGGTACGTTGTCCCTGGCCCAGGCGGCGATTTCGACCGCCTCCCCGCTGGATGGGATTTTCGGGTTCGGCACTTCGGTCGCAGACAAGAGTGCAACCTTGGGGCGGGCGACGCCAAGGCCATGCAACATGGCAACGGCATTGATTGTAATAGCCTTGCGGGTTTCGACATCCGGTGCGGGGTTCAAGGCCGCATCCGTGATGATTAGCCCTTCATCGTGGCCGGGGACGGTCATGTAAAACAGGTGCGTGAAAGGATTGCCTGTCCGCAATCCTGCGTCGCGACCAAGCAGGGCCTTCATGTAAATATCAGTGTGAAGATGGCCCTTCATCACGGCTTGCACGGTGTCCCCAGCAGCGAGGACGGCTCCGGCGGCAGCGGACGCTTCTTCACCATCGGCAGCAACGATTTCGAAGGCGGAGATGTCAAAATCTAGTTTCTCCGCTTCGGCCTTGATGCGCGCCGGCGCGCCAACCAGCACAGGTTCGATCAGGCGTTCCGCCACGGCATCACGTACGCTCTCCATGACCACATCGTTCACGGCATTTACCACAGCGGTCCGCACCGGTGGCCGTTCCTGCGCCTTGGCGATGAGGGCACGGGGCAACTCGGCCGGGGTATTCGTGGTAAACATGGAAGGTCTCCGTATGGCGTGATCTGCCGTCCCTATAGCGTGCGTCGGTGTCCGCGCCTATCGGACAATTGCTGTGCAATCCCCGGGTGTCCTGTCGCAGGGGTTTGACAGGATCGCCGCAACCCCGCAATTAAGCCCGATCCGACCTACTTTCAGCCACGCCCGAAGGACGAGCGCCCCGTGAACGCCACCCCTGCCGCTGTGCAAGACGCCAAGACCACACCTGCTGTCTCCGTTGACGACCTGATCGCGAACGGCCGTTCCGCAATGAAATCCCTGCACGGCGTTGGACAGGCGCGGATCGATGAGGCCGTCACCGCGCTGGCCTGGTCGATCTACAAGCCAGAAAATGCCCGATCCCTAGCGCAACTGGCAGTCGAGACCACCGGCCTTGGGGAGGTTGAGAGCAAAGTCATCAAGAATACGCGCAAGACTTTTGGCACTTTGCGCGATCTGATGCGGGTGAAGTCGACAGGTATCATTGAGGAGATCCCCGAAAAGGGGCTCGTGAAATATGCCAAACCTGTCGGGGTTGTCGCTGCCATCACACCGTCGACGAACCCATCTGCCACGCCAGTGAACAAGGCGATGATGGCATTGAAAGGGGGCAACGCTGTCGTGATTGCGCCCTCCCCATCCGCCTGGATTGCGACGAACGCAACAGTAGAAGGCATGCGGGCGGAGCTGGAAAAGATTGGGCTACCTGCTGACCTGGTGCAGATCATTCCGATGCCGGTAACGAAGGAAGCCACGCAGGAAGTGATGGAAAAATCCGACCTGATCGTGTGTACGGGCAGCCAGAACAATGTAAAGCGTGCGTATTCATCCGGACGCCCCGCGATTGGTGTGGGCGCCGGGAACGTTCCAGTGATTATTGATGCGTCGGCTGATCTCGGTGATGCTGCGGAGAAAATCTGCGCTTCGAAGACGTTTGATCATGCGACGTCGTGCTCGTCCGAGAACAGCCTCGTGATCGTGGATGCGGTCTATGATGATGCGATCAAGGCGTTGGAGAAAGCTGGTGGCTATATGGCAAGCGCTGGAGAGCGCGAAACCATCGTCGATCGCCTCTGGCAGAACGGCACGCTCAACCGTCACGTCATTGCCCGCCCGACAGAAGCGCTCATCGAGGTGTTCGATCTTCCGGACGCCGCCAAAGGCTGCAAGTTCGTGATGGTCGAGGAAACAGGTATTGGCAAAGGCCATCCGCTTTCTGGAGAAAAACTCTCGCTGGTTTTGACCGTCTACCGCGCAAAGGATTTCGCCGACGCCAAGCGACTGGTGACAGAAATCGCAGAATTCCAGGGCAAAGGACACTCTGTTGGTATCCACACCAACGACATGGAGCATGCAGAAGAACTGGCCCGCGATATGGAAACGGTGCGCGTGCTCGTCAATCAAGCGCACACTTTCGGGAATGGTGGTGGCTTCAACAACGGCCTCCCCTTCACGCTCTCCATGGGGTGCGGCACCTGGCAGGCCAACTCGATCAGTGACAACCTCAACTGGCGCTGTTTCATCAACGTCACGCACCTCGTCAAGACCATTCCTGAGGACAAGCCCGCAGAAGAAGAGCTGTTCGGCGCGTACTGGGAGAAATATGGGAAGTGAAGCCGGCACCCAGGACTTAACCAGCACTCTCAATACAATCAGGAATGAGCAGATATGAACTTCGAAGAACACGCGGGCAAACCGTTGCTGCGGGCTGCAGGAATCGAGACGCCACCGGGCGAAGTCGTGACAACGGCGGACGCGGCGAAGGCTGTGGCTGCGAACCTCGGGCCGTGCGTGGTGAAAGCGCAGGTTCCGACCGGCAAGCGTGGCAAGGCCGGTGGCATTGCGGTGGTTGGAACCGCTGATGAAGCGCACGAGGCCGCAGCTCGCATTCTCGGGATGACGATTGGTGAGTTCAAGGTTGAAAAACTTCTTGTCGAGGGCCAGGTACCAATTGCGACAGAACTTTATGCTGCAATCTTGAATGATCCAGAGAGCAAGGGACCGCTCCTGCTTTTCTCTCCCGAAGGTGGCATGGACATCGAGGAAATCGCCGAGAACCATCCCGACAAGTTGCTACGCCATCCCATCGACATTCGTAACGGTTTGAAAGAAGCGGACCTTGATGGCAAACTCCCTGCGGGCACACCCGATGGTATCGCGGCCCTGATGGTCAAACTTTACAACGCATACCGGACGAACGATGCAGAATTGCTGGAGATCAATCCTCTTGTCGTAACGGCTGATGGCACGCTGATGGCGCTGGATTGCAAGTTCACGCTGGAAGACAGTTCTATTCCGCGCCAGGCTGAACTGGTGCCACACGGAACGCCGGACAAACTCTCCGGCCTTGAAGCCAGGGCCAAGGAACTTGATCTTAAGTTCTTTGAATTCGAAGGCAATGTGGGTGTGCTTGCAAATGGTGCGGGCCTCACGATGACCACGATGGATGCCGTGAGGCACTACGGTGGTGCGCCTGCAAACTTTCTGGAAATTGGTGGCGAGAGCTACACCAAGGGTACGGAAGCGCTGAAGCTGGTGCTTGCCAATCCGGGCGTAAAATCGTTGCTGGTCAATTTCTGCGGCGCGTTCGCGCGATGCGATGTCATGACCGACGGGATTTTGAAAGCCTGGGCTGAATTGAAACCGGATATCCCGGTGTTCTGGACAATTCACGGCACGGGCGAGGAAGAAGCGCAAGCCATGGTCCGCGATCAGTTGAGACTGGAGCCCTTCGACCTGATGGATGATGCCGTGAAGGCTGCCGTTGCAGCGGCCAGTGGGGAGGCAGCACAATGATTGTTCGTGGTAATGAAACTGTGCTCGTGCAGGGCATCACCGGCAAGCAAGGCACGTTCTGGGCCGAACGCATGCGAGAATACGGTACCAAGATCATCGGTGGCGTGAATCCGAAGAAGGCTGGCACGGAGCATCTTGGCCTCCCGGTTTGGGGCTCTGCGAGCGATGCAGCGAAGGACACGCAGATTGATGTGTCGGTGTTGTTCATCCCTCCGATGGGCGTGAAAGCGGCTGCGCTCGATGCGATTGCGGGCGGCATCAAGAAACTCGTCATCATGACGGAACATGTCCCCGTTCAGGACGTCATGCACGTCATGGCAGAAGCGAAAGAAGCTGGAACAAAAATCATCGGCCCGAACACGGCGGGCATCGTGACGCCTGGTGAATGCTTCGTGGGGTTCATGCCGGCATTCAATCCGCTCGTCTTCAAGCCAGGCAACATCGGCGTGATTTCGCGTTCCGGGTCGCTCGGCACCCTGCTCTGTCTCAACGTCGTGCAGGCGGGCATGGGCATCTCCGCATTTGTCGGTATCGGGGGTGATCCGATCATTGGGACGACCACAACGGATGCTCTCAAGGCACTCGATGCGGATGAAAAAACCATCGGGATTGCACTTGTTGGCGAAATCGGTGGTTCCATGGAAGAAGACGCTGCGGACTACGCCAAAGGCATGAGCAAACCTATTGCATCATTCATCGCCGGAGCCGCCTCCCCGCCTGGCAAGAAGATGGGACATGCGGGCGCGATTGTCATGGGCAACAAGGGGAGCTATGCGGGCAAGAAGGCCGCTTTGGAAGCCGCTGGCGTGACGGTGTGCGCCACACCGAGCGGTGTGCCGGAGGTGCTCAAGGAAAAGTTGGGATTGTAGGTTTCCGGTACTTCCGTTCTGATGGTGTTCGCCTCAAGGTGAGGACGGTCAGAACGGAGGTATCGTACGGTGACTGTATCCATTGATCCTGTGCTGGACCGGCGATTCCCGGCGTTTGTCGACATCGAACGGGCTGCGATGCGACGCATGCCGAAGTTCGTGCGGGATTACATCGCGTGCGGAATGGGTCGAGGTGGCGGAGTTGCACACAACCGGTCGGCACTGGATGCGGTCAAGCTCGTGCCGCGTTATCTGGTGGACGCTGATTGCGTTGATACCTCATGCAAACTGCTGGGGCAGTCGTTCGCGGCACCATTCGGCATAGCGCCTGTTGGTTTGGGGGGCACTGCCTGGGCCAAAGCGACAGAAACGCTTGCCGCTGCTGCACGGGATGAAAATATTCCCTTTGGTGCCGCGACGTTCGCACTTGCGAGCCTTGAAAAACTACGTGTGATGGCGGGAAGCTGTGGCTGGTTCCAACTATATCGGCCCAACCAGGCTGCCATAGAAGAGGATATTCTTCGTCGGGCCGAAACGGCGGGGTACTCCACACTGATCGTTACGGTTGATGTGCCCGCTCCCATGCGTCGCGATCATGACATTCGCAACGGGTTTTCCCTGCCATTGCAGTTCAATGCCCGCACCGCATGGCAGATTGCACAATGTCCGGCGTGGGCCTGGGCCATGCTGCGGGCCGGTTCGCCAACTTTTGAAACGCTCATGCCGTATGTGCCGTCAGGTCACACCCGGGATCAGGCGTTGCGATTCATGACAGATCTGACCGCCAATCACGTGACACCAGCCATGCTGGAAGACCTGCGCAAACGGTGGAACGGCAATTTGATTGTGAAAGGCATTCTGGATATTGAAGATGCGAAACGGTGCCGCGATACAGGTGCCGATGGACTTATTCTCTCGAACCACGGTGGACGGCAGATGGAGGCGGCGCCAAGCGCTATCGACGTTCTGCCGGATATTCGCGCCGCTCTTGGGAAGGATTTTCCACTCATCGCTGACGGTGGCGTGCGCACTGGAACCGACGTCTGCCGCATGATTGCGAAAGGCGCGAATTTCGTCCTGCTGGGACGGCCGTTCTATTATGCCGTAGCTGCCATGGGTGCCCCTGGTGCGACTCATGCAGTGCGTGTCCTGAAAGCAGAACTCCAATGCGCCATGGGACAACTGGGATGCAGAACGGTTGAGGCACTTCCCGATCGGTTAGGGTGAAACTGCGGGCATGGCCTGAGCAGGCTTTGAAATGTTTCGAATTGACAATGCGCACTTGCGGAACAACACAGGAACATCTAGAGTGTTCTTGGTTTGTACGGTGAGTCGTCTGGTTGGTGGGCGCGGTGGCGCTCGTCTTTCGCATTGGAGCTGACATGCTGACACCCAAGCAACGTGATCTGCTGGAATTCATTCATCAAAGGCTAACCGCCACAGGGGTGCCGCCGTCGTTTGATGAAATGAAAACTGCGTTGGATCTCAAGTCGAAATCCGGAATTCATCGGTTGATTACGGCCCTTGAGGAGCGTGGCTTTATCCGCCGCCTCCCGCATCGGGCCCGTGCACTGGAAATTTTAAAACTGCCCGAGTCCATTGAACATGGATCTGTTGAGCGTCAGGGCGCTGAAACAGGAGGAGCGGCCATGAGTCGACGGACAGGGTTTACACCAAGTGTGATTGAGGGATCAGGCGGACGGCCGGAACGGAACGTGGAACGCATTGAGGGGCATGATTTTGGCGTCTCCGTGCCGTTGATGGGCCGGATTGCAGCGGGTGTGCCGATCTCCGCTATCCAGGACCACACCCGCGATGTGGATGTTCCTCCGGACCTTATTTCCCGTGGCGAGCACTACGCTCTGGAGGTCAAGGGCGACTCAATGATCGACGCGGGCATTCACGATGGTGATCTTGTGATCATCCGAAAGGCCAGCACGGCCACCAATGGTGATATTGTTGTTGCGCTCGTCGACCAGGAAGAAGCTACCCTCAAACGACTCCGCAAGAAGGGCGATCAGGTTGCACTGGAAGCCGCGAACGAAGCTTATGAAACGCGTATTTTCGGCCCCGATCGTGTGGATGTTCAAGGTGTACTTGTCGGGTTGATCCGACGCTATTGATCTTTGGATCTGTTTCCCGGACGGCGCGGCACATCAGTGTGGCGTCGTCTTGTGTTTTCCTGCCCCTGCCCCTGCCTCTGCACCTGTCCTGAGCGTGTCCATGGCCGCGTGCCGCGAAGCTGTTCGACCGTCTTGACGGTGATGGCGCCACCCGGTCGAATGGTCACGGCATGCACGCCTTCCCGACGCAGATCGGCGCGATCGATCACGAGGCGTGCCGACGGACAGGGATGCACCTGATCAAATATCAGGATGACAATGTCGGCCTTGCGACAATCATCATCTATATTCTGTGGTGCGCGCGGCATGGCAACAACAACGTCACCAATCTGTGTCGTGCAGCCTGCGGCATCACATCTGAAACCGGCGCCGCGGACAATGGTGTCCGCTGCTCGCTTGTCTCCATCCGCCTCTAGCCATCGTGCCAGCTCGAATGCCCCGGCCCGGCCCGGCGATCCACTCAGAAGCTGACCGTCTGTGCGGGCTGCGATCAGCGCACCTTCACGAGCGATTAAAAGATCCGGTGGAACGGTCCCGGCCGAAAGGGTCGCACCAAGTGCCATCGGGATTACCCCCAATATGCGCCAACGTTGCCTCCACAGACAAAACCAGAGACCGCCAATGATCATTGCGAGGAATGCCACCATCGGCATTTCAGGTGTGGTCCGCACGGCATCAGGTTGCAGAGCCACCCAGGCGGCAACATCACTGACCGCCTCGACACCCCACGCCATAATGTTCAGGCTGCCCCCCTCTAACCCAAACGGCAGCGTGAGGAGCGTTACGAGGGCCATGGGCATGACAAGCACTGTGAACACCGGCATGGCCAGCAGGTTGGCGAGCAGGCTGAATTGCGCAATCTTGTGGAAGTGAAAGGCACCGAAAGGCGCGACGGCGATGCCGGCGATGAGTGTTGTCATCAAGGTGCCGCCGATCATATTCCGGCTTCCACGCAGTGCCGCAAGTGCGATGGGATTGGTAATCAGTTGACTTCGGATCACCTGGTTCTGATCCTGCCGCGCCTGCCACCACTCATAAAACGACACCAAAGCTGCGACCGCCGCAAACGACATCTGGAAGCCAATTTCCAGAAGATTTTCCGGGGCGATGGCGAGGATGATCAGGGCTGCAAGCGCGACATTACGCAAACTGAGGGCCGGTCTATCAAGAAGGATGGCGACGAGCATCAGACCAATCATGATAGCCGCGCGCTGGGTTGCGACAGAAGCCCCCGACACGGCGAGATAGAGTATGCCACCAAGGAGTGCCGTGATAGCAGCACCCTTCTTTATCCTCCAGTTGAGCGCGAAGTGCGGAATTGCCGCAAGACCTCCGCGCAAGAGCCAGAAGAGTGCCCCGGCGATCATGGCCATGTGCAGGCCCGAGATCGCAAGCATGTGCGACAATCCTGAGCGCCTCAAGTGGTCAAGCTTTTCCTCCGGAACCTTCCCTCTTTGTCCGATAATCAACGCATTGATGATTGCCCCAGCGTCTCCCGGCACTTGCGTCTCGACCCGGTGTGCGATGCTTGAGCGAATGTTGCCAAGCCATGTACGAAACCCGAGGAAGTCCGGTTTGGTGGGGAGTGTTCGTGAGCGTTTCGGTTCGGCGACGGCAAATCCGACGGCACCAATGCGCTTGAACCAGGCACGGCGCGCGAAATCATAGCCTCCTGGGCGGACAGGGGTTGGTGGTGGGCGGAGTGACAGGCGCACCGTTATGGCATCCCCGACCCGGAGGTCTGTTGTGCCGGCCCATACAAATCGTATGCGCTCAGGCCTTTCCGCAGAAGATACACCCTGAAGGGCACGCAAACGCATTGTGATGCGGGCCCCTTTCGGCAGTCGCGGCTCCAGTGCCTCGATGAATCCGGCAGCCATTCGAGCCGTGATTTCGGTGTTCAGCACAGGTGCGCGCGTCCATTCGGCTCGCAGGGTTCCTGCCATCATGCCGGCGAGCATGCACAAGGTCGCACCTATGAGTGCAGGCATCAGGACGCCGCGCCGGAACACGCGCTGCAGAGCTATGGCGGCAACGAGAGCCGCGAGCGTTCGTGTGAGCGGTGGATCATGTGGTAAGGCAAAGAACAGTCCAATGCCTGCCCCAAAGAACACCGGAACCCAGAGGAACCAGCGCTCGCGTTCCCGGTCCAGAGTACTCAGTCCCCAAGTTCGATGCGTGGTCGCTCCAGCATCTGTCACGTGTGGCCTGAACGATCGGTTCTTCCGCTGTTGCTTCAGTCGTTCGACGGTTCGCCGCACGCGTGAAGCCCAGTGATGAATCGTTCGCATAACCTGCCCTATCGCGCTGTCAGGCAGTATGCTAAGGCCCGGTTCATATTCTGTTCCTCACTCACACAACACACGAGGTCTGGCGATGCCCGCCGAGGTCGTGACCCGCTTTGCACCCTCCCCAACCGGCTTCCTCCACATCGGCGGTGCCAGAACCGCACTGTTCAACTGGTTGTTTGCGCGCGCCAATGGCGGACGCTACCTGTTGCGGATAGAGGATACGGATCGTGCGCGCTCCAATGAAGCAGCCGTCGACGCGATCCTCGATGGTCTGGACTGGCTCGGCCTGACACCCGATGCTCCGCCAACGTACCAACATGCGCAAGCCGACCGACACCGGGACATTGCCCAGCAGATGCTGGATAGCGGACGTGCTTACCGGTGCTACTGTTCTCCTGAAGAGCTGGAGGTCATGCGCGAGACGGCCAAAGCGGAAGGGCGACAGCGGGCCTATGACGGAACCTGGCGTGATCGCGATCCATCTGAAGCACCAGATGGTGTCGCACCGTCTATCCGACTGAAAGCGCCGCTCGAAGGCGAAACCGTGATTGATGATGTCATTCAGGGGCGTGTCGTCTTTCAGAATGAAAACCTCGATGATCTGATTCTGCTGCGGAGCGACGGTTCGCCGACCTACATGCTCTCCGTCGTGGTTGATGATCATGACATGGGGATCACGCATGTCATTCGCGGCGATGATCATCTCAACAATGCCGCGCGGCAGGCTTTGATTTTTCAAGCGCTCGATTGGCCGTTGCCGGTCTTTGCGCATGTCTCTCTTATCCATGGGCCGGATGGTAAGAAACTCTCCAAACGGCACGGGGCGTTGGGCATCGAGGCTTATCGTGAAATGGGTTACCTGCCTGAGGCGCTGAACAATTATCTTGTGCGACTAGGATGGAGCCACGGCGATCAGGAGATTTTTCAAACAGACGAGTTGATCAAACTGTTCTCGCTCGATCCGATTGGCCGTGCGCCCTCGCGCCTGGACTTCGACAAGCTCGACAGCGTGAACGCACACTTCATTCGCGAGATGGACGATGTGGCACTGGCTGCGCTTGTCGAACGATCTTTCGAAAATGGCGGCTTCAAGGACGTTGAGGCGCCAGAATTCAACGATGTGCGTCGGGAACGGTTCATTCGGGCCATGCCTGCGTTAAAGGATCGTGCGAAGACCCTGCCTGATCTCGTAGGGAAGGCCATCTTTCTTTTCAGCGAACGCCCGATTGCGTGCGACGCCAAGGCCGCCAAAATGCTGACAGACGAAGGACGGGCGCACCTGACTGCGATTCTACCTCAGTTTGAGACGCTCGAAGACTGGACAACAGAGTCTACTGAAGCCGTTGTGCGCAGTTATGCCGAGGGAGCAGAGATTGGTCTTGGCAAGATCGCCCAACCCTTGCGGGCTGCGTTGACAGGTACACCAAACTCGCCGGGCATCTTTGATTGTCTCTATGCGCTCGGACGCGAGGAGTCGTTGGCCCGTATTGGCGATCAAAGTCACGTGACAAGCAGTTGAAGTCCGCGTTTATACGACCAATTGCGAGCCCCGGGCGGCGCTAGCACGCTTGCCGCAGTGCAGCAAAACAGCTACACCATACCTCTATGCCAAAGCCTTTACGTGCCGTCGGGAACCATTAAATGGTTTTACCCAGTTATCGGGTCTCGCCACGGTCGTAGAACCCCTTAATCCTGAAGGAGCGACATATGAGCGGATCATCCCCTGCGAGTACCCCGTCATCGAATGAAGGCGCAACTGCGCGGGTGGAGATTGGCTCTGAATCATACGACATGCCAGTGCGCTCAGGAACTGTTGGACCCGATGTCGTAGATATCAGCAAGTTGTACGGCCAATCGGGACACTTCACTTATGATCCTGGTTATACGTCGACGGCGAGCTGCGAATCCAAGATCACGTACATCGACGGCGGCAAAGGTGAGCTGCTGTATCGTGGATATCCAATCGATCAATTGGCCGAGCAGGGAACATTCCTCGAGACTTGTTATCTCTTGCTTTGGGGCGATTTGCCTTCCCGCGAGGAATACAAGGATTTCGAAGCACGGGTCACGCAGCACACGATGCTGCACGAACAGATGTATCGTTTTTACACTGGGTTCCGCCGCGACGCGCATCCGATGGCGATTATGGTCGGCGTTGTTGGTGCGCTATCCGCTTTTTATCACGACTCCACAGATATTCAGGACGAGCATCAGCGGATGGTTGCGTCCTATCGCATGATTGCGAAAATGCCGACGATCGCGGCGATGGCTTACAAGTATTCCGTCGGGCAACCGTTCATCTATCCGCGTAACGATCTCGACTACTCGGCAAACTTCCTCAACATGTGTTTCGCTGTACCGTGCGAAGCTTACGACGTGAATCCGGTTCTTGCCCGGGCCATGGATCGCATTCTGATCCTTCATGCGGACCACGAGCAGAACGCCTCAACATCGACCGTGCGTCTTGCGGGCTCGTCCGGGGCGAACCCGTTCGCGTGCATTGCAGCTGGAATTGCCTGCCTCTGGGGGCCGGCGCACGGTGGTGCCAATGAAGCAGCATTGAACATGCTGGAGGAGATCGGCACAGTCGATCGCATCCCTGAGTACGTGAAACGCGCCAAAGACAAGTCTGATCCATTCCGTCTGATGGGGTTTGGTCATCGGGTCTACAAGAACTATGATCCGCGTGCGAAGGTCATGCAGCAAACCTGTCATGAGGTCCTTGAAACGCTGGACATCAAGGATGCTCCACGTCTGAAAGTTGCCATGGAACTTGAGCGCATTGCACTTGAGGACGACTACTTTGTGGAGAAAAAACTCTACCCGAATATTGATTTCTATTCCGGCATCACGTTGCGCGCTATGGGATTCCCGAGCTCGATGTTCACAGTGTTGTTTGCTGTCGCCCGGACCGTGGGGTGGATCGCCCAGTGGCAGGAAATGATCACGGATCCGAGCCATCGCATTGGCCGTCCACGTCAGCTCTACACGGGGCCGACAGAGCGGGACTATGTTACGGTTGATCAGCGCGGCTGAGAAGCCTGACGTGGTGCAGCGTTGTCCTGAAGACTGGGCACTGCACCACGACCATTTTGCAGATAGTGCGCCACGACGGTTGCAGCGGCTTCACTCGGTTTGCGCCCGTCTGGCAAACGCATGCGGTTATCAATCTCGAAGAATGCTGCCTTTTGCGCCTGGTATTCCTTTTCCTGACGGATCAGAGCCAGCGTTGCGGGCGTCATCTTGTCCGGCGTGCACTCCTGCTGGATGAATTCGGGGATCACATTCTTTTCCAGGATCAGGTTCGGTAACACGATCGAATTCGCCGTTATGAAGGGACGAATTTGTGCGGCCACTGCATCAACCTTGTAGGCGATCACCATTGGCGTCTGCATCAATGCAAGTTCCAGACTGACAGTGCCTGATGCGGCCAGTGCACATGTCGCAAGACGAAATGTCTGGAACTTGAAATCTGCTCCTTCGACAACGTAAACCGGTACACCGGTCTTGCGGAGCTCGGCATCGATGAGTGGGCGGACGTGCGGCAATGCCGGGATCACGGTTTCGAAATCTGCACCGGATGCCAGCATACGGTCGATCGTCGCTGCGAAAGACGGCATCAAACGTTTGACTTCACTCGTCCGGCTTCCAGGCAACACGACAAGCACGGGTTTGCCCGGACGTAGTTGAAGTTGCAGTTCAAGTTGCTGTGTCGAGATACGGCGCATCTCGTCGATCTTTTCGGAAAGCGGATGTCCGACGTATGTACATGGTGGCCCCCCCAGGTCGGCATGGGCCTTCGGTTCAAACGGTAGAAGTCCGAGAACATGATCGACGTAACTGCGCATCTTTTTCGCGCGCCCCGGACGCCAGGCCCAGATGGACGGCGAAACGTAGTCGATAATTGGTATGTCGGGCGCGCGCGCGCGAACACGCTTTGCGATCGGATGGGTGAACTCCGGGCTGTCGATGATGATCAGGACGTCCGGCTTGTTCGCGATGATGTGGTCGACGGTCTGGTACACCCGACGCACTATTATCGGAAGCCTGGCGGCGATCGCAACCGGCCCCATAACAGCAACATCTTCCAGCGGGAATAGAGATTTCAATCCTGCTGCGGCCATGTCTTCGCCGCCAACACCGATAAACGACATTGGCTTGATCACGCCACGCACCGCCAAAGTCTGGAGCGCCCGCATCAACGCGCCACCGAGGTGATCCCCCGAATGTTCACCAGCGATGATTGCAACGCGCGTGTGTGCGGCTTGCGTGTTTGACATTGCAGCATCCATGAATTCGACGGTTGTCTTGTATTGGTTCGTCATCGCGCTCTGTGTGATCCTAGGAGGTTTCCCGATGACATGGAAACGTCGTAGCGCATGGAACCGTGCAAAACGGCCAGCACATGCGGAAATCCGATTCCGGGATGCCTAAGGGTCGTTCATCCCAAGAATAAAAACGCCAGCGTCATTGGCGATGCGATACGTTTCGGCTCGATCAACGAGCAGGACACGATGCGCTGTAATCGCCAATCCACTCAACCCTGCATCTACGATCAGGCGAATGGTTTGTGGACCGACAGTTGGCATGTCAACGCGCAATTCCTGTCCAGGCTTCGGTGTCTTAACGAGAACGCCAACACGTTTGCGTTGGAGCCAGCTATTTCCCCACTGACGCAGATCGCCGCTGCGCCGCAAGAGCTCGTCAGTTCCTTCAGCGGCTTCAATCCCCAGGACATAGCGCTTTGCAACCACCACACCCTGCCCGACGTCATGTCCCCCGAGCGCCTTGAGTACGGCCATTCCCTTGTCGATGTCCGCATAGTCCGCTTCCGATGGTTCCGGTCCAGCGAGCAAACCTTCTTCTGCAAGCAACGTTGGTGCGATCTCATGGGCGCCACGGATGCGCAGACCATTTTTCTCGAATACACTGACGATACCGCTCAAGATCGCGTCGTCGCCCCCTGCCAGAATGCCCAACAGCGTCGGGAGGCTGCGAATAGCCCCGAGATCGATACGGATTTTCTTCAAATCCGGTCGTTTCACCGAACCGATAATGACGATGTCTGTGCAGCCTGCAGCGTGGAAGTGGCCGAACATGCGTCCGACCTGCCCCCACTTCATCCAGTCATGGGGAAAGGCAGAGATATTCGTCCCGGCTTCTCCCTCAACGCCCACAATGTGCACCTTGTGCCCATCTGCAATGGCACTTTCCGCAACCAGGCGCGGCAACGCCCCTCCCCCGGCCAGAATGCCGATACTCAAGGGACCACCAGGCATCGCAGAGATGTCGTGTGCAGCAGACATAGCGTCCCGTATTCCGATCAGGCTGCGGGAACGCAGAGTGAGCGATCAGAGTCGGTACGAATGAAATCGAGGATCTTTTTTACCCCCGGATCGGTACCGAACATCTTGTCGACGTCTTCCACACGTTCACGCAGCGTGCCCTCAGTAGCGAACAGCAGCCGATACGCCTTGCGGAGATCGTGGATCGATTCACGCTCGAAGCCCTGGCGTTTCAAACCGACGATATTCAATCCCGAAAGATATGCGCGATTGCCAATAGCCATACCAAATGGAATGACATCATTTTCAATTCCGGACATTCCACCAATAAACGCGTGTTCGCCAATTCGGACGAACTGATGCAAACCACTGAGTCCACCGAGAATTGCATAGTCGGCAACGCTGCAGTGCCCCGCCGCTGTAGCGTTATTCGCAAAGATCACGTTGTTCCCGATCACGCAATCATGCGCAACGTGTGAACCGGCCATGAAAAGACATCTGGAGCCGACCGTGGTCACCAGGCCGCCACCTTCGGTGCCAGGGTTCATAGTTACATGTTCGCGAATGGTGTTGTCTTCACCAACAACAAGGGAACTTTTTTCTCCTGAGAATTTTAGATCCTGTGGCGCATGCCCGATCGACGCGAATGGGAAAATGGTTGTGCGGGCTCCGACAGACGTCTGGCCCGTAACGACGACATGGGCGTGCAAATTCACGTCATCTGCCAATGCGACTTCGGGGCCCACATGGCAGAAAGGACCAACGGTAACGTTCGCCCCGAGAGTTGCGCCGTCTTCAACAACTGCGCTTGGATGTATGTTGTTCATTGACCGACGTTCTCTACCAGCATGGCGCTGATTTCAGCTTCTGCAACGCGGGCATCGTTCACCCTCGCTTCGCATCCAAAGCGCCACGTCATGCCACGGCCACGAATTTTTTTCACATGGAAATGAACAGTATCCCCCGGCACGACAGGCTTTCGGAACTTTGCACGATCAATCCCCATGAAATAGACGATCGGAGGTTTGAAATCCTCACCAACGTTTGCAACGCAAAGCGCCCCTGCCGTTTGAGCCATACCCTCGACCAGGAGAACGCCTGGCATGATGGGGAAGCCTGGAAAGTGACCCTGAAAGAACGGCTCGTTCATCGTGACATTCTTGATGCCGACGCCGGAATTATCTCCGTCCATCTGCTCGATCCGATCGATCAGAAGAAATGGATATCGATGTGGCAGCAATTTGAGGACGCGATTGATATCGGCAGTCCCAAGTTCGGTCTTTTGTTCCATGTACGTCTCGTTGTTCCGGGGTGCGCGCCGGTGTGTCTGTTTCTTGAGCGTGGTCTGCACAAACCTGCCCACATGTCTGTTCTCTAACCTTTGGTCTTTCGAGACCTGGCAAGTCGTTTGAGCGCGGCAACTTCGCGCGCGAATTCCTTGATTGGGCGAGCCGGCGTTCCACCATAAACACCGCCCGGTGGAATTTCAGATTTAATCCCCGACTGGGCCGCGATTTGTGCTCCGGTTCCGATGTGGTTGTGACCAATCGTGGCAGACTGACCACCCATCACCACATAATCCCCCAAAGACGTGCTGCCCGAAATACCAACTTGTGCCACGATCACACAATGACGCCCTGTCACGACGTTGTGCCCAATCTGTACCAGATTGTCGATCTTCGTGCCCTCCCCGATGATGGTGTCGTTAAGAGCACCACGATCAATGCAGGTGTTCGCACCGATATCGACATGATCCTGAATGATGACACGCCCGATTTGAGGAACGCGCAAATGGCCAGCGGCGCCCATGGCGAAGCCAAAACCGTCTTGTCCGATTTGCGCCCCCTGGTGGATGACAACGTCGTCGCCGACAAGCGCGTGAATGAGGGAGGCGTTCGGCCCGATGTAGCCGTTACGGCCGATGTGGACACGATAACCGATGAATGCGCCGGAGCAGATGCGTGTGCCGGAGCCAATGACGGCACCTGCTGCAATCGTGGCACCCGTTTCGATGATTGCACCCTCTTCAATCGTTGCGTCAGGACTGACCGGCGCTGTCGAGGTGCTTCTCGTAGGACCTGCTGTCAGCGAGCGTGCCGCGTCGGGATAAAACAACATGAGTGCGTGTGCGTACGCATGATACGGCGTGTTGGTTAGAACAGGCGTGACGCCCGCCGGAAGATGTTCGGCATCCTTGGCGGCGATCAGACAAGCGCCCGCTGTTGTCTCCTTGAGCTTCGCCAGATATTTGCGGTTGTCAAAGAACGATAGATGATCCGGTTCTGCAGCATCCAGAGGCCGCACGTCTGCGAGCGTGCGCTCGCTATCATGGCCTTCGGCTAGCTCGGCGCCTGTGCTCGTGGCGATTGCGCTGAGAGACTGGGGCGCGGAACGTTTGAAAAAACCGGGGTGATCCATGATGGCTCGAATGCGTAGCGGTCGATGTGAGACGTCGTCTCAAGACCTGTGCCCATTGCAGTAAAGCGATACGTCATGTAGCCGCGTGATGTACAGGGTGCGAACGCAGGTTTCCAACGAACTTTGCAACGTCGTAGCCATTCAACCTTGGCAAAAGACCTCCAGGGATTGTGATCAACCTCTCTGGAGGTCATCGCTAACGAACCCGCACGCCTGTGCCCCGCCTTGTCGTCTGAAGATCGTCGATCAGAAGTTTGTCGATGCACCGAAGCGGAAGGCCTGCTCTTCGTCAAACTCTTCTGAAGACAGCACGTGCGAATAGTCCGCGCGCAATGGACCGAGCGGAGAATTCCAGAGCAGGCTTGCGCCAACAGAGGAGCGGATCGAGTTCGAATCGTTGACTGTGAGACCTGCAATCTGGCTTCCCACGTCGTACAACGAGCCGGCGTCTGCAAATATGGCCCCGCTGAGCCCAAACTCTTCAGGCAGCAATGGAATCGGGAAACGAACCTCTGCCGTCGCTGCGTAGAACATTGTGCCGCCAAGCGCATCCTGGTTGCCATCTGCATCACGTGGTCCAATGCCTGAGGATTCGAAGCCCCGGATTGTCTCTCCGCCCTTGTAGAACGAATCCAGCAAGCGAACGTCCTGACCGAGTCCAACAATGTGTCCACCGATCACACGTCCAACCAATGTCACACCTTTCGCAACACGATAGTAGGCGCGGCCTTCTGCTGCTGTCCGGACATAGGCGATGCTCCCGCCCAGTCCGGCAATGTCCTGAGACAATGTCGCAAAAAGACCGGAGGTTGGGTTTTGACGGCTGTTCCGGGTGTCGTATGAGACGGAGTAACCGATAGACGAAACGAAATCCGTTGCCTCGTTGTTGCATATTGGTTCTGCGGTGATTGTTCCGCACCCAACTGCATTCCGAACACTCAGACCAGCGCTATTCTGAACGTCGAAAATCTGATCCCGGACCAGATTATAGCGCAGGCCGCCGGACAGATTCTGCCCAAGTGGGAAGCCGAGGCGAAGCCCAAAGCCACTCTTGCGACTGCGGAACGATGAAGAATCCGTCTGATCGACTTCCTTGTGGAAGATGTCAAAGCCCGCCGCGAGGTTCCTGTCGAGAAACCGTGGTTCCGTGAACGACAGGTCTGCCTGCAGGCGTTCGAGACTGCCGCCAAGTTTCAAACGAAGAAACTGGCCTTTGCCGAGCAGGTTGCGTTCGGTGATGCTGACATCAGCAATGATGCCTTCACTGGTTGAGAAGCCGCCTCCGAATGAGAGCTCGCCCGTGGATTCCTCAACAACCGTCACCTGAACGACAACGCGATCGGGTGCGCTGCCGGGGAGACGCCGAACATCTACCGATTTGAAGAAGCGCAACGCATTCAAGCGTTGACGTGCGCGGTTGACGATCAATTGATTGTAGGCATCGCCTTCAGCCAACCGGAACTCGCGTCTGATGACCTTGTCTTCCGTTCGCGTATTACCGAACACCTCAATACGTTCGATGTAGACGCGCGGGCCCTGTTCAACGTTGTAGATCACGCCAATCGTGCGGCCAATTTCGTCGCGAACAGCTTGTGGACGGACACGGGCAAACGCATACCCTTCACCGGCAACTGCCAGCGTAATCCGCTCAATATCTTTTTCAACCAAAGCTGCGTTATAGATCTCACCTGGTTTTGCCAGAAGTGGAATCTCGATACCTGCGACGTCCACGTCGCGCAAACTGCTCTCAATCCGCACGTCACCGAAGTTGTACTGCACACCTTCGTCGATCGTGAAAGTGATGAAGAAGCCAGTGCCGCTCTGATCAAGGTCCGCCACTGCAGAGAGGACCTGTGCATCTGCATAACCGTTCTTGAGATAGAACTGTCGGAGCAGTTCGCGGTCGAGATTCAGACGATCCGGGTCATACACATTGGTCGAACTCAGGAAATCCAACCATCCAGATTGCGTTGTTGTTATGGCATCACGAAGTTCGCTGTCCGTGTAGGATCTGTTGCCGACAAAGTTGATGCTTTGAACTTCGGTCTCACCGCCCTCGGAAATCTCGTAAACGAGATTGATGCGGTTCTGGTCAAGCGTGATGATTTTGGGTTCGACGGACGCGGTGAACATGCCTTGACGCGTATAGACATCGAGGATGCGCTGCACATCGCCCTGGACACGAGATCGCGTGAAAATAGATCGCGGCTTGAGCTGAACTTCTGCGGCAAGGGTTTCGTCATCAACCGACGAATTCCCCTCGAACGCAACCTTATTGATAATCGGGCTTTCAACGACTTTTACGAGGACTGTTCCGCCGTTGCGATCAATCTGAACATCAGAAAAAAGGCCGGTCGCAAACAAGGCTTTCAGGGACTCGTCCACCTCGAACTCGTCGTAACTGTCGCCCTCCGTGAAGGTCAGATAGGTGCGTACCGTTTCCGGTTCGACCCGACGATTACCTTCAACAACGATTGTACGGATGGTCTGCGCCTGCGCAACGCCAACAAAACTGTTGGCTGTCGTTACGCCAGATGCATTCAGGGCAGCTGATGCCAACGGCACCGCCACAGTTGCCCAGACAGCTATGCCCGCTGCCCGGATCATCATTCTCAAAAACGACGACATATACGGCTGTGCCCCTTACTAACGCCCTGTCCCCCGGGCGCAAAACGAGTTCATCAACTCGCATGAACGCCCCTCTTGTGGCAGATTCGCGTTCTTTTTGTGACGCAATATCCAACCAGCAACACCAGCCATGTGCTGCCTCTACGCAACTAGGAAATAAGCCAGGTGGCGTCGTTCCATGTTGTGAAAATCATTAACATGATGACGAGTGTCAGGCCAATCCTGAATCCGTACTCTTGAACCTTTTCGCTGAGGGGCTGTCCCCGAATTGCCTCTATGGCGTAGAAGAGCAAATGCCCGCCATCAAGCATCGGTATAGGGAACAGGTTGAGCAGCCCGATACTGATCGAAAGGACCGCAACAATCTGAATGAGAGCCTGCATGCCAAGTGTTGCGAAATCACTGGACACTTTCGCGATGCGGATCGGCCCGCCGAGCTGTTTCACATCTTCCTTACCCAGGAATATATCGCGTATAAATTGCAGTGTTCGCCCGGTATAGTAGTATGTGTCTGATGCGCCCAATATAACTGCCCGGATTGGACCAACGCTCTTGAGTTCGCGTTCGTCCGCGTTGGCAGTCTGGCTCACACCCAATCGTCCCTGACGGTATTCGTTGCCAAAACGGTCAACGATGTCCTGACGTTTCGGGGTTGCGACCAGCGTGATCATCTTGCCGTCACGCTCAACCACAAACGTTAGATCCGTTTCGGCCGCGGCCGTCACGATACGCACAAGATCCCGGAACCTGTTGACCTCGGCGCCATCGATCGAGACGATCACATCGCCTTTCTTGAACCCCGCCTGCGCGGCAGCGCTGTTCTCGACCACTGCATCGACACGGGCAGATCGGGTTCGCTCACCGACGGCCATGTAGACGCCTGCAAAAATCACGATAGCCAGCAGGAAATTGGCGATCGGACCGGCTGCAACGACAGCGGTGCGTTGCCACAAGGGCTTGTTGTGGAACCGCCCGGGATCGTTCTCTGCCGATCCATCGAGCTGGCCCTGTGTCGGCACACTTGTCGCGTTATCGTCGTCCATGAACTGAACATAGCCGCCAAGCGGCAGAATCGAGAGGCGCCATCGTGTTCCGTGCTTGTCGTTGAAACCGACGATCTCGCGCCCGAAGCCTAGCGAAAACGCCTTAACGTTCACGCCACACCAGCGGGCGACAAGGAAGTGTCCAAGCTCATGAAAGAACACGACCATGCCCAGCACGAACAAGAACGGGGGCAAAACGTAAATCAGGACGTGTACGCCCATTGACGGAATCTGGGACAGAAAGTCCATAAAGACAGCTCCATGTGCCGTGGCAGGTTGCTTATTGGTCAGTTAATGCAGTGTTTTGTGACGGATATGGGAATACATGACGATCAGAGCAACGCCTGTGCCATCGCTCGCGCTTGCGTGTCTATAGCGTACACGGACGCGATTCCGTTCAATGTGGCAATGGTTCCGTTCTTCTCTGCAGCTTCAAGTGTTGCCTCAACAACGCGCGCTATGCCATCGATTGTCAGCCCACCGTCGAGGAAATGCTGTACCGCGACTTCATTCGCGGCGTTCAGAACAGTGCAGGCGGCTTCACCACGTTCAAGCGCCGCGCGCGCCAGTGCGAGACATGGAAATCGCTCTGGATCTGGGGGTTCGAAATCGAGTCGACCGAGTTCCGCGAAATTGAGACGGGGAACCGGAACCTCCATTCTTCTGGGCCATGCGAGACTGAAAGAAATCGGCGTGCGCATGTCTGGTGCGCCAAGGTGCGCCAGTACGGAGCCGTCGCGATAGGACACGAGGCAATGGATTGTCGATTGCGGGTGGACAACGACATCAATCTGGTTTGGCTCAACCGGAAACAGGTGCCAGGCTTCAATGACTTCCAGCCCCTTGTTCATGAGAGTCGCGGAATCAATCGAAATTTTGGGTCCCATGGACCACTTGGGATGCGCGAGTGCTTCAGCGCGGGTGGCGCTTGCAATACGTGCGGCATCCCATTCACGGAACGGCCCACCCGATGCCGTCAGTGTGATGGTTTCGATGTTTTCCGCGCCCGACGCATCAATGGCCTGAAACGCCGCCGAGTGTTCTGAATCGACTGGGATCAATGTCGTACAAGTGTCTTGCATCGCCCTGGTAAACACTGAACCAGCGGAAACCAGGCATTCCTTGTTCGCCAACGCAATGGTGTTGGTGGCATTCATGGCTGCGATGGTCGGGCGCAGCCCAGCGATGCCGACAATCGCAGCCATCGTCCAGTCAACGTTGATCGAGGCCGCTTCATCGAGCGCCTCTTCTCCTGCTCCATATTGGATCGACGTTCCTTCGAGGACCGCGTGGAGTTCGGAATATTTGTCCGCGTCACCCAGTGCTGCGAATTCCGCATCAAATTCAATTGCGAGTCTGGCCAACGCTTCGGTATTGCCGTTGGCCGTCAACGCCACAACCTTATAGTCGTCGCGGTTGCGCCGAACGATGTCGAGGGTGCTTTCACCAATTGAACCGGTCGCGCCAAGAATTGAAATCCGTCTTGGACCGGCCTGCGAAGCAGTGGCCGCTGGCTCAGGTAATGGTACGCATGAGCGTGAAACGGTCGCGGAGCGCGTCAGCATGTTTCTAACCCGTTCCACCAATGAGCAGTGATGTTGCAGGTGCTGTCACAGACCCGAAGACCAGAACATACACCACTGCCGCAAACGTTGCGAACAACAGTCCGTCAACACGATCCAGCACCCCGCCATGTCCTGGAATCAGATTGCTGGAATCCTTGATATCGTAGTGCCGTTTCAACGCGGATTCCGCGAGATCTCCGAACTGGGAAATGACTGACAGCAGCAAGCCAAAGAGCGCAATGCGCACCCACCACGTTCCGGGCACGGCCATCGCCATGCACAGTGCGCCTATCACGGCACCTGCTGTTCCGCCCAATGCGCCGGACCAGGTTTTCTTTGGTGACACGGCTGGCCACAATTTCGGACCACCGAAAAACCGTCCTGTGACATAGGCAAGAATATCTGTCGCCCAGACAACGACAAACAGGAAGCTGACGGCTTCCAGCCCGAGTGCTGTTTCGTTGCGCAACCAGACAAGACCGGCACACGGCAGGGCTGCATACATAAGCCCGGTTACGGCATCTTCGGGACCATTGTCTTTCGCGAGCCACATGACAAGTACAGTCCCCGCCGTCCAGGCGATCGCCCACAGCGGAAGCAGACCAACCCAGAATGTCGGGACCATCAGACTGGCGATCATGGCAATGATCGTGACGCACTGGGTCAGGAACACGAACCCCGACGTCTGGCCGCCCGTCATGTTCGCCCATTCCCACATGATGATGCTGCCACCAACCATGACAAGCGCTGCGAACCACCAGCCGCCCAACCACGTTGCCGCTGCTGCAATAATGATCATCGCGATGGCTGAGCCAACGCGTGTCCGGAAATCCGCCCCTAGTCGTGGTGCTGCGGGATGAGCCGCGTTTGGTTGATCATCGCTCATGCAGATGTCTGCGCTGTCAGACCACCATAACGGCGATCACGGGAATGAAAATCGGCAATGGCGGTTTCGAGATCGTCTTTCGAGAAGTCGGGCCACAGCGTGTCGGTGAATACCAGTTCCGTGTAGGCCAGTTGCCAAAGGAGAAAGTTCGAGATGCGTTTTTCTCCGCTTGTGCGGATCAGCAGGTCCGGATCGGGCGTGCCCGCTGTATCGAGATGATCCGAGATATAGCTATCGGTGATCTCAGCGACACCGATCTCGCCAGCTGCAACGCGTGCTGCAATAGCTTGCGTGGCGCGCACCATTTCCTGACGCGACCCGTAGTTGAAGGCGACATTCAACTCGATCCGCGTGTTGTCACGCGTCAACTTCACGGCTTCTTCAATCGTGGTTACGATATCTGGAGCGACATTTTCATTTGTTCCAAGCACACGCAGACGGACACCGTTCTTGTGCATCTCTGCAAGATCGCGCTGAATGTAGCGTCGCAAAAGCCCCATCAAATCACTCACCTCGGATGCTGGGCGCGACCAGTTTTCGGAGGAAAAGCTGAACAATGTCAGATGACCGATACCAAGCTCCATCGCCCCGCGCAGCGTCTTGCGGACGGCCTCGACACCACGGCGATGTCCCTCGGTCCGCGGGAGGCCGCGCTTTTTCGCCCAGCGACCGTTACCGTCCATAATAATCGCGATATGCGCTGGAACGCTTAACTTGTCGGTATCATCGTGGGCGGGTGACATTGTCATTTGTGGTGAAAGGCTTTGCAGATAAAAAGAAATGGCGTTCCGGTCGAACAGGAAATCCGAACCTGCGCTGGATCAAACTTGCATGATCTCGGCTTCTTTGGCTTCCGCGGTTTCATCGATGATCTTGATGAACTTGTCCGTCAATTCCTGAACCTTGGTCGACAGTGAACGCTGGTCATCTTCGCCGATGTCCTTGTCCTTCTCGAGCTTCTTCAGAATATCCATGCCATCGCGACGCACATTTCGCACGGCAATACGTGCACCTTCGGCGTATTTGTGTGCAGTTTTTGCAATTTCCTGGCGACGTTCCTCGTTGAGTTCCGGAATCGGAATTCGCAGGTTTTGACCATCAACGATCGGATTGAGGTTGAGACTGGATTCCCGGATGGCTTTTTCAACGACTGAAATCTGGCTTTTGTCCCAGATTTGCACTGTGATCATGCGGGGTTCAGGCACCGATACGTTTGCGACCTGGTTGAGCGGCATTTTCGAGCCATACGCGTCAACTGTGATCGGATCGAGTAACGCGGCACTGGCGCGGCCGGTCCGCAATCCGCCAAAATCGTTTTTCAGGGACGCAATGGCGCCATCCATACGACGCTCAAGATCGGCGATGTCAAAGTCTTCGGCGGCCATGGTGGTTTCTCCCGTCGCGGTGGGCGGTTTTCGTCTGCAAAACTCGAACGAACCGTGCTGACTGGCGATATGGACGCAAGCAGGCCGTCAGATCAAGTCACGCCTTGGACCTGACCACAGTCGCGCGCGCTGTGCCGCATAAAATCTTTGCAAGATTCCCGGATTCTCCGAGGGCACCAACGACGATCGGTATGTTGTTGTCGCGGGCCAAAGCAATTGCTGCAGCGTCCATCACCCTGAGATCGCGGGCAAGAACATCGCTGAACGTCAAAGTTTCATACCGCTCCGCGTCAGGGCTGGTTTTGGGGTCGGCACTGTAGACGCCATCAACCTGGGTGGCCTTTATCAGAGCATCACAGCCCATTTCTGCGGCACGTAACGCAGCACCGGTGTCTGTTGTGAAGAAGGGGTTGCCGGTTCCCGCGGCGAAAATCACGACCCGCCCCTTGCTCAAATGTCGTTTGGCGCGCGGTGTTGTGAACGGTTCGCAGACCGTGGCCATGGGAATGGCTGAGAGGACACGAGCCTCGACACCAGCCTGTTCAAGGGCACCATGGAATGCGAGGGCATTCATGACTGTCGCCAGCATCCCCATATAATCGGCAGTGCCACGTTCCATGCCACCAGCGGCGCCGGCAACACCACGGAAGATGTTGCCGCCACCGATCACCAGACAGATTTCACAACCGGTTTCTGCAGCTTCCTTCACGTCCGCGGCAATCCGGGCGACCGTCGGCACATCAATGCCGTAGGCACTGTCGCCCATCAGGGCTTCACCTGAGAGTTTGATCAGAGCGCGTTTGTAGAGTGGGGTCGCCATCACAAGCCTCCCTCCGCGGGATTAGCCGCCTGCGGCGGTTGCTGCGACTTCTGCTGCGAAATCTTCTTCTTCTTTCTCGATGCCGGCTCCAAGCTCGAAGCGTTCGAATGCAGTGATCGTGATGGGCGCGCCGATGTCCTTGGCAGCGATTTCCAGAGCCTTCTCGACCGTGTTCTCGCCGTCAATCACGAAGGTCTGCTTCAGGAGACAGACTTCCTCGTAGAACTTGCGCATCCGTCCTTCGACCATCTTCTCGATGATGTTTTCGGGTTTACCGGACTCGCGGGCCTGCTCGGAGTAAACCGCTTTTTCGCGTTCAACCTCGTCTGCGGGCAACTCTGTGACGTCGACGGCGAGCGGATTGGTTGCCGCCACATGCATCGCGACCTTGCGGCCGAATTCTGCAAGTTTGCCAGCATCGCCAGACGACTTCATGCCGACGAGGACACCAATCTTGCCGAGTGTTGGGCGGACCGCCGTGTGGACGTAACTTGCCACAACGCCTTCATCGACCGAAACACCAGCCGAGCGGCGCACATTCATGTTCTCACCAATCGTGCCGATCATTTCTGTAACGTAGGCTTCCACAGTCTTGTCGGAACCCGGAAAATTGGTCGCTAAAAGCTTGTCGTAATCGCCATCAACACCGAGTGCCGTTTTGGCGATACCTTCGACCATGTCCTGGAAACCGTCGTTGCGTGCAACGAAGTCTGTTTCGGAGTTCACCTCGACAACAATACCCTTGCTGCCGTCTGTTGCCAGACCGACAAGACCTTCCGCTGCGACGCGTCCGGCTTTCTTGGCCGCCTTGGCGAGCCCTTTCGTGCGGAGCCAGTCCACCGCGGCTTCCATGTCGCCGTTGTTTTCCGTGAGGGCTGCCTTGCAGTCCATCATGCCTGCGCCGCTCTTTTCGCGCAGTTCTTTCACCAATGCCGCTGTGATCGTTGCCATGTCAGCCTCGAGAGAAGGTCAGAGTTCAGTTTTCGTGTGCGTTCGGGACGGAAGCGCCGGAGACTAACCGACGATCCCTTCCATCAATGTCTTGGCCTGGGTGATCCAGTCGTCGCGCTCGATACGCCCCTTGAAGCTCAGTGCGTCGTCGACGGCAGCGATGTCTTCAGGCGTAAACGCTGCAATCTGTTTGAAGTGATAGATGCCCATGCCGTTGAGCTTTTCGACCAGCACCGGACCAACACCGTTAATCTGAGAGAGATCGTCGGCATCACCATCAGGCGCCTCGAGGCCCTTGTAGGTTCCAGCGGGTGCAGGCGCCGCTGGAGTGTCCGCACCATTGGCAGCCGGAGTCGCTGCCGCAGGGGCAGCCGGCGCTTCAACGGGTACTGCCGGGGCCGCCACTGGTGCGGCGACGACCGCTGCTTCCATTGTCGGGTTTTCCATTGCGCCGATGTCGACACCCGACGAACCCTGGCCGCGCTCAATGCCGTCAATGCAGGCACGGGCCACAAGGTCGCAATACAATGAGATTGCGCGACCGGCGTCATCGTTACCTGGAACCGGGTGATCAATCGGATCGGGATCACTGTTGGAGTCAACGATGCCAATCACGGGAATGCCGAGCTTGCGCGCTTCCGCAACTGCAATGGCTTCCTTGTTCGTATCGACCACAAACAGCAGATCCGGCACACCGCCCATGTCACGAATACCGCCGAGTGCCGTTTCCAGCTTGTCGCGTTCGCGCGTCAGGTTCAGGCGTTCTTTCTTGGTGAGGCCCAATGCTTCACCAGCGAGAAGCTCATCAAGCTCCTTCAGACGTTTGATCGAGTGCGAAATGGTCTTCCAGTTGGTCAGCGTACCGCCAAGCCAACGGTGATTGATGTAGTATTGTGCAGAGTTGCGCGCCGAGGCGGCTACGATTTCCGATGCCTGGCGTTTGGTGCCAACAAAAAGCACACGACCGCCGCGCGCCACCGTTTCAGAGACCTTCACAAGCGCCTGATGCAGCAGGGGCACCGTTTGCGCGAGGTCGAGAATGTGGATGTTGTTGCGAGCTCCAAAGATGAAACTCTTCATTTTCGGGTTCCAGCGGTGTGTCTGGTGACCGAAGTGAACGCCAGCTTCCAAGAGCTGACGCATGCTGTAATCAGGCAGCGCCATAGTTGTATATCCTTGACCGGTTGTACGTCCGCAGGAAAGAAGCTGGTCGGATGACCTGCCACCGGAGCGAAGCCCGAGCGAATTTGCGCCCGTCACCGCAAAACCTGCGTGAGAGATGGGGCGGTTTATACACGGGGTTTGCGCCGGCGCAAGAGGAATATTGCGTTGCGGGATAGCGACGCCTCCTGTGAGCCAGAGTTGACACGAAAAACGCTGTTCACCGGAACGGGTTTAAGAACTGATGGGTGGTGTCGAGGAAAAAGCGTTGCCATCAGGTGGTGTTGCGTGCGTGTTGATTTATATTATCAAACATCACGACCGCCTTGCCCCGCATTGTTCTTGTGGCCAGGGCATGAAAGTTGAACCTCAGTGACGCGGGACAATCCCACCCCCCTTCGACCCACGCCAGATGCCGATGCATTGGAGCGGACATTGCCGACAATCGAGACGCTTGGCTGGCAGCCACATTTTGCGCAACAGGTCAGCGTGGATGATTTCGCGCAAACACCGCCCGTTCGCATTGTTGAAGTGCACCGCAATGCGCTGCATGTCGTCGGCAACGCCATCGACGAAAAAACGCCAGTCATTCCGGACGCAACGATTGGCGATTGGTTGCTTCTGGATCGCACAGATCCACAGGCGAGCCGCGTTCTGGATCGCGCGAGCCTATTGAAGCGATGGGCTCCGGGAACAGGTCGGAACGTGCAGTTGATTGCCGCCAACATTGACACCGCGTTCATCGTGTCCTCGTGCAATCCGGACTTCAACATTGCGCGGCTCGAGCGTTACGTTGCCATGGTCCTTGATGCCGAAATCGCCCCCGTCATCGTCTTGACCAAAAGCGATCTCGTTGCCTCAAGCGACAACTATGTGACAGAGGCGCAATCGATTTCTGATCTGGTTCCGGTCGTGGTGCTTGATGCGCGCGGCGATGAACCGGAGGCCAAGCTGGGTGAGTGGTGCAAGCCAGGCAAAACCGTTGCGTTTCTCGGCTCATCCGGCGTGGGCAAGTCGACACTGACGAACGCTCTGGCTGGAAGCCAGTCGATTGAAACGCAAGCGATACGCGAGAACGATGCCAAAGGGCGTCACACAACGACACGGCGACAACTCCACATTGTCGCGAGTGGCTGCATTGTCCTCGACACACCGGGCATGCGTGAGTTGCAACTGACGGACGCTGCGGCTGGCATTGGCGATCTGTTCGCGGACATCGACGCCCTCACGGGTCAGTGTCGGTTCAACGATTGCCAGCATCTGGTTGAGCCCGGCTGTGCCATTCTGAAGGCTGTTGAAAGCGGAGAGGTTGACGAGGCCCGGCTGGGGCGATGGCGCAAGCTGATTGATGAAGATGCCTCCAATGCGCCTGATCTCACGCATCGCAAGTCAAACGACAAATCAACAGGACAGACCAGCCGTATCTCGCAGAACAAGAGTAAAAAGAGAGGTTAAAAGCGCCAGGAAGATACGATTTCAGGTATCGCTAGAACTGCCGATAAGACGTGTCTCCTCCAATCGCATCAGAAAAAGATGCGTGCCCCTGTGAGGATCAGATCAAGATTGTCGTCATCGATCGCAACTGCCCCTCCACCGACAACGGTGCCAGAAATATCAACATCGACATTGCGGTACGTGAGGTAGAGTTCCATACCGACCGCATCGAGATCCTGTTCGATACCCAGTCCCCAGATCTGTCCCTCACTGCTCGTAATTCGGGCGATGCCCGCACCAGGATCAGCAAGACCGGTTACGCCGTCGTGGGATTCACCGTATTCACCGAACAAAGTCGTTTTGCCCAATGAATTGAGCGCTGTCCTGATACCGCTCTGGAGGTAAAATGTCGAAAAGTCCGGACGATCGCTGCCGTTGACATCGGCAAAACCAATACCGTCCAACTTGCGGTGAACAAACGCACCGTGCAGGTAAAGGCCGGTTGGATCATGTAGAATAGTGCCTGATCCCTTCAGCTCTTCGAATGTCCCCGGACCAAGGCCGGAATCGTTTGGATCATCATTCTTGAGATAACCGATGCCGCCTTTGAGCTTGATGTCCCCGAAACCGCCGTCGTAATAGGTCGAGACATCCCAAACATCGTCTTCGCCCCAAGCTACAGCAGCCGAGAAACCTGCAAAAGTGGGGGTGTCATAACGGACGATGTTTGATCGCGCCGTATCGAGTGGAATCTGCCCCGCCCCCAAAACTCCCGTTGCGCCCGGTGCCAAAGAAATGCCGGCGCCACCGAGAACCTGATCGTACTGTGTGTTCAGGAATCCAGTGCTCGAAAAGACGTTGAAGTTACCGACAATCAACGGCGTATCACTTGTCGCGAATTCACCCGTACCACCTGTATTGATCAGAATGATATCATCGGTGGTCAACGAACTTTGTCCGACAGTCACCTTTCCGAATGTCGCGCTTTTGATGAACCAGTCGGTTTTACGGATTCCGATCGCGCCGTTTGTGTCATCGTTTTCTTCCGAGACACCTGCCGACGACGCATTGACAAATTCAAACTCGATCAGCATTCCTGCTGTCAGATCACTATTTATGCGCCCGGTTGCACGGATGCGCGCACGTGTCGACGAGTAAATGTTGCCCACCTGGTAGACATCGCTATCACCGCCGTTGTCCCAGTAGAGCAATGACTCGTTGACATGACCACTTAGCGAAACTTTCAACTTCCGGTTTCCGGCACGTACAGTCGTCGCCTCAAGCTCGGCAATCCGCTCTTCCAGATCAGCGCAACAATCTCCCCCAAGATCTGCGGCATGCACCTTGGGGGCAATCCATGCAATCCCGAGTGCGACCAAAATCCCCAGTGACCAATGCATCCGTGTTCGTGGAAATTCGATCATTGGCCTTGTCCTTGCTTTTGCCGAACTGCGTCCATTTCAATCCCGACTGATGTTGCACTTTGTAGACGCACAACGCGTCAGTTCAGCCAAATAACTCTACTATTAGCGGTTACATCAGCACGGAGCTCGTCCGTGCATCACAATTCCGTAGAGTATCTCGCGAAAGTTTTAAATGATGCATTAGAGCAACTATGATTTGACGACATCACAATTTCCGTTGCTGGGTGTGAACCAGAACATTACGCGTTGCGACCGCTGGTCAATTTGCTGCGATCTCCCGCATACTGCCCAGTATTTGGCACACCCAACGCCGTTCGGGACAAGGTCTGATGATTTCTGTTGCTGACATAACCTCTCCATCCAGGCGATCATTGCCACGCACGGATTGAAAGCACGACGTCATGCGTGTTCGACATCGACCTCAACGACACCCGTGGTCAATCGCAGGTCCTCGATCGTGCGTTTCGAGAGGTCGCATTTTCGGGAAAGCTTGACGGTTGATCTTCGACCGCATTCCTCAAGTAGCAGATTCAGAGTAACGTTGCCGCGTCCGGGTCTATCGAGATAGTCCTTCAGCGTCTTGAAGCAAGCGTCTTTATTCAGGGTAATCGTTGCGCCCTTGTTGGCGTTACCAGCGGCCTTGTCGAGGCTTTCGATACCCTGGGCATTGACCTTGACGACGTCATCTTCACGTTTCGCATCGACACGTATCAGTAGCGGCTCACCCGAATGCAGGAGATCGCGCGCGGCGTTCAGCATGTCGGAGAAGATAATGGCTTCGTACTGTCCCGTGGGGTCCGAAAAGCCGATGAACGCGAACTGGTTGCCGCGTTGGGATCGGCGCTCGTTCACATAAGACACCGTTGCGGCGAGCGTTCCGGTCGTCGATGCTCCTTCGGCAATCTCGGATTCGAATTCGCGCCAGGACGAAATATTAAGTTGCTCGTACAGGTCCAGGTAATCGTCCAACGGGTGTCCGGAGAGATAAAACCCGATGGCCTCGAATTCCTTCGTCAGTTTTTCGTCCGTCCGCCATGATTTTGCGGGGCGGAGTTCGAGCGGTGCGGCTTCGGCTTCATCGCCAAAGAGCGAATTCTGCCCGCTTTCCTTGTCTGCCTGCGTACGCTGGGCGGATCCCATGATGATGTCGGCGTTAGTGTGAACGAGCGCACGATCGGGCATAAGGCTTTCAAATGCCCCGGCGGCGGCCAGAACTTCCAGACCGCGCTTGTTGATGCTGCGGGGATCGAGGCGTGTGGCGAATTCGCCGAGGTTTGCAAACGTTCCGGCTTTGTCACGCTCGGCGCAAATCTGTTCGACGGCACCACGCCCCAGGCTTTTCAGCGCAGCCATGGAATACCGGATCGCACCGTTCTCCGGTTTGAAATCGACGTGGGATGAATTCACGCACGGAGGGAGCAATTCGATATCGCAGCGCCGGGCTTCCTGCGCGAACACGTTCAGCTTGTCGGTATTCCCAAGATCCAGCGTCATGGAAGCGGCCAGAAACTCAACCGGATGATTCGCCTTGAGATAGGCGGTCTGGTACGCCAGCAGCGCATAGGCGGCAGCGTGGGACTTGTTGAAGCCGTACCCCGCGAACTTGTCGACCAGCTCGAAGATGTAGGCCGCGGAGTTTTTCTTCACACCGTTGGCGACGGCACCTTCGACAAACTCAGCCTTTTGCTGGGCCATGACGGCCTTGTCTTTTTTACCCATGGCGCGACGCAACACGTCAGCGCGACCGAGTGTGTATCCGGCCATTACCTGAGCAATTTTTTGAACCTGCTCCTGATAGATGATGACGCCATAGGTTTCTTCAAGCACTTCGCCAAGCATTGGATGAAGGCAGTCAACCTCCTCTTCGCCGTGCTTGCGCGCGATGTAGGTCGGAATGTTGTCCATCGGGCCCGGGCGATAGAGCGAAACCATGGCGATGATGTCTTCGAAGCGGTCAGGACGCAGACGGCGCAGGGCATCGCGCATACCCGTCGATTCCAGCTGGAACACGCCAACCGTGTCAGCGCGGGCCAACATTTCGTAGGTCTTTTCATCCTTCAGGCCGATGTCCGCAAAATCGAGTTCGACACCATTCGCAAGTACGAACTCCAGCGCCTTTTGAATGACTGTGAGCGTCTTGAGGCCGAGAAAGTCGAATTTCACGAGACCTGCGGGTTCGACCCATTTCATGTTGAACTGGGTCGCGGGCAAATCCGAACGCGGGTCCTGATAGAGCGGGACAAGCTGGGTGAGCGGACGGTCGCCGATTACAACGCCAGCGGCGTGAGTCGAGGCGTGGCGGTAAAGCCCTTCGAGTTTCTGTCCGATTTCAAGCAACTTTGCGACCTGCTCATCGCCGTCGCGGGCTTCCTGCAGTCTCGGTTCTTCCTCGATGGCCTCCGGCAAGGTGGTTGGATTGGCCGGATTGTTCGGCACCATCTTGCAGAGGCCGTCGACCTGTCCGTACGGCATGTGCAGCACGCGACCGACGTCGCGCAGCACGGCACGAGCCTGCAGCTTACCGAACGTGATGATTTGGCCGACGTAATCGCGTCCGTATTTTTCCTGCACGTAGCGAATGACTTCGTCGCGCCGATCCTGACAGAAATCGATATCGAAATCCGGCATCGATATGCGTTCCGGGTTCAAGAAGCGTTCGAAGATCAGTCCGAATTCAAGGGGGTCGAGATCGGTGATCGTCAACGACCAGGCCACCACGGAACCGGCACCCGAACCACGCCCCGGCCCGACCGGGATACCCTGATCCTTCGCCCACTTGATGAAGTCAGCAACGATCAGGAAGTAACCCGGGAATTTCATCTTCACGATGATATCGAGTTCGAACGCGAGGCGGTCGCGGTATTCCTGTTCCGTACGTCCTTCCGCGCAGCCATGTTTTTCAAGGCGGGCTTCAAGCCCCTCTTCCGACTGCCGGATCATCTCAGCCGCTTCGGCGGCCAGCATGGCTTCCGGGTCGTCATCCCCGACCTGGACAAACTGCGGCAAGATCGGTGGATGCGTTTTCGGGCGGTGAGAGCACCGTTTGGCGATCTCGCATGTGTTCTCGAGGGCCTCGGGAAGATCTGCGAACAGCTTGCGCATCTCGTCTTGCGACTTGAAGTAATGTTCCGGTGTCAGACGGCGGCGATCATCTTCCGAAACGTACCGCCCGTCTGCGATGCAGATAAGGGCGTCGTGCGCCTCGTAGTCCTCGCGGTTCGGGAAAAAGCACTGGTTCGTCGCGACAAGCGGGAGGCCTTTGTCGTAGGCGAGTTTGAGCAACTGCGGTTCGACTTGTTTTTCTTCCGCTCGACCATGGCGCTGGATTTCGACGTAGAGTCGGTCACCGAACAATCCAATGAGTTGATCCAAACGTGCTGTTGCAGCCTCGACCTGCCCATTCCAGATCATACCGTCGATGCAACCATCCGGGCCGCCCGTTAGCGCGATCAGCCCATCCGCATGTGCTTCCAGATCGGCAAAACTGATGCCTGGGTTGTCCGCCCTGCCCTCGCCCAGAAAGGCAGCACTCGTGAGCGCCATCAGGTTGGCGTAGCCCTTAGCGTCCTTCGCGAGCACGGCGATGCTGCCTGCCCTGACGGGACGATGCCCACCGGGCGGCGTGGGGCCGTCGCGTTCAGGTTCGACCAGGAGCTGTAGCGCGCAGCCGGTGAGCGGCTGAATGCCCGCGCCTGACATTTTCTCGGAGAATTCCAGCGCGCCGAACAGATTGTTCGTATCGGTGATCGCCAACGCCGGCATGCCGTCTTTCGTCGCCAGATCGACGAGTGTCGCAATCGGCAACGCGCCTTCCAGCAAGGAATATGCGGAATGAACCCGGAGGTGGATGAACGGAGAATCGGCCATAGACACAGGTTACCTGAAAACCGGGTCACACACCGATGGCAATCGGCAGTGAATTCACAACCAGGGCACCGCTACTTCAGCGCTTTGTAGGCCTCGGTCACTTCGACGATCTTGCCGGCATCAAGCGTCAGGACACGGTCCATGCGTTGGGCGAGATCCATGTTGTGGGTGGCGATCAGGGCTGCAACGCCCGTGGTGTGGATGATGTCCATGAGCTGATTGAAGACACGATCGGATGTTTCCGGGTCCAGGTTACCGGTCGGTTCGTCGGCGAGCAGAACGCGAGGTTTGTTGGCCAGAGCCCGGGCTATGGCAACACGCTGCTGTTCACCACCCGACAATTCGCCGGGCCGATGACCGCCACGGCCTTCGAGGCCGAGCAAAGCCAGTGCCTTATCCGCTTCGACGCGCGCCGCCCTGCGCGTTTTTCCGGCGATCATTTGCGGAACGACAATGTTTTCGGATGCTGAGAATTCCGGCAGCAGGTGATGGAACTGGTAGACGAACCCGATGGTTGTGCGACGGATTGCGGTGCGCTCGTGATCGTTCAGCCCAAGACAATTCCGTCCATCGATCAGAACTTCGCCTGCATCTGGTTTCTCCAGAAGTCCTGCGATGTGAAGCAGTGACGATTTACCGGAACCCGACGGCCCAACGAGTGCAACCGATTGGCCTGGAAAAAGACTGGCCGAGGCCCCCTCCAGCACAACAATCCTGCGCTCACCCTGGGCAAAGGTCCGTTGCAGTTCCCGGAATTCAATTGTGGGTGATGATGTTTCCATGGGAGCGCTACTCATATCGCAGCGCCGCCACAGGATCTGTCTTGGCGGCTTTCCATGAGGGATACACCGTCGCCAGCACAGACAGGACGAGCGCCATGAGAACAACAGATGCGGTTTCACCGACGTCCATTTTTGCAGGCAGTCGGGAGAGGAAATATATATTCGGGTCGAAGGGTTCGCGTCCCAGAACGAGCGACACAAAGTTGTAGATCGGATCGATGTTCCAGCAGATCAGGAGGCCGAGAATAAATCCGGCAATCGTGCCGACAATGCCGATACTTGCGCCCGTGATCAGGAACACGCGCATGACCGCACCCTGTGTCGCGCCCATGGTGCGCATGATGGCAATGTCACGTGATTTGTCCTTCACGAGCATCATCAGACCTGAGACAATGTTCAGTGTCGCAACGAGAACGATCAGGCTCAGGATGATGAACATTACGTTCCGCTCAACCTCAAGAACCTTGAGGAACGAACCGTCCCGTTCGCGCCAGTCCGTGACGTGAATTGTTGGTCCACCTGCGCGCTTCAGGTCCGCCTTCAGGCCATCCATACTTTCGGGATTGTCTGCGAGCACTTCGAGAACTGTTACGCGTGCGCGATGGTTGAAGAACGCCTGCGCTTCTTTCAACGGCATGAACACGATGGTGCGGTCGTATTCACTGACTCCGATCTCGAAAATTGCGCTGATGGTGTAGCGCTTGATGTTGGGTTTCGTGCCGAAAGGTGTAACGCGCCCACGCGGATTGATGAGCGTCATCTTTTCGCCGACACTCAATCCCAGCGAATTGGCGAGACGTGTGCCGACAGCGATGCCGTCGCCGGTGTCGAAGCCTTCGAAGGTTCCAAAACGCAGGCTTTGGGAGAGCATACTCATTTTCGTGATATCAGCGCCGCGCATGCCGCGAACCAATGCACCTGAATTCTGCGTCGGGCCTGAGACCATGACCTGACCTTCAATAAGCGGGATCGCGGCCTTGACCCCACTCACCTGTGCCAGCCGACCCGATACGTCGTCATAGTCCTCGAAGTCTCCACCGATCTTGTGAACGATCGCGTGGCCGTTGATGCCGAGCATCTTTGTGAGGAGTTCCTCGCGAAAGCCGTTCATGACCGCCATGACAACAATCAACGTCATGACGCCCAGCATGATTCCAAGGAAGGAAAACCCGGCAATTACCGAAATAAACCCCTGCCCGCGCCGCGAGCGCAAATAGCGTCGGGCGAGGAGCCATTCGAACGGCGCAAAGGCTGATGTGGCTTCAGCGGACATAAAGGATGATCCCGGCGTTATCGTGAAGGTTACAGAACGTCGGCAAGTGCAGATTTCAGATGGGCGGCGGTCGCTTGCGGCGAGAGTGAGAGCCGTTCGCCTGTTGCGCGGTTCTTCACTTCGAATTCGCCTGATTTCAAACCCTTGGGCCCGACGATGACCTGCCAAGGCAGACCAATCAGGTCCATGGTCGAGAATTTCGCCCCTGCCCGCTCGTCGCGGTCATCATACAGAACATCGATACCAGCCGCAGCCAGTTCACGGTCAAGCATTTCGCAAGCTGCGTCGCAATCTGCGTCGCCTGCCTTGAGGTTGATGAGCCCGACATGAAACGGCGCCACGGAGGCGGGCCAGATGATGCCGTCATCATCGTGAAATGCTTCGATGATCCCGCCCGCGAGGCGCGACACCCCAACACCGTAAGATCCGCTCTGGATTGTGATCATCTCGCCGTTCGGCCCCTGCACTTTGCATCCCAGAGGTTCCGAATACTTGGTTCCAAAGAAGAAAATATGGCCAACTTCGATCCCGCGTGCCGAAACGCGTTTGTCCTCGGGGACTGCAGCTTCGAATTCAGCCTGGTCGTATTTGTCTTCAGTAGCGGCATAGCGTTCGGTCCAGCGGTCGACGACGCCCTGAAGCTCACTATCTGTCAAGTCCCCCTCGTCGGGAAGGGCTTCCGCGAGCAAGTCAGCGTGGCAGTAGACCTGACTCTCGCCGGTTTTTGCCAACACCAGGAACTCATGACTGAGATTGCCGCCGATCGGACCTGTTTCGGCGATCATGGGAATAGCTGTCAGCCCCATGCGCTTGAAGGTGCGCAGGTATGCGACGAACATCTTGTTGTAGGACACCGTACCAGCTTCGGCGCTGATATCGAAGGAATAGGCATCCTTCATCAAAAACTCCCGGCCGCGCATCACGCCGAACCGGGGCCGCACCTCGTCACGGAACTTCCATTGAATATGATACAGATTGCGCGGCAATTCCTTGTAGGATTTTACTCCATCGCGAAATATTTGCGTAATCTGCTCTTCATTGGTTGGGCCATAGAGCATATCACGATCATGCCGGTCGGTGATGCGCAGCATCTCGGCGCCATAATCATCGTATCGCCCGCTCTCACGCCAGAGATCGGCAGACTGGATGGTTGGCATCAAGACTTCGTGGGCACCCGCGCGGTTTTGTTCTTCGCGAACAATCTGTTCAATCTTTTTCAGAACGCGGAGGCCCAGCGGCAGCCAGGAATAGATTCCGGCGCTCGATTGGCGGATCATTCCGGCCCGCAGCATCAACTGGTGCGAAACAATCTCGGCTTCCTTGGGCGTATCCCGCATAACAGGTAGAAAATAGGTCGAAAGACGCATGATATTCAGGCTTTCAGGATCTGGGTTGTGTCGGGCCTGTTAGGGTGTGTCCGACTTAAATGGAGACACCGCAATGCCAGTGGAACGACTTGGACCGTCGCGCCATGATTCCATTTGAATCAGACGCGCTATAGCCACGAATCCCTTGCTGGGCAAATACTACACGACCGGGCTGATCGTGGTGGTGCGAGAATGACGCGAACGAACTCATTTCTCTCAACAAAATGCGTGACTTGCCAAAGTCGATTGGGTAACGTCTTCGTGTTGTGCGTAAAAGGACCTGGACACATGAACATGACTTTGTTCAGCGCCCAAGTCTTGGGAGGATGATGGAATATCGCCTGTTCCCTCTGGAATTGAGCAGATGTTCCGAGACGAAGTGTCAAACTTCGCTAAAGCAAGGCCTGCGGGCCTTGCTTTTTTTATGTTCGACCGAACAGCAGACTGTTGAAATCGACAATGCCTGCCGCTGACAAACCGTAGAATGTGCCGAAGATCGCTGCGGAAACCACCGTCGTGATGAGCATCTTTCGGCCGATCTGAGGCGAGAGCGGCGCACCCGCTTCCGTGCCTGGAACCACGGATCCGCTGTCCGCCTGCGATTGCACGCCCAAGGGCAGAACAGCAAACAGCACAAGCCACCAGAGGATGAAATAGATCGCCAGTCCAAACGTGATGCTCATGCTTCTTCCAGTTCAACCAGCGTGCCACAAAAATCTTTTGGATGGAGGAACAACACCGGTTTTCCATGTGCGCCGATCTTTGGTTCGCCGTCGCCGAGCACGCGGGCGCCCTCACGGATCAAACGGTCTCGTGCTGCTATGATGTCTTCGACTTCGTAGCACACATGATGGATGCCTCCGTTTCCATTCCGCTCCAGGAATTTTGCAATCGGCGACTCCGCACCCATCGGTTCGAGCAACTCGATCTTGGTGTTCGGCAACTCTATGAACACCGTTGTGACACCATGATCGGGTTGTTGCACTTCATCGGTGACAGTTGCGCCCAAGGTATCGCGATAAACCGCTGTGGCGGCCTTGATATCGGGTACGGCGATGGCAACGTGATTGAGGCGGCCCAGCATGATCGTGGCTCCGGTGTGTTCTCAGACTGACGATGTTCTATATCACCGACACCATCACCTTGCAGATTGGCTTTTTGCCCCAGGCATCGGCGATGGCGTTGCGGGCGGCTCGGCTTACAGCCTTCTCGATGGTTTCAACATTCTTGCGGCGCGTTTTCGGGATGCTCTCGAGTGCGCCATCAACCGCCGTATAGGCGAGGTCGTCTATCGCCTTGCCCTCTTTGTTGAACTCCGGAATGCCATCCAGAACCAGATCCGGATCGATGAGAATGTCGCCCTTCGGCGATACGACGACAGACACCACGCAAATTCCAACATGTGAAAGCTTACGCCGATCGCTGACCGAGCGGTCCTGAGCACCGAGCATCAGGCGACCATCGCGGAAAATCCGGCCGGTCGGGAAATCATCGATGACCCTCGGCTTGTTCCCACTGAGTTGTGCCAGATCGCCGTTGCGAACCAGCATACCTTTGGCAATGCCGTTGGCTTCGGCGAAACGGACATGTTCGCGCAAGTGCCGCATCTCACCATGCATGGGCACCAGCAGCTTGGGTTTGACCCAATCGTAGATCTGTTTCAATTCCTCGCGGCGCGGATGCCCTGTAACATGGACGAGAGCCTCATTGTCAGTGATCAGATTGATCCCCTGCCCGGCCAGACTGTTCAGCACTGCCCCGACTGACTTTTCGTTCCCCGGTATTGTGCGGGAGGAAAACACCATGGTGTCGCCAGCGGTCAGTGTGATGTGGGGATGCGTGTCCGCTGCTATGCGGGCGACGGCGGCGCGACTTTCGCCCTGCGATCCGGTACAGAGCAGAAGAACCTTGTCGCGCGGTTGGTAACCGTAGTCATCCTGATCCAGGAATGTGAACCCCTTGGGCAAATAGCCTGTTTCGACAGCCACACCTATCATGCGTTGCATGGCGCGCCCGGCAACAACCAACCGTCGATCGTTGGCGTTTGCAGCTTCGGCGATGGATTTCATCCGTGCAACGTTGGAGGCAAAGGTTGTGACGGCGACGCGTCCATCGCATCCGCCGATGACTTCGCTGAGGGATTTGGCGATTTCAGCTTCTGACGGCGAGACGCCATCGCGAAAGACATTGGTGGAATCGCACACCAGAACATCCACGCCTTCTTCACCGATTTCCTTGAGACGCGAGATGTTGGTTGGCTCGCCAGCCACGGGGTCCGGATCAAGTTTCCAGTCGCCGGTATGCAACACCGTTGTCTCAGGTGTGCGAATGCAGAGCGCGTTTGGTTCAGGGATAGAATGTGCGACAGTGATCATCTCAACGTTGAACGGACCGATGTCGAAGCGACTGTTGAGCTCAACCTCATGGATCGGGATTTCAAGCCCGCGACCGTATTCAGCCAGTTTTGCCTTGAGCAGTGTTGCGGTGAATGGCGTCGCGTAGATCGGAACTTCAAGTGAAGGCCAAAGATCGATCACTGCGCCGAAATGATCTTCATGCGCATGGGTCAGGACAATTCCGACGCATGCCTCTGATTGCTCGGCAATAAATGTCAGATCCGGCAGAATGACATCGACACCAGGCTCCGATGGTCCCGGAAACGTCAAACCAAGATCGACCATCAGCCATTTGCGCTGTTTGCGTGGCCCATACCCATAGAGATAGCAGTTCATGCCGATCTCACCGGCCCCGCCGAGCGGCAGATACATCAGCGCATTGTCGTCAGTTTTTGAACCGGCCATCGGTAAAATCAATCCTGGGTTTTGGGAAAGGCACCGTCAGGAGCCGGAAACATAACGTCGCCGAACAGAATGCGACGGGTCTTGCCGGACACGTTGAGCAGCAGCGCGCCGTCCACGTCAAGCCCTGCGTAGATACCCTCGGTTCGGCTTGGCCCTTCTGAAACACTCATCGTGCGACCGATCAGGAGCGCGCGGTCCTGCCACAGCTTGCGAATGGTGGCAAAACCTTCGCCATTGGCCCAGTGATCGAGTGCCTGTGCCACGCTGTGCGTCAAGGCCGTGAATACGTCGCTAGAGGTGATTTCGGGGCGATATTTGGCCAGATGTATCGCCGGATGGCGCGTGTCGACAGGGTGGTGAGCAACGTTGACACCGAACCCCATGGCGACAGCAAGTGTTTCACGTCCGACCAGCTTTCGGCTTTCAACGAGGATGCCGCAAACCTTGCAGTCATTCAACAAGACGTCGTTTGGCCACTTCAGAGCCAGATCGAGATCGGGGACTTCGCAGCATTGCGTTATCGCATCATGGACCGCGACGCCTGCGACAAACGGGAGTTGCAGCGCTGCCTGGAATGGAACGTCGAGGTGCAGCAAAAGCGTTGCATACAGGTTGCCCGGTTCGGACGTCCATGTTCGTTCCCCGCGTCCGCGACCGATGGTTTGTCGTTCGGCCGTTAGCCACAAGCACGGTGTCTCTCCGCCGTCTGACCGGCGGAAGGCCTCGGTGTTCGTTGAACCGACATCGCCAAGTGCAACGTGCCGGTAGCCGTCCGCAAGAACGATCGTGTTGCTCATTCAGCCCGGGAAAATTGATTTGGCCGCGGCTTCTGCGGCAGACACCAACGGCGACGGGTAGACCACGTACAGCAGAATGAACACACCAGAAGCCCCAAGGACCAGCTTCATGTCTGCAGGCATAATGTCGAACGACTCCTTCGCATCGTCAAAGAACATGACCTTGATGATACGCAGGTAGTAGACAGCCCCAATCACGCTGGCGATCACACCAAGTATGACGAGTGGCCAAAGGCCTGATTCAACGGCGGCACGGAACACATAGAATTTCGCAAAGAAGCCTGCAAGCGGTGGAATGCCGGCCAGCGAGAACAAAAGCATGGCCAGGAAAAACGCCATGGGCAGATTTGTGTTCGCAAGGCCTGACAGTTCATCGATCTCTTCGACCGCGACTTCCCCGCGCCGCATCGTCATGATGCAGGCGAATGCGCCCAATGTCATGACGAGATAGATCGCCATATAAATCAGAACGGACTTCGTTCCCTCCGCGCTTCCAGCAGCAAGCCCGACCAACGCAAAGCCCATATGGCCGATGGAGGAATAGGCCATCAGTCGCTTGATGTTGGTTTGCCCAAGTGCTGCAAACGCCCCCCACATCATCGACGCGATGGATATGAACACAAGGATCTGTTGCCATTGCGCGACGACCGGAAGGAACGCGTCGATGGTTACGCGGATGAGCAGCGCCATAGCGGCCACTTTTGGCGCCGCCGCAAAGAATGCCGTGATCGGCGTGGGGGCACCCTCGTAAACATCCGGAGTCCACATGTGGAACGGCACGGCAGAGATCTTGAAAGCCAGACCGGCGAGTACGAACACGAGACCGAAGATCAGTCCGATGTTCTGTCCGGGATTTGCCTGCAGGTAGGTCGCGATATCGGCAAATATTGTCGAACCGGTATAGCCGTAGACGAGCGAAGATCCGTAGAGCAGCATACCGGACGACAAGGCACCGAGAACGAAATACTTCAGGCCTGCCTCACTGGAGCGCAACGAATCCCGGCGCAAGGCGGCGATGACGTAGAGCGCCAGACTTTGCATCTCGAGACCAAGATACATTGAGATCAGATCACCAGCGGAGATCATCATCATCATGCCGAGTGTTGCGTAGAGAACGAGAACGGCAAACTCATAAGTGAGCAAGCCATGCCGCTTGAGCGTTGTCCGCGACATGAAAAGTGTCACGATCGAGCCCAGCAACACCAGCAGTTTCAGAAAGCGAGCAAACGGATCAACGACAAAGCTACCGTTGAACATTTGCTCGACGGCAAGCCCCTGATTGAAGATCAGGAGTGCTGCAGCGCCCATGATGGCGATTGCAATCCAGACCATTGTCTCGCTTTTTATGCGCGATGCGAAGACCCCGAGGAGAAGCAGCTCGCTGGCACCAAAAGCAAGCAGGAGTTCGGGGTAGATCGGCGCGTATCCCGCGAACGTGGCGATCAGGGCGTCCATGGCCGGCTCCCGCAAGTGATGGTTTTCGATTTGAAATTGCGTTCGCTCATTGCGTCAGCCCCGCAAGGTCTGTCAGGCGACCCGCTTCAGCAAGCGCCTGCTGATAGGTTGTAATCAGCTTTTGCACGGAAACGTCATGGATCTCGATCAGTGGTGCCGGATAGAAACCGAACAGTATCGTCAGTGCGACGAGAGGCAGGATGTAGCTCATCTCGCGCCGATTCATGTCGACGATATTGGCAAGCGCTGACTTTTCGAGTTTGCCAAAAATGATGCGGCGATAGAGATAGAGAGAGTAAGCGGCAGCAAGGATCACGCTGATCGTTGCGAACGCCGCCACCCAGGTATTCACGGTAAACGCTGCGAGCAATGTCAGAAATTCACCGACGAACCCGCTGGTGCCTGGAAGCCCCGCGTTCGCCATCGTGAACACCATGAAACACACGGCATAGACCGGCATACGCTCGACCAACCCGCCATAGGCTGCAATCTCGCGCGTGTGAATACGGTCGTAGATGACGCCAACGCACAGGAACAAGGCGGAGGAGATTATGCCGTGGCTCAACATCTGGAAGATGCCGCCCTGGATCCCCTGCACCGTCACGGTGAAGATGCCCATGGTCACGAAGCCCATGTGGGCGACGGAGGAATAGGCGATCAGTTTTTTGATGTCTTCCTGGGCCAGCGCAACGAGTGAAGTGTAGATGATCGCGATCACGCTCATGGCGAAAACGAGCGGTGCGAGTAAATCAGACGCAACAGGGAACATCGGCAACGAGAACCGCAGGAAACCGTAGCCTCCCATCTTGAGCAACACACCCGCGAGGATCACCGATCCCGCTGTCGGCGCTTCCACGTGCGCGTCCGGCAGCCAGGTATGGACCGGCCACATCGGCATTTTCACAGCGAAGGACGCGAAGAATGCGAACCACAGCAACGTCTGCATGCCGCCTGGAATTTCGAACCCAAACACATCAATGGGTGCAAACGGGAACTTCGCCTGCATCAGCGTCGGGATGTCTGTCGTGCCGGCATGCCAATACATTGCCATGATGGCGAGGAGCATGAACACGGAGCCGAGCAACGTGTAGAGGAAGAACTTGAAGCTCGCGTAGACCCGACGCTTGCCGCCCCACACCCCGATGATCAGGAACATCGGGATGAGACCGGCTTCAAAGAACAGGTAGAACAGGACAAGATCCAGCGCGCAGAACACGCCGATCATCAACGTTTCCAGAACGAGAAACGCGATCATGTATTCCTTCACACGAGAGCCAATCGACTCCCAGCTTGCGAGGATGCAGATCGGCATCAGGAACGCGGTGAGCACCACGAAGAGGACGGAAATTCCGTCCACGCCCATCTTGTAGCGAATGTTTTCGCCAAGCCATGCGTAGTCTTCAACGAACTGAAAGTCTGCCGTTGACGGATCGAAATTCCACCAAAGGAACAACGACAGTGCGAATGTGGCAATGGTTGTATAGAGCGCGACGTAGCGTGCGTTGCGTTGCGCGGCTTCGTCATCGCCCTGCACCATCGCGAAGATGAAGAAGGCGCCGACGAGCGGCAGGAATGTGACTGCTGAGAGCAGAATTCCACCATCGATCATGACGGCGCACCCCCTGCAAACATGAAGTAGGTGATAAGCATGGCAACGCCGATCAACATCGCAAATGCGTAGTGATAGACGTAGCCGGTCTGGACTTTCACGATACGCCCACTGGCGTCCATCACACGGCTTGCGATGCCGTTCGGTCCCATGCCGTCAATGATGGTCCCGTCACCTGTTTTCCAGAAGAACCTTCCAAGCCACATGGCTGGACGGACAAAAATCAAGTCGTACAGTTCATCGAAGTACCACTTGTTGAGCAGGAAGAGGTAGAGCGGTCTGAACGCCTTCGCGAAGGCACCCGGCAACCACGGGGCTGCGATGTAGAACAGGTAGGACAATCCGAACCCTGCTGCCATCATCACGGTTGGTGCCCACAAGACCCATTCCGGGCCATGGTGCATATCGTGGACGACCTTGTCGCCATTCGCCGAGAACACTGCACCCTTCCAGAACGTTCCATCGCTGTCCGACAGGAAATACCCTGAGAAAATGACACCCGCGAACAATGCACCTGCCGCCAAAATATAGAGCGGAACCAGCATGACTTGAGGGCTTTCATGGACCTTCTTGAGCACGTCAGGTTCGGCGCGAGAGCGGCCATGGAATGTCATGAACATCAGACGCCAGGAATAGAACGACGTCATGAATGCAGCCACCACGAGGAGCCAGAAGGCGTAGTTTCCGACGCCCGAATGCACTGCGTGTGTCGCCTCTATGATTGCATCCTTGGAATAGAAACCAGCGGTACCAATGAGGTGTGGAATGCCGAGGCCGGTCAATGCCACGGTGCCGATCAGCATCATGATCCAGGTGATACGAATGCGCGATGCGAGTCCGCCCATATTTCGCATGTCCTGTTCGTTTGACATGGCGTGGATAACCGAGCCGGATCCAAGGAACAACAGTGCCTTGAAGAAGGCGTGCGTGAAGAGGTGAAAAATTCCAACGCCGTAGGCGCCGACACCAAGAGCCGCGAACATGTAACCGAGTTGCGAACACGTCGAGTATGCGATGACGCGTTTGATGTCGTTCTGTACAAGGCCCACAGTTGCAGCGAAAAACGCGGTCGTTGCCCCGACCACTGTCACAACATCACGTGCAACCTGCGACAACTCGAAGAGTGGGGAGAGACGCGCAACCATAAACACACCGGCCGTTACCATTGTTGCGGCGTGGATCAGTGCGGACACAGGGGTCGGGCCTTCCATCGCGTCCGGCAACCAGGTGTGCAGCAGGAATTGCGCCGACTTGCCCATCGCCCCCATAAAGAGCAGCAGGCAGAGTGTTGTCATGATATCGAGCTGGTAACCGAGGAACTCGAAGGTTTTGCCTTTTTGCTCGGCGGACGCTGCAAATACCGTATCCAGATCGATGCTGCCAAACACAGCGAAGACGCCGAAGATGCCGAGCGCAAAACCAAAATCGCCAACACGGTTCACAACGAACGCTTTGATGGCCGCTGCGTTCGCTGACGGTTTTTGATACCAGAACCCGATCAACAGATACGACGCGAGGCCGACGCCTTCCCAGCCAAAGAACATCTGCAACAGGTTGTCCGATGTCACGAGCATCAGCATCGCGAACGTGAACAGTGACAGATAGGCGAAAAAACGCGACCGGTGCGGATCGTCGTGCATGTAGCCGATCGAGTAGATGTGAACGAGGGCCGACACCGAGTTGACCACGACAAGCATGACAGCGGTCAACGTATCGACCCGGATGCCCCAGGATACATCGAGCCTGCCAGACGTGATCCACTGGAAGAGTTCGACCTTGGCTTTTGTGCCGTCGGCTGACAGCCCGATGTCGTAGAAAACGATCCAGGACAACAACGCAGCAAGCACCAGCAGTGCACTGGTGATGTACTCGGCAGCCTTGTGGCCGATCATACGGCCAAAGAGGCCTGCGATGATCGCTCCGATGAGCGGAAGGAAAAGAATGGCGGAATACATATGGACCGTCAGCCTTTCATCGCATTGATATCGTCGACAGCGATCGATCCGCGGTTGCGGAAGTACACCACGACAATGGCGAGCCCTATCGCTGCTTCACCGGCGGCCACCGTAAGCACCAGAAGCGCGAATATCTGTCCGGTCAGGTCTCCTAGGAAGGACGAGAACGCGACAAGATTGATGTTCACTGCAAGCAGCATCAACTCGATCGACATAAGGATCACGATGACGTTCTTGCGGTTTAGAAAAATGCCGAAGATCCCAAGCGTGAACAGGATCGCGGCGACCGTCAGATATTGGCCAAGACCGATTTCCATGGTGCTACTCCGATCCTCTCGTGCTGGACGGGAAGACAGAGTCACCGGATGCCACCTCAACAACGGCGACCGAAGCCTCTGGCGTACGCGCCACCTGATCTGCAATATTCTGGCGGCGGACACCGGCGCGCTCGCGCTGCGTGAGGACGATGGCACCAATCATCGCAACAAGCAGGATCAATCCTGCGGCCTCGAAGAAATAAACGTACTGTGTGTAGAGCACGCGTCCGATGGCTTCGGTGTTGGTCACGCCATCTTCCGTTGGAACCGGACTTGCGATCTTCAGGGCCTCGCCCGACGATGTCACCCAAGAACCAACAACGAGGATGAGTTCGATCAACAGCACACCGCCGATGGTGGCTCCGATGGGAAGGTATTGCGAGAAACCTGCGCGGAGTTCAGCGAAATCCACGTCCAGCATCATGATGACGAAAAGGAACAGCACCATCACCGCGCCAACGTAGACCACGACAAGCATCATCGCGAGGAATTCCGCGCCGAGCAGGACGAACAAACCGGCTGCATTGAAGAATGCCAGAATGAGAAACAGCACCGCATACACCGGGTTGCGGGCCGAGATCACCATAAAGGCGGAAGCGACGGTAATCGCTGCAAAGAGATAGAAAAAGAAGCCAGCCAGTGACATCGGTATTTCGTTCCGTTTTGGTGCCTGCATCGTCGCCGAATGGCGATCAGCGGTATGGCGCGTCCAGATAAATGTTCTGGGCGATTTCCTGTTCCCAGCGGTCGCCGTTCGAAAGCAACCGCTCCTTGTCGTAGTAGAGTTCTTCACGTGTTTCGGTGGCGAACTCGAAGTTCGGGCCCTCGACGATGGCGTCAACCGGACACGCTTCCTGACAGAAGCCACAATATATGCATTTCACCATGTCGATGTCGTAGCGCGTTGTGCGGCGTGTGCCGTCGTTGCGGCGCGGACCGGCTTCAATCGTGATGGCCTGCGCGGGGCAGATCGCTTCGCACAGTTTGCACGCAATGCAACGCTCTTCGCCGTTCGGGTAGCGTCGTAGCGCATGTTCTCCACGAAAGCGTGGTGAAAGCGGTCCCTTTTCATAAGGGTAGTTCAGTGTCGATTTCGGGCGGAAGAAATATCGCATGGCAAGCCCGAACGCCGAAACGAATTCGACGAGGAAGAGAGATCTGAATGCCTGTCCGAT